>CAYOWH010000178.1:0-2507 GCA_964407615.1 uncultured Bacteriovoracaceae bacterium | reverse complement strand
ACCTCAGGATGAGTACCAGGAATAAAAGGTTTACTTAAATGCTCTTCTATAGCTTTGCGTACATTTTCATCTTTAACTAATTTTAAAAATTGTTCAGCAGGTACTTTTTTGCCTGCAAGCTCAGGCACATGCTCATATACATCCGGCAGCATTTCCCATGTAGTAGGATTATTTGCAGAAATAGAATGAATTACCTCTGCTTTACTAGGTTTAATATATTCCATCACATCAACCCATTTTTGATGTTCTCCCTGCCCTTTCAGTAATTTTCTATGAGCTGCAAACCATCCGTCTGAATCTACAACATGGTGATATCCTTTAGGCTCTGCTCCAAGATATATTTTACGCAGAATTTCTTCCTGAGTTTCTGGATGCTTCGCTCTATGTTCTAGCATATGATATACTCTAGGATATCCTTTGCCTGAGCCTAGAGACTCATCTACTAATTTCTTATGAGCTCCTGTAGGAGAACTAGCAAACAATTCGTCAGGAGCAGGGTTAGCGAATACTACAGGTTTAGTATATTCGTATCCATATCCTCGCGCAGTCGCAAAACTAGGATCAAGCTGCGTAAGTTTCTGAGAGCTTGAATGGTATAGATGTCCTCCTGGTTCTACAGGAGTAATAGATACTATTTTAACGCCAGGGTCTGGGTTCATGTTTACTCTACCAAATCCTGGAATATCTTGAAAATTCTCTTCGTTAACAGCAGCCTTCTTCTCTATAGGTACTACTAGATCACCTTTCACCTCATAACCATCGGGTACAGTATAGTCTAAATCTTTTAAATACTCAGCACTGAATGGCTCATCGTTATCTATAGCTTTTACCACATCCTTAGATAAACCTGCAGTTTTCTCTATATAGCTGTAAGTATCTTCTACTTTATCTCCAATAGCTAAAAAAGAGTATTCGTTTGGGTTTACACTAAACCCTAGTTTATTTAATAGTTCTGCATCTTCAGTATTAATATAGCTATTACCGTCACTATCTTTAATACCTGTATTCCTAGCATACATACCCTGTTTAAGCACTCTAGGTATTTTAGTAATCTTTGCCTGCTCTATTGGTCTAGGCACAGGTTTAGTAACTCCTCTTTCAGGGGCTTTTACAGGTTCTGTATATGCTGGCTTAGCTGCTCCAGTTAACTTAGGTGTATCTAGATTTTGTTTTAATTTATCTAGAATAGAAATAGGTTTCGCAGGCTTGGTAATAGGTTTACCTTCCTCTTTTACACTAGAATATAATCCTGGAATTTGCTCAGACATAACAGTCAAATTATTATACTTGAAGCATAGAATATCTGATAGCTAAAAAAAAAGAGCAGTTTATAGTCTTGCTCAGGACTTGATTCACTTTTTCTTTTCCAATTCATTTATCCTTTCTACTAGAAAGGCGATGTGCCTTTCTAGTTCAGCCTGCCTCTGTTCTAAGGCGATAATATTCCGCATCTGGGTGCGGTCTTCCCGCATATCACCCACCACCCCTTCCAGGGTGCTGAGCCGCGCCATCTGCACGGCTATCTCCAAGGCCATTACCGCTCCCGCCATAACCGCGATCAACATTCTCATAACAGATACAGGCCTGTAACCTGCACGCCCGTAGGGTTTGGGAGGGATCCCCAAAGCATTGGTTATGCAATCTCTGCTCAAAATACTATACCACAATACCTCTATTATTTTATAGGGGGAGGGGTAATAGCTAAAAAAAGGAAGGGGATTGGACCCTTCCTTTCACTTTTTCAATCGCTTCTCGCTGTCTCAACTTGAGACTCAAGGTACTCGTTTAATGCAGCGATCAGGCTGTACATCTGCAGCCTTTCCATCTTTTCTTCGCTGTTTTTGTACGGAATTTCACTCAGGATTTTCCGCACGTTCTCGAGGGATCCCGCTGCTTCAATATATTTCACTGCATCCGATTGGTTCATACTAACAAATACAGGCCTTCCACCTGATCGCCCGTAGGGTTTGGGAGGGATCCCCAAAGCATTGGTTATGCAACCTTTGCTTAAAATACTATACCACAAAACACAGGTTAATTGCATAAGGGGCTAAATGTTTTTATTTTTTGCGATTAAATCCTGAATAGCGGTATTGTATGTATAAAAATTGTACATGTTTAAACATTATACACACAGTAGCTAAACAAAAGCACTCAGGGGGGGGTGTATCCCACCCCCCCATAGATCTTTACAGTACTCCTACATATTTATTATGTAGGTGAAACAACAATGTGTTGATACCCCAAGCCACGAGGCCCGTTATGCTCACCCAAACCGCAAATTTAATTGCAATATTGATTATTTTCTTCATCAAGATACTATACCTTAAATTGATATATTATACAAAGGGGGGGAGGGGGTATATATGTTTTTTCTTTATTTTAATATACCCGTACTTTAAAATTACGTTTAAATAGTTTATGAATATTATACAAAAAGCATATGTTAGTGGATTCGTAAAAAGAGCAGCTGAATATGGAGTAGATCAAGCTACTGCCCTAGAATT
>CAYOWH010000177.1:0-2530 GCA_964407615.1 uncultured Bacteriovoracaceae bacterium | reverse complement strand
TAAGCACTTATTTCTTCAACTTCTTTAGTTGAAAGTAAACTAATTGAAACAATCCATTTGCCTTAACACTTGGGATAAGTGCAAGTGCTTCTGAGATTGCAAAAGCAAGAAGGATTAAAGTGTCTTTATGTTCGATAATCATTTCCATGTGACCCTCTTATGAAGAAATTATTACATTATTAATACTTGTATTATTAAAGTATGGTGAAACAGATGCTTTTAGTGGGTTAGTATTATTAATTGTAGTAGAGTATGCAGCTCCGTTGTTTATTTGGATACTATATGTAGTCCCTACTCTTGAAATTTTAACTACATCCCCAGTTTGTGCAGTTCCAACATTTAAAAAATTACCGATAGTTACTGTTAAATTTCCTCTCGTTTCTACTCCTTCAAGCAGGCTTGGATTTGCCGTTCTATAACACCCTATTAATAAATTATTGTAAAAACCTGTAGGTGAATTTACTTCTGCTAACCCAAATACTACGCTTACAAAAGAATCAGACACTACAAACTCTACAAACCCGTCACCAATAATTGTTTCATTCGACAGTACGTTTACGTTATATTCTCCTCCTGCATCAGCCCTAGTAATAAGCCCATTAGCACCTGTGGTAACTGTGCCAACGCCTGTTTTACCTGCTACGTTCCAAGTTACTGATTGAACGGCAGGTACTGTTATAGTAGCGCTGACAATGTATTTAGCATTGTCTGTAAAGGTAAAGAATGGAACTTTAGCTTTATTAATATCGGTATGAGTTCCGCTATACTTCTCAACATCGTTTACATAAAACTTAACATTTAATCCTATTCTTTGAATTTTTACAGTGTATGTTGGGCTAGTTGGAATAGAATAGCTTGCTACAATGGCCTGCTCAAAATAAATACTTGCACCTGTAAAAGCTGTGGTTATAGTTGGGCTTGTGCTATCATAAAACCCGATAAAGTTTTGACCTAGGTTATAAGTAGAACTTATAACTGCCTCTAAAGTAAAATCACCAGTAACATACTGTGAAGGATCGGCAAAAGTTAAAGAATACTCTCCATAACTAGGTCTTGTTGCAGACGCTGTTGCTCCGCCGTCACCTTCTAAAACATACGCAGGATTTGCAAGCCACATGACTGAAACTGGTTGTGGTACTCCTGCACCAAAATCAATATCAAATTCAGCAACAGTCAAATCTGCTCTTGGAATTAAAAGAATTGCACCATCTTTATCAATGATAGTGATTTTTTCTACTTCAAAAATATCTTCTGCAGTAGCACTGACAAAAAATTGACCCTCAGGTGAAGCAAGAGTTGCATCAAACTCAACTGATTCAAACTGTCCTAAAGTTTCAGATTTATATTTGAGAATAACTTTTTCCCAGACGTTAGGTGAAGAGAAGTGCGCACTTGCAACAACTGTTGGATGTAAAGCAAGAGCAGTTTTATCTAAAGAAAAAATACCTGTGGCATCTTTTTCTAACGGTGACGGTTTAGTTATAATAGGCATTTTAATAGCTCCTTAAAATAAAAAAGGGAGGGTTTCCCCTCCCGTCTAATAATTAGTGAATGTAGGTAACAAAAATTTTATCACCTGAAGCGATTGGTGAAGCACCTGCAGAAGCAAGTTCACCGATCCAAGTGATTTTTGTTTTACCACTAACAACCGATAGTGTGTAATCAACATTCTTGAAAACATTTAGACGACCTACGCAAACTTTGTAAATCTTCTCAGCTGTATGATCTAGTTCTACATAATTAACACCAACACCGCCAACACCAACTTCAAACATAACGTCTTCTTCAACAATTTTAGCTTCGATTATGTCTAAACGACCATCAAGAGCATTTTCAGCGGCTATTGCTCTCGATTCTTCTGCAGAAACTTCATCATCTACATATTTTTTAGGTGTAGCGTGATAGTTTTGAGTAGGCATTTTTGGATTAGTTCCAGAAGTGCCATCGAGTAATTGTGCAAATCCGTTTGAAATAATTGAACGGCCAGTGCTTCCAGTATGAGAAACGCTACCATAACTAAGCATAGCAGAACCAAGAGAACTGTGTTTAGCATCAATTTGACCTGAGTAAATCTCAGTGTTAAAAGTTCCGCCTCCATAAGCATTAGCAGAATCAACATAAGTTAATTTTACAGTGTCATCTTGCTCATAAATTTCAATGCTACCAACATGAGCTGGATTATCAATAGTAAGACCACCTGTCATAGTGCGAGATCCGTCTAACTTAACAAAAGTTAAATCTTCAGATGATCTAGCAGATGCTTCAGAAGTTATTGCAGAAGCTCTGTCTATTAGTTCCTGCGCAAGACCGTCAGCAACCGTCTTAAGTTGAATATCTAATTTCTTGTCAGCATCGTGTAAGCTAGTAGCAGAACCAATGTAGCTAACACCTGTATTAGCAGAGTAAGAACCGTTAGATCCTAATCCTGCGCCTGACTGGGTAGCATCAACTTCTGACTGAAGAGCTGCAACAGCTGCATCATTAGAAAGTACATAACCTGCAAAAGCTGAATCGTTTTCAGTATCAACAG
>CAYOWH010000176.1:0-2569 GCA_964407615.1 uncultured Bacteriovoracaceae bacterium | reverse complement strand
CTCCTTACCAGGCTTAGTCTTGCCCTCGTCCCCGTGTGAGTCCTGCCGGGTGGAGGGGGGGAGGGGGGGGGCATGAGTCTGAGGACTGGGGATGCAGGTTTATGTGGGATGGTCTACCACAACAGGGCCCTTGATGTTCATGAGTTTTGATTTCTTCACCCCGTCCGCTTGCGTCTTCTCTATCGCCTTCAGCAGCATAAGTCGTCGTTTCTCGCCAGCTATGCCGCGACCACGTCTTCCCCTTGCTTTCCTCAAGCCTGGCTCAGCCTGCATATATTCAAGCGGAACCGACAGTGAGTCATTGAAGCACATGCCAAGAAGAGCTGTATCCCCGCAAACACAAAACTTATAGCAGGTCTTGCAACTGCATGCCAAAGCCACAGCACTCCATGTCTTGGCACGAGCAGACACAACCAGATATGATTCGTTGACATCCAGCAGCTCATCAAGACTCATGGAACGATATGACTCATCCTCTTCCATTATTAACCTTGTAAACACTTCCAGCTGCGGCGCAAGGAGTTCACGGACCTCGTCCACTTCCAATGAATTATCGGGGTCAATCTGTCTCAGGAGCTTCTGCCTTGGTACATACAGGGTCTTGAGTTGAGAGAGTTGCATATCTACCTTCTTTCCAGCGCGATGCTGCTGTCGGCGCCAACTGACGATCTTCAGGTGAAGAGGTGTATCAGCAGGGCCAGTTGAGTAAATATCCTCCATCATTTCAGTGAACAGTCCTGGCGTTTTGTCATCCTTGGTTTGAGACTTGAGAACTGTCAACACAAGCGTTTTGGGGTGCATACCCTGCACTCTATCCCACATAGCCTTATCGAATTTAGGTATGGAAGTGAAACGGTTGGGTGTACCCTGCTGAAAAAGGCGTAGGCGATGTTCCTTGCCCATGGATTTGATGGTGTCGAATCGAGTGCCAAGGTACTCTCCAAGAGTAGAGCTTGGCGAGCAATCCTGCTTGTCTTCGCGATGCCCGACTTCTGTGCCTGCATTGGTGACGTAGCCACCATACATACCGTGGCAAATGGACCACCTTCCACTGCCAGATGCCAACGACCACGTTTTGCTCCACCAGGAATACGATCGCGGATCACGAAGTGTTTTCACCATAAATCCCTCCATCAAGATGTCTGCCTTGTCGCGGATTGCATCGACGCCTATTTTTGCCATCCGCACAACCCGATCATACCACTTGTCGTAATTTTCCTGTGAGACAAAATACTTGCGGTGTGTATTGTTAGCAGCGCCAATTCCTGTGGCGTGATTATTGCAAATATTAGGATCAAATCCGAATTCCTCGACTGTGAATGAGTGCCATCCGCCCTGATGGTCGCACAAAGTCGCATCAACAATTAAACCACCCGACTTGTATTCAGCAGTGGTCAAAAATTTCTGTACACGGCGAGAGGAACGCAGAGATTCGACACAGTCGCACGCTTCACACCCGTCCACACCGCAGACGAGATAGTCCTTCAAAACGAGAATAATCGTGTCGCGGAGAGTGTGCCACGTACCGGTATACACCACTTGCCCTTCTGTCGTGTCCGGAATGATTGCCCAACAGAGCGGATTGCTGACATGACCGAGCGAATTGACACCAAGAGTGATCGCCGCCACGGCACGTCTGTTGATCTTGAAGGTGGTATCACCATTTAGCTGAGTAAGCCATCCGGCCTCGATGTTGCGGAGCCAATTCAAGATATGCCAGAGGGAAGACATGTTCATATACACAATATCGTCTGCTGGATTTAGGTCCTTACCCATAATGAAAACTTCAAATAAATCAAAATGAAATTCGGAATCGGGATCGTTGTGCTGGGCAAGGAGAGTGGGAAACCACCTTTCCTCAACAAGCTTGAGAAGAGACTGGTATGAATCATCAACTTTGAGGCCATCAAGAAGCTCTGAGGTCAGTTCTGCCCTGAATTTACGAACCTTGCGCCTAAGACTCCCTATAAGAGCTGGATCGATGCGTGAATTAGGACTGCAATGCTCGAGATGGCGCCTAAGAAGCTTAGCTGACTGTTTTGGAGCAATGCGCACTCCCGTTCGAATAGCTTCAATCTGGGCAACTTTTAAGAATTTGGATTTGTCTTTGTCGGGAGCATGACTGTCAGCATCGTGCGTTCCGCGCATTTCAAGGACGACGTCGGCCGATGACCGTGTAACTTTGAGTTCGCAGAAACATTGAAATCGATTGCGCAATGGACACCTGAACAGCTGACACTGACTACTGCCCTTGCCGACATTCCAGTCGTTTACATGCTTCCACAGAAAAATATCTTTGGGCTTTTGCTTGCACGTCGAAAGCCGAAACAGGCGAGTAACCTCCATGAGTTTCTTGCACTCTGTGAAAAGAAAGTGATCGATATCCTCTGGTTCATGATCCCGTGTTGCCCACCGAGCAATCAAGGTCCACTCTCGCGTGTCTTTCTGGTGTCCACGTTTCGTCTTGGCCACTTCCAATTCCTCATCAGAAGATTCTGAACTACTGGCACCTGTTGGCATGGGAGAAACGGGACGGTCTTTGGAACTGGAGGCTCCAAGGTCCGGCGAT
>CAYOWH010000175.1:0-2614 GCA_964407615.1 uncultured Bacteriovoracaceae bacterium | reverse complement strand
ATAAGCCCTCTGAACCCTTAATGCAAACTTTCTAGATTTAAGATGATTTACTTAGGGTAAACCCCTAGTGTACCTTGGTGGTGGCTGTACAAAAAGCTTTCACTTCGCTCCAGTTTGTTTCGACAACTGGATGCAGGGCAATCTCCTCGGAAGTCGCTCTTGTAATTTGAAACAAATCGTAATCCGATTTCTAGGAAACAAATTTAATTCCTTTTTATAATAATTGAGCCTTTTCCGCTTTGAGAGTTTAATATTTGTTTAGGTTTAGAGTAATTATTGGGAAATTTTAATAAACTTTAAAGTAAGTTTCTAAACCTTCAAAAATACATAATTATTGTATTAATTATTATTACACTATTTTTTATTAAAATTTTTTAATAAAAAGCTAGCTATGAGTATTTTGGTTATTAATAAGGATGAATTATGTCTCAAAAAGTTGAAATACAAGGTGCATCAAAGTTTGCCCACCGCTTTTTTTCTGAATGTGGTCAGTTTCAATGGGCTCGCGAATTATTACAAAATTCACTCGAGGCAAAAGCCACAAAAGTTGAGTTCGGACTCGAATGGCAGGCCGTTGTTCAACACAAAATTTACAGACGTATCATCGCTGATAACGGTATCGGTATGACTCCAGATGAACTAGTTAAATTTTTTAGAACACTAGGTCTTAGTAGCAAAAAAACAGATGGTCTGGAAAATAATTATGGTATTGGTGCTAAAATTGCTACATTACCTTGGAATCCTTTAGGTGTCACAGTTATTAGTTTTACCAAGCGCGGATCAAAATCAACTGCTGCGATGATAAGAATATTTTTGGATGAAAATGGAGATTTTTGCCTTCACGAATTTATTGATAAGGATAACGGAAGAGTTAGTTGTATTAATCCTGAGGAAGTGGATTGGTCTCAGTATGATTGGAGCGAATGCAACCCAGACTGGGCTGCTGATAATGTTGACTGGTCAAAAGTAGTACCAGACTGGGTTAAAGAGAATGGTCATGGCACTGTGGTTGTTCTTCACGGTTCAAGAGATTTTCCTCACACCATGATGGGTACTAATGCGAAAGATATTACTAAAGGGTTATCGATTTATCTTAATACTCGTTTTTGGGAGTTCCCTGGAATCGAACAAATTAAGGTTGCTGAATTAAAAGGCGAAAAACAGGAGGGTAAATGGCCATTGGGTCCTGATGATAAAGACACCAAGCGGAGTCCTAATAATCGAACCATCATGGGTGCTAGGTACTACATCGAGGAGCCTAAAGGTGGTGGTAAAATCGCCAATTCTGGAACCATGCAATTAAAGAACGATAAAGTTAAATTGTATTGGTACTTGTGGGAAGGCGAACGTCCCGAGTACGGAGCGTATGCCGAAAAAAACGGATACATTGGCATAAGATACATGAACGAATTGTATGATACTGATCGTGGTAAAATTCGGTTTAGATATTTCGGAATTATCGAAAGTAAAGTTACTGAACGATTAACCATTTTACTTGAGCCTGTTCGTGCAAAGAAAGCACAGGATTGGGGTGTCAGTCCAAACCAAGCTAGATCTAGATTGGTTTACTGTGATGGTGAATCTGGTGCTCTTGAGCTACCTTGGTCGGAGTGGGGTGAGGAGTTTTACAAAAATATGCCTGAGCCAATTAAAAAAGCTATCGCAGAGGCACGTGGCGAGGGTCAAGGTGAGCTCAATGATGAAGAATATAGAAAGCGTCTGCAGGATCTTTTTGGGAATCGCTGGCGTGTTACAGTAGACGTTGCTGCCCCAGGTCCTGGATTAGTCCGTCGAGGTGAATCAACACTGGTGACTGGTGGAAATCAAGACGGACAAGGCACTGGTGGCGGAGGCTCATCTTCTGGTCCTCAACGTGAAGCAATAGCTACTGGGCAAAATTCTGGCCAGGGAATTCAGCAAACAGCGTTACAAGCAGTTTCAATTCCAGTCTACCATTTTAAAGAAAAAGAAGAATTTTCAAAACCATGGCATTTGGCATTCTGGAGTCCCGCTGAGAATGCTGTGTATATTAACACTGGTAGCGAGATTTTAAGAAAATTAGAGGATTATCATGTTGAGAGATACCCCCAAGCACATGAAGAGGATATACGAATGGAAATTAGAAGAGCTTTTGGCGAAATCGCCGTAGCTAAAATCGCACATTCTCAACAACTAAGACACTTGGTGAATAAAGATGAATTGAATCAATTATATAGATCCGAAGAGGCTCTAACTATAGCTTTGATGGGCTATATTTCCGAGGATAAATATATTGCACTAAAGCTTCGTAAATTTGGTCGAGCTGAAGATGCAAACTAATGGAATTAATGACATAGTTCCGGGGTGAACAACTGCACACTTAGTTCTAGGTGATGCCGACCAATCACTTCTATCATTGCCGAATGCCTCAAACAACGAGAATTAAAATGAGTGAATGAGGACGGTTTATGGGGTCAACTGGTATGTTACAGTTGGGCCGCTTCGGGTAAAGTTGTTTTGTAGGTTTCTTGTGTCAACTCCACAGACCACGTGTTTCATTCCGACCATAAAAATTGGATTACCCTCGCAGAGTATTGTGAAATTAAAGGACTTAGTTTTTGAGACTAAAAGTCAT
>CAYOWH010000174.1:0-2656 GCA_964407615.1 uncultured Bacteriovoracaceae bacterium | reverse complement strand
TACCCACATTCAAACTCTCCATCTGACCCAGCCGAGGAATCACTACTCGGGTATCTGCGATCTCCATTACCTGCGGGGAGAGACCTTCACCCTCAGCCCCAAACAGGATCGCCACTTTATTAGGCCATTTGACGCTGTACACCGAGCGAGCCTCGTGTGGCGTTGTGGCGACGATTGAATAGCCCCTCGCTTTGAGCACATTAAATAGATTCCCGTAATCATGTACGATGGCTATCGGGAGAGTTTCAGCCGCGCCCTCCGCCACGCGACACGCGGCTCCTGAGAGATTATTCATCTGAGCTGAGCGGATGATAACCGCCGAGACACCAAAAAAGCAGGCAGTTCGTAATATCGCGCCGACGTTGTGCGGATTCTCAACGCCCTCGAGAATAACAACGCATCCACGCTGAATATCAGAGAGCTTGGTCATTATCTGCCCAGGGGCGCTGAGCGTCAGCGGCTTTGCCTCAAAACAAACTCCCTCATGGTGATCGGTACCGGCGACTGTGGAAAGCTCCTCGAACTCCACTACTTTGCATGAAATGCCGCGACGTTCCGACCATCGTCCAACGTGTCGAAATCGGTCTTGTAACTCCTTGAGGATAAAGACGCGTCGAATATCAGCCCTGCGGTGCTCAAAGATAGCGAGACAGGCTTGTACACCGTAGAACTTTGTGAGGTCCTCTCGATTGAATTTCTTCGCTGGCACTCGCCCTTGTGGGCGCTTCGTGGTACTCGAATGAGGTCTACGGCGTGCTGTCATACTTTGTAACTATCCTCGCGTATGAGCTCTGAAGGCCCATTACATATCTGCGTCACACGACGGGAGCAAGAGAAGTTTCTCGTCCAAGAGCTCGTGTCACGCCTGCCCGGCCTCCAGTGTAACGAGCTCTCCCCTCAGGTGGTAGCCCTTCGAGGCGCTTCTGTTGAGCAGATCACTATTTTTCCGCTCTTTTTCTCCTCACAGCTCCTCCCAGACGCTACTCCGATCGAAGCCCCCTCAATTTCAGCCTGGACCGCGGCGATCCTCGAGCGGCTTCGAGACCACTTTGGTGACGATGCCATCCCATGGAGCCTGCACATCTTTGAGCCTACGACCGCCGAAACGGGAGAATCGTACGCGCGCGCTGATTTGATAAAGCAGGAACTTCGTTTGCTCTTAAAACAGAAGCGCCGGAGTCTCGCTCGCTCCCTACAAGACAGCTGCTCCTCTGAGTGCGCCTTGGCACAGGTACTTCTGGTCTCTAAAACATCTGGATTCATCAGCATCACTCCACCAGCTCGGCGGGCGTTATGCCGATCCACCCTATCACCCTATGAGGCCGGCTTCTGCGCGATCGACGATGACAAGCGCCCACCTTCGCGGGCGTTCAAGAAACTACGTGAGGCGCTTGTTGTTTTTGGACTCTCAGTTGAACGGGGATCTACGGCGGTTGATCTCGGAGCATCTCCGGGCGGATGGACCCATGTGCTTGTCGAGCACGGAGCGACCGTCACGGCAATTGACCGGAGCCCACTTGAGGGAGCTATTGCTCGCGATACTCGGGCGACATTCACCCAGGGTAACGCATTTACCTGGACCCCACCGCAAGCCGTTGACTGGCTGGTGTGCGATGTGATTACGACTCCGGACAAAACGTTTGAGATACTACGCGCCTGGATCGGAAATAAGCTGTGTCGTAATTTTTGTGTCACGATCAAGTTTAAGGGTGATCCCGACCTGAGCGCCTTATCGCAGATCGGAGCATTTCTCTCTGAGAACACGACCTGGTGGGATGGCCGACAGCTCACGCATAATAAAAACGAAGTAACGGTCGTAGGACGGATGTAACGATTACGGCGCTTCTGCGGTTTCTCCCGAGAGAATCCTGTCGTATACTCGCCGCATGTCACACACCCCACTCTATCGCGCCCATCCATGGCACGGAGTCCCGATCGGAGACAACGCGCCTCACACAGTAACCTGCTACGTGGAGATCGTTCCCACCGATACGGTTAAGTTCGAGATCGACAAAGACAGCGGCATCTTGAAGGTCGACAGACCTCAGAAGTACTCAAACCACTGCCCCGCTCTCTACGGATTCATTCCCCAGACCTATTGCGGTGATGGTGTCGGCAAGTTGTGCGCGACTGCCCTCAAGCGCAAAAAAATGCGGGGGGACGGCGATCCGATCGATATCTGCATCCTCGCTGATCGCCCTATCCTGCACGGTGATATCCTGGTAAGGGCTCGGCCCGTGGGAGGGCTGATGCTCGTTGATAAATCAGAAGCCGACGACAAGATCATCGCGGTACTCGAAGGAGACGGGGTCTATGGAGACGTCCAGGATATCTCTGACGTGCCCAAAGCTATCCTCGATCGCCTACGTCACTACTTTCTGACGTATAAAGAGATCCCTGGAACACGACGCGATCCTCCTGTTGAAGTAGCGAAGGTGTACAACCGCGCGACCGCGCACCGCGTTATCAAACAAAGCATCTCTGACTACGTCGATTACTGTCGGCGTAAGCGGTAGCAGGTCATATCGGAGAGACTTGCGGCTGGTGGGTCGTGATAGAAAAAAGTAGCTTTTTATCGGCCCTCTGGTTTCTTTCGGCCCTCGGAAGCGTTTTTCGGCACGAGAAACAAGGCATTCGCGAGATCGACGTGATCACA
>CAYOWH010000173.1:0-2705 GCA_964407615.1 uncultured Bacteriovoracaceae bacterium | reverse complement strand
GTGAAATACGCCAAGGAGCGCGAGCAGTTCGGGCAGCCCATCGCCAACTTCCAGGCCATCGCCTTCAAGCTGGCGGACATGGCCACGCGCATCGAGGCCGCCGAGCTGCTCACCCTGCAGGCCGCCGACCTGAAGAACCGCCACAAACCCACGACCACCGAGAGCGCCATGGCCAAGTACTACGCCAGTGAGGTGTGCGTATGGGCCAGCAACGAAGCGGTCCAGATCTTCGGCGGATACGGTTACACCAAGGATTTCCCGGTGGAGAAGTTCTACCGCGATAGCAAGCTCTGCACCATCGGCGAGGGCACCAGCGAGATCCAGAAGCTCGTGATCGGTCGCAACGTGCTCAAGGGTTGATCCACCGGGGGAACGAACATATTTGAAGCGGATTTGCACGGATCGATCCCATCGCTATCTTTGCGCCCCCGAACGAAGGACCACCATGCTGATCATCCCTGTCAAGGAAGGCGAGAGCATCGATAAGGCGCTCAAGAAGTTCAAGAAGAAGTTCGAGCGCACGCAGACCATGCGCCAGCTCCGCAAGCGCCAAAGCTTCACCAAGCCTTCGGTGGCCCGGCGCAAGGAACTGATCCGCGCGGCCTACAAGTTGACCATGCAGACGGAGCAGGAGTAATATCCTGCGTCCCATCCCGTTCAGAAGGGGAAAGGTCCTGCCGGACTTTTCCCCTTCTTTGTTGTACATGGCGCTGGACCGCTACCTTGATCACCTGGCCTACGAGAAGCGCTGCAGCGCGCATACCGTGCAGGCCTACCGGCGCGACCTGCAGCAGTTCGGCACCTGGCTGCAGGCGATGGGGGTGGGGCTGGAAGCGGCCACCGGCAAGTTGGTGCGGGCATGGATGATGAGCCTGTTGGAACAGGGCATCGGCGCCCGCAGCGTTAACCGCAAGCTCAGTGCCCTGCGTGGCTACTACACCTTCCTGCGCATGGTGGGCGTGCTGGCGGAGGCCCCCACCGCGTTGATCGAGCCCCCGAAGACCCCCAAGCGCCTGCCCGAGTTCGTGGAACAGGTGCGCATGGACCGCCTGTTCGATGAGCTGAAGTGGCCCGATGGTGCCAAGGGTGAGCGGGACCGCCTGATCCTGGAGCTGCTCTATGGCACGGGGATGCGTCTTGCCGAGCTGCTGGGGCTGCGGGTGGGGGATGTGGACCTGCACCGGGCCACCCTGCGGGTGCTGGGAAAGCGGAACAAGGAGCGCATCCTGCCCCTTGCTCCGGCGCTGGGCGATCGGCTGCGCGCCTACCTGGCCCAACGGGCCGCGGGGGGGGCACCGGAGGGCGGCCCCCTGCTTGTTGATGAAAAAGGGCAACCACTTGCCCGGCGGAGCGTACAACGGCTCGTGGTGCACTACCTTAGTGGGGTCACCTCGCAACGCAAACGCTCCCCGCACGTGCTCCGCCACACCTTCGCCACCCACATGCTTGAGCAGGGCGCCGACCTCAACGCGGTGAAGGAGTTGCTGGGCCACGCCGGACTGGCGGCCACGCAGGTGTACACGCACAACACCGTGGAGAAACTTCGCAATGTCCACGCCCAGGCCCATCCACGGGGCGGGGGCGTTCCACACGAACCATCAAATGATCGCTAGGACCATGAACATCAATGTGCGCTCCATCCATTTCGACGCCGACGTCAAGCTCATCGCCTTCATCCAGGAACGGCTGGTGAAGCTGGACCAATTCCATGACAGGATCCTGGGGGGGGATGTGTTCCTCCGTCTGGAGAACGACAGTGCGAACCGGGAGAACAAGGTGGTTGAGATCCGCCTGGCAGTGCCCGGACGCGACCATTTCGCGAAGCGGCAGGCGAGGAGCTTCGAGGAAGCCGCCATCGCTGCGGTGGAAGCACTACGCAGCCAGGTGGAACGCGCCAAGGAACGCTTGCGGCAGGCTTGAACCGGTTGCCAAGGGGCTGACCGGGGCGGCTTTTGCAGGGCCACGACGAAGTTCGTGGCCCTGTTGTTTGGTTGTGATCGAGATATTACTACATTTGCAGCCCCTTTCCGACCCATATCGTCGAAAAGGGGAAAAGGAGAACGTTCTTTTCTTGTTGTACAGGCCAATGTAGCTCAGCTGGTAGAGCAGCTGATTTGTAATCAGCCGGTCGGGGGTTCGAGTCCCTTCATTGGCTCCGATGAGCCGATCGAGAGGGGGAGATACCCAAGTGGCCAACGGGGGCAGACTGTAAATCTGCTGTCTTACGACTTCGTAGGTTCGAATCCTGCTCTCCCCACCACTCGTTCGGAGCCATGCAACACCCTTACCGGTGGGGCATGTGGGGACCCCGATGACCGGCACAGGCGGGAGTAGCTCAGTTGGTAGAGCATCAGCCTTCCAAGCTGAACGTCGCGGGTTCGAGTCTCGTCTCCCGCTCTACTGCACCCTTCCAGGGTGGCGCATTTCAAGCCTTTGTAGCTCAGGGGTAGAGCACTTCCTTGGTAAGGAAGAGGTCAAGGCTCCAGTGGCTCTCAAGGCTCAGCTGCATCCGGTTCGCCGGGCGGCCCTGTACAATAAGCGAAGGACCGATCAGAACACGAACAACCCAACGACCGCAAGACAATGGCAAAGGAGACTTTCGTACGCACCAAGCCGCACGTCAACATCGGTACCATCGGTCACGTTGACCATGGCAAGACCACGTTGACCGCGGCGATCACCAAGGTCCTCGCCGACAAGGGCCT
>CAYOWH010000172.1:1559-2705 GCA_964407615.1 uncultured Bacteriovoracaceae bacterium | reverse complement strand
TGCGTTAAACTCCGGACGACCCCATCGCTTCGGACTGGTCTAATACTGGTCTAATGCCACAGTGAGGTCCGAAGCGCTGGGAGTTGGTGGTTAGCCAAAGGATCCGGTTTGAATCTGAAGCAACACCATCGACCCAGCCTTCGGCTGGCGGTGTGCGCCAAGCTCGCCGAGCCCGAATGTTCGACCCGAAAAAATATAATTGAAAATAACTTCTCCGCATGACCATTTCCCTTCTTTTTCAATTTTAATAAAATGCTTTTCTACAATTGTATTCGGTGATCCTGACTTTCGATTTGAAGCATTTGAGGAAAAAGTTTGGAGTTCAATAAAATCGATGATTGAAACCCATCGTTGAGGCTTACAACATTTCAGTTTCGTTCAGGTTCTTACGCGATGTCTAAGACCGAAAGGCGAGTTGATCCGAAAGCATTTCAACAGGAGGAGAGCAACGCTGATCAGCTACTGCTTTTGCAAGCTCTTGAGCCTCGGTTGAACAAGTCGGCAGCTCCACGTGTTGCGCTAGTATTGATTTTCTAGTATTGATTTGCGGCGATCATCAAGTGTGCAGTGTTGATTCCTCCTATCACTTTTTGCGATTCGGGGCGTGTGCTCAAACAGCAATCGCCTAAATTTCGTTTGACATAACATCTTAATCGCGGACGATATTACACAATGTTCCACGAGATCCAGGGTATTGTTTGAGCTCAACGGCTTGCCGCACTTTGGCGCCAGCGTGTGTGCCGCAGCGGCTCGTTGCGATCGCGGTGTGACGAGCATGCCCCGAGCTCGAGCGCGCCTTCTGACGGCTTCATCCCTTCCGCTATCATAGGGGCGACTCCGGCACGACTCGAGCGCACGGGTCCTTGCGCGCCCCGGCGCCGCACCGTCGCCGCGCTGTCATCGTGGCGAGCACGGCCCTTGCGCGCCCCGGCGCCACGCTGTCGCCGCGCCGTCGCCGCTGCCTTCGATTGCTTCTCCTGCTGATAGTGCGATAGCTGCGTCAGTGTGGGCGTCCGCGCGCATCGTGCACGGACGCCGATGCAGGCGTCCGTGGTGGGCTTTGTGGGCGGTGCCATCTCTCCCCCCTTCCCCTCCTCCAACTCAACTCTTCTTCCCCCCCCCCCCCCGCCCCCCCCCCCCCCCCCC
>CAYOWH010000172.1:0-1549 GCA_964407615.1 uncultured Bacteriovoracaceae bacterium | reverse complement strand
GTTCTTCACCCACCCGCGGCGTGACCCGCCCACATCAATTCTCGCGCTCTCTCAGGCTCGCGGGTTGATGCGCGCGCGGGCGTGTGCCGCGCACCAATATCCGCCGGTGGGAGGCCCTCCGAGTCCCCCAGCCCCCCTTCCCAGCCCTCCCCCCTCTCTCGAAGCTTGCTGATGCGCGCGCGCTCCGATACGCGCGGAAAATAAATATCCGCCTACGGGGACAAGCACCTATCCGCGGCGGAGGCAGCAGCAGCTGAGGCGGCGGCGGCGGCGGCCTCCGCCGCCTCCAATGGCCAGGATGCCGCCGCATCTGCCGCCGCCTCCTCCTCCGCCGCCGCCGCCTCCGCCGCCGCCGACGCTCGCCGGTTTCCAGGAAGCGGCGGCGGCGGCGGAGGCGGTGGCGGTGGCGGTGGCGGCGGCAATGGCAGCGGCTCCTGCGCGGATGACAGTAAGAGGAGGGCAGTGTCGGCCGAAAGGCGGGAGGACCTGCGCCTCCGTGTGCGGGCGGCCTGAATGCTGCGCAGCGCCCGCCACAGGCTCAAGCGCAGTTGGGCGGACGGCTTGCGCGGCAGCGTTGTTGGGCGGGGGCGGTATCTTGCGGTAGCGAACCTTCCCCGACTTTGCGCCGACTTCTACACGTCTGAAGTCACCGCTCCAACCGGAAAGCTGAGTAGGCATTCGAAAAGGTGTTTTAGGTTACGAAATAGGATGGCTGGGTCGACAGGTAGTGGACACAATCCTGTGGATTGCCAAGTTCAGGTCCTTGTCTGGAGTATCGGGATCTATTTTTGCAAATTTTATTTTTTGTGTATTCCATGTCCACAGCCTGTCCTTCAAAACACTTTTTGTGACGCCCAGACAGGAAGCAAGTCCAGCCGGACCTTCCCACTTAAAGTTTTAGTATCGGTGAGAACCTCATCGATGATTTCGTCAAGCACATGACCACTTAATTCACTACTCGGAATTTCAAGCGCTAGAAATCCACGCAACCTATCTCCATGATACCATGGTGGAAGCTTCTTGATTAACGGATTCATTCAGCATTGAATCCAATAAACGGAATCTGTTTATGAGTTCAGTTTATATTATGAACTGAACTCAAGGGTGCAAACTTATGACCCGCCGAACAGCTGGTCATGAGTTTGCACCGTTTGGGTGAAACAAGGCTTGGGCCGGCCAAGGCCGGTCAAAGCCCTGGAAACCTTGTCAAACAAGCTTGTTTCTTGTCAGACAAAGCTTGTTCGTTCTGAGTAAATCTGGTCAAACTATTTGCGTTGTCCATTTGATGCAGTTGCGCGAAAAGCGGGCGAAATCTCCGCAGACGCAAGATTCTATCCCGCGACGCCGCGTCCTTGATCATGGTTCCAGGAAGGAGGCGACGCTGTCCAGTTTGCGGATCCAGCCAAACAGCGACAACAGTGCTGGACATCTCAGTTTTCCTGGAAAATTCAGGCTGCTAGTCAAGGGAAATCTGTGGACAACTTGGTCAGCAGTTGGTTGGGTTGTTTGGCCGAGATATTCACAGGACCATCCTTCCTCGGCTTGGTGG
>CAYOWH010000171.1:0-2776 GCA_964407615.1 uncultured Bacteriovoracaceae bacterium | reverse complement strand
CTTGCGGGCAAAAAAGGTCAAATCGATTACGCTCTTGTTCCAGGAGTGATTTACACAGATCCTGAAGTCGCTTCGATTGGATTTACCGAGGAAGAACTTAAACTCAAAAACGTATCTTACATCAAAGGTTCTTTCCCTTATCTTGGAAACGGTCGAGCGATTGCAATGGGTAAGCTTGGTGGGAAAATAAAAATTCTCGCACATTCACAAACTCATAAAATTTTAGGAGTGCATATCATCGGAGCACAGGCTTCAACTTTGATTGGAGAAGCGGTGATTGCCATGAGCAAGCGTTTAACGTTAGAGGATGTGGCCCATGCTTGCCATCCTCATCCAACCCTGACAGAAGCCATGAAAGAAGCCGCGATGGCAGCTCTTGGCCACGCCATTCATATATGAAACTAGATCCAAGTCTTTTAGCTATTTTAGGAACTGCTCTTTTTGCGTTCGTTGTTTTTTTTGTCTCAAAATTTGCAAAATCAAAAAGCAAAAACAAAATAGATCAGGCAACCTCCGTTCCCGAGCATTTTGAAGGAGAATCAAACGAAACTTTAGCAACTTCTCTTCCCCCTAAGCTTTCACCTTGGCAGAGGGTTCTTCAAAAAACTCGTGATCGTTGGTTTAGTTTTGGATCTAAGGAAGCTCGCATCAATCGCGCTCAACTTGAAGAAGCTCTTCTGGGAGCAGATGTTGGATTTAAAGCCTCTCAAACCCTGCTCGATAAAATTGATTTTTCCAAAGATTGGGGAGAGCTCCAAAACGATTTAGCTCGCGAGATATCTTCTGTTTTTAATCATCAAGAAAACTGGCCTCAAAAAAAACACAGCCCTCACGTGATTCTTTTTGTAGGAGTCAACGGAGTTGGAAAGACAACAAGTATTGCAAAAGTGGCTCGTGAATTAAAAAACCGCGGCCACAGTGTTTTGTTGGCTGCGGGCGACACGTTTCGGGCAGCGGCAGCTGATCAACTCAAAGCTTGGGCTCAGAGACTCGACATTCCTTGCGTTTCGGGCGGAGACACTGCTGATTCTTCTTCTGTTCTTTTTGATGCAATCAAATCGGGAATCGCAAAAAATGTAGATTTTGTGATTTGCGATTCTGCTGGAAGATTACACAACAACGAGCAGTTGATGGAGAACCTAAACAAAAACAAACGTGTTTTAGAAAAAGCTCTCCCCGGATCTCCTCACGACACGATTTTAGTTTTAGATGCTAACACTGGACAAAACATGTTGAGCCAAGGCAAGAAGTTTCTTGAACTCGGACTGACAGGTCTTATCCTCACAAAACTAGATGGCTCCGCCAAAGGGGGCGCTGTTATTCCGCTCATTCAAGATTTAAAACTTCCGATTCTCAAAGTGGGTGTCGGTGAAGGAGAAGAAGACATGATGTCTTTTGATCCCAAAAACTTTTCAGAATCCATGGTTGGGTTGAATTAATTTTTAAACAACAAACCAAAGACGCACTTGGTCAACGCGCTTTCCAAGCAGAATAAGGTGCAATTCAAGCAAAGCTGTGACATATTTATATTATGTCTGCCGAAGCTGATAAATGGACTGAGGGGCAAGATTTGCTTCCCAGGGGCCAGAATAAAGTGACAGAGCTTTCGTTGGGCGGTTTGTCTATTAAAGTCAAAACCGATGCCACTCCTGCACTTCTTCGGCAAACTCGAGATCTCGTAGAAGCGCGCTTTGAGGAGTATTCCTCAAAGGTAAAAGGTATTTCGTCACATCAGCTGGCGGTCCTCGTAGCCTACACACTCGGAGAAGAGCTCCTCAAAGAACGTGAGCGTCTCAAGAGTTTAAAGAAAAAAGTTCTCGAGTGTTCAGAAGGGCTTTTAGACCGAGTCGAAGCCGAATTGAGCGACATCGTTTAGTTTTTAAAAAATTAAACAACTAATGACTCGTTAAATTGATATGAAACTAAAACCCCATAATACGGGGAAGGAGATCGAAATGAGGATTCTCGAAGAGTCCTCCTACAAGGATTTAGATGTCGAAGAATTTCGCCAAGCCCTTTGGAAGGAAGCTAAAAGTCTAGACTCTTGGTTGATCCCCAACCGTCCCTTTGCGAATTTGATGGATGAGGTACAGCCTCGCTCTCTTGCGCTTTTTTTCTCAAAAGGCGAATGGGGTGAAGCTCACGATATCCACGTTCAAATTCCATTTTATTTAAAACAAAAGGGATATAAGGGCCTCAAAATTTTAGGCCCCTCAATCATCGGTGATCGCTTGAGCTTTCACCCCTTTAACAGTGCTCAAATTAAGAATGGTCCCTTGAGCACCCTTGTTCTCGAGAGCAAGGAAAAAGAAGAATTTGCTGACTTAATACTTATTCCCGCTGTGGCCTGCGATGTTTTCGGAAATCGCTTGGGTCGCGGGGGTGGATTCTACGATCGTTACATCGCAGAACATCCCAAAAGTACGGTTTGCGCAGTTATCCATTCCAACTGCCTCTTTGATGAATTGCCCGAAGAGTTTTTTCACGATGGCGATAAAAAAGTTAATTACGTTCTTACCGAAAATGAACTGATCAAAATTAGAAGTGAGGTTTTACAATGAGCCTAGTCCTCTTTACAATTGGAGGCTTAGCCGTGGGTCTTACCCTGTCGGTTATTCTCTTCAAAATCCAGAAAAATCAAATTATTCAAAAAGCAAAAGTTCGTGCTGACGAAATGTTACGAGACGCTCGCAACAAATCAGAAGACTCCAAACGCGAAACTGAAAGACGTTCTCGCGAAGCTGTTGAGCAAGCTCGAAAGAAATACGAAAAGTCT
>CAYOWH010000170.1:0-2857 GCA_964407615.1 uncultured Bacteriovoracaceae bacterium | reverse complement strand
CCCAGTCTTGGTCCTCAGTCAATCCCTTCTCATAAGCGTTGCCCTGTCCACCTCATTCTCCTATACTACTCTCATGATCAAGAACGGCTCTTTCCTCAATCTCGCAAACGACACTCAGTACGAAAACGAAGTCTTTATGACTCTCGAAGACAATGGTGACTGGGAATACACTCGCCTAGGCTTTGGCGAAGATCACATTGGTCTCTATATCGTTGACCTGGATGACACTGGGGAAGATCTTCGGGAGAAGATCTATGTGAATCCCAAATGGAGCGTCCAGGACGTTCTCAAAGAGGGAGTTGAATTTGGAGTCTTTGAGAAGTATGAGGATGGGACTTATGCTTATCGCATGGACGAAAATGCTCCTGATGTTTCTTTCTACGACTTTCTTGCTCGAATCATCTAAACAATAACAACAAACACAAAACAACAAACACAAATACACATATGGCATACAAATACCTGACACTGAATCGTATCAACTCAACTATCAAGAAGTTCGGCCTGCGCCTGGACTACACCAAGGGAGGCAAGGAGTTCCGCTTCAAGGATCTTGTTTCCAGTGAAGTAGTTGGAACCCCTCTCGTCCTGGAACGACTGCATAGCCTCACCATCGGGGGATGGCGAGATGCTGCGGCCAAGGCTCGCGGCACGGTGACTGATGGAGAACGAGAAGCTGCGGAGGCAGCCGTTCGCGAATTGGTTGAGGCCTAAGGATTTGGGTCGGAGAGGTTGCCTGGGAGATCCCAGGGGCTCTCCGAAAAGGGCAGGGCTGGGCAATCCAGCCGCCTCTCCGACCCTCAGCTGTGCTCAGACCAGAAAACAGAGATCGCCGGGTAGAATCGAATCCTGGTGCCTTTCTCACAGTAGAAACAGACCCCGAATCCCAACCCCAAGACCATCCCCAAA
This sequence comes from uncultured Bacteriovoracaceae bacterium, assembly GCA_964407615.1. Taxonomy (GTDB): domain Bacteria; phylum Bdellovibrionota; class UBA2428; order UBA2428; family UBA2428; genus CANIGN01. Next base: position 1,948 of record CAYOWH010000170.1, on the reverse strand, counting down.
CAGGATCCCAGTTGACCTGTCCACCTCGAACCCCTACACTAGACTCAGAATTAAGAACGAAATGAAAACAAAAACAAATCGCCCGAACTGGATTGGAACTGTACGTGACTCCGTTAACTTTGCCTTGGGCCGCAAAGCAGAGCTGGGAGTTGTATTCAACGACAAACGGAATACAGGTCGCCGGATTAAGTTCTATTCCTCCAAGGAATTGACTGATACTCAATTGCACATTCTCTGTGACTACATTGAGTTGCAAAAGCCTGGAGTAAGGGCTCGGGCTCAACGTTGGGTCAATCGTGGTTCCTGGGTTGGGTTTGGCAATTATGTAGTTCATCTCCAACCTCAAGTCGGAACCACTCTCCCTGAATAATGAACCGCAAAAGACAAATCATGAATCATCTTACTATCAAAGACTGCGACGACCAATTGAAGGCTCTCAAAGCTGCTTCAGTTTCTCTTAGGAATGCCTCAAGCGTGAGTTACATGTTGGGAGCTGACTTGGGCTTCCTTGAGCAATTGGACGTGGCTCTTGGGGCTCTCTTTGACCAGATTGAACACGTCGAAGAGATCCGGGCCCAGGTGAACCGGAGCCTGGCTCCCTGTTGACCTGTCCACGGCCTGCTCCTAGAATAGAATCATGATCAAGAACGACCCCACCTTCCTCGAGACGCTCACCATCACCGGCCAGGTCCTGGCCAAGATTGCTCTCAACTTCTGGCCGGTCCTGGTCATCGGAGCAGTGGCCATTCTGGTCCTGGCCGTCCAGGAACGCCGGGCCAAGTAACCGTTGCCCTGTCCACTCTCTGAGCCTACTATAGAACCATGACGAAGCAAGAAAAGTACTACGAAATGTTTGACAAGTATGTCGCCAAGCAGATCACTGCGGAAGCCTGGATAGCCTTCTGCTTGGAAACCTTGCACGAGATCCTGTGCGAGCCTGAAGTTGTTGCCGTGATGCAGCGGCTGAAGCACCGGTAAGCGTTGCCCTGTCCACCTCGAGCACCTAGAATAGACTCAGAATTAAGAAAGAAGCAATCAGTATGAAACTCCTCAAGAAAAACATCACCGAAGTGGCCCTCAAAGACAAGTTCACCGTTGGCAACCCAATCAACTGGACTGTGAACTTCTTCGACGGTCGGGAGCACACAGGCGTTCTTCGCACGGGCACAATTGTCAAGGTGAACAGGGTCACCGTGGATGTCAAACTGGCCAACGGGGACGTCGTCCGCCTCAACGAACGGGACCTGTGGACGGCCAAGTAACCGTTGCCCTGTCCACCTCGAACCCCTATACTACTCACATGATCAAGAACGACTACAACGGCTGGACCAACAAGCAGACCTGGAACATCAACCTCACCTACGAAGAGATCTTTGCCAACATGGCCAAAGAGCAAGAGTACGACGACGTTGAGCACATGGCTGACTCTTTCGAGTCCCTGGTGAACGAGCTTGAGTTTGAAGGACTCAGATCTTGTTCTCTGGCTCATCAGGCAGTTGGGGAGTATCTTGACCAGGTCAACTGGGAAGAGATTGCCAGCCACTACTTCGAGGAGAAGGAAGAGGAGTCCGAAGAGGACATCCAGGGCCTCCGGGAGCTCCTGGCTGAGCAGAACTAAGTTGCCCTGTCCACCCTCAGCCCCTATAGTACTCTCATGATTATGACCACCGAACAATACAACTTCGCAGTCAAGCGTATCATCGAGCTCCAGAACCCGGCTCTGGATCCTCTGGGCTGTGCTCTCCAGTATGAGCTGGACGAGCTGATGCTCCAGGTCCAGAACTTCGAGGACGCCCGGGATGCAGAGGCTGTGGCTGAGTACGAGTTCATGCAACGCTTCGAAGAATGCTTCCAGGCTCACTGGGAACGGTAAGCGTTGCCCTGTCCACGGCCTGGCCCTACTATAGACCCAGGATCAAGAACGTCAACAAAACGAAAGCACGCAAGA
>CAYOWH010000169.1:0-2903 GCA_964407615.1 uncultured Bacteriovoracaceae bacterium | reverse complement strand
ACGCAAGTTTATTGATGATTTCTATTTGCTTTGATTCCTGAAGATTGCCAAACTTTTGTAATGAAAACTCTAAATGAGAATCAAATTCCTTTTTTTCATTAGCTGCCAAGAATTCATGAGAGACTGCTATAAAGAGGCTTAAAAGCATCACGGTACTCATGAATTTTTTTTTAAAAGCTCTCATATTGGCTTATTCGACGTGTACGAGCCCAATCTTCAATTAATTTATGTTTTTAATTTAAATTTAGCCTTTCACTCTTATGGAAACGCGGTATAAAGCACTATGAGGGCGCTTTAAGTTAGAAATCCCTTTTAAAGCGCTTTTTAGAGTTTTTAAAATTTCTTGATACTTTCAGGTATTTCGTGTATAATGCAGCGCATTATGTCTTTCAAAAAACATATTGCCCTATTAGCCCTTTCAACTCTCACAAGTTCCTTATTATTCAATAAAGCTGAAGCCAGAGTTGTCACTCTCTTGGAACATTCTGATGGAACTTCTGTAAGCATTGATTCTTTAGTTAAAAAACTACCCGATGGAACTTACGAAGATTTAAACACAAAACAACCTGATGGAACTTACACAGATACATTCAAAGTTTATCGTGACGATATTGTTCTAAAATGGAGACCTTATTTTGCGAAAGATACGAAATCTCAAAAAGAAGATTTCTATAAAGTTTCGCACCTTTACAAAAAAGCTCGTTACGCTGACGGCTCAACAGGTTCTGAGGAATTTATTTCATTGGTAAGTTATCAGACAGCTCGATCTCAGATTTTAAACGCAATCGAGTTTTCACAAAAACTTTTAAGCGTTGAAAACAATAACCCTGTGACGATTCAAGTTAGTCGAACTTACAAGAACAACATGGTTATCGATGAAAAAATTAACTTACTAACCGACAAAGAAACCAAGAAATACTCTTTCTTAAAAGACACTCAAGATACAAATGAATTCATCACTGAAAATATTAAAGACAAGAATGGAAAGATTTTAAAAGTTATAACCTATAAAAACCTTCCCATTGAATTGATTGACTAATAAACTAGATCTTAGAAATTTCAAAAGACCAGGAGCCATGCTCGTCGAAGCTTTCCGCTTCGCTTGCAGGGGCTCCTTGTTTCCATTCTACAGCCAATGTTTCTTGGCTCACCAATCCCTTAGCACCCAGCTCAGCTCTTAATATTTTTTCAACTCGTGAGCTTTCAGAGGCCTTAAAAACAATCTGTATACGATCGGCCAAGTTTAACTTCATCTCTTTTCGTCGCTGTTGAATACGGTTAATCAACTCACGCTGCAAACCCTCATCCAATAATTCCTCTGTAAGAGTGGTTTCAAGCTCTACAACAAGTCCTCTATCAGAAGCGGCAAGCTTACCAGGCAACCCCTTTCTCATGATCTCAATATCTTCACGACCAAGAGAGACTCCTTTAAATTCAAAACTTCCTTTGCTCTCAAATAAAGAAATTTGCTCTGAACTCCAAGTAGACAAAAGAGATTGAAGCTCTTTCATATCTTTTCCAACTTTTTTACCTGCACTTCTAAAGTTAGGGCGAGCCTCTTCGCTCACAAGATCACTTGCTTTTTCAACAACCACCAAATCTTTTACGTTTACTTCGCGCAAAACCAGCGGACGAACATTTGGGAAAACATCTTTTTCAGCGGCACTTAATCCTGCTACTCGAACCTGCTTAAGAGGCTGTCGCAATCCAATTTTAGATTCGCCCCTGAGAGAGCGTCCAAGTAAAATAATTTTTTTGGCAAGCTGAACTTCCAAGAGAACATTTTTTTCTTTAAGAGATAATTCACTTGTGAGCGAACCAAATTCACGTGCATGCACAGATTTTGATTTTGATTTACTTGTCCAATCTTGAACGTGCTCATAGCGAAGTGCCCCATCTAAGTACTCGGCAAAAAACGGAAGAACAGGCGACAATAAGAGCGCAAATCGGTCTAGACATTTATAAAGCGTCGTAAACGCTGCACACTTACTCTTATCTTGCGACAAAGATTCAGATGACCAAAAGCGACTTCGATTCAAACGAATGTACCAATTTGTAAGATCTTCAATAAATGAAATCAAAATAGGAGCTACTTCGCTGAGCTCATATTTTTCCATTTTCTCGTGATATTGAATTTCGCTTTCTTTAAGTCGGCACAAAATCCACTCGTCTAAAGTTTCTGTGGGAGCCTGAGTGTAACTCTCATCCCATTTATCGATGTTTGCATAGGATGCAAAAAATCCATAGGCATTCCAAAGAGGAAGCATCACGGCACGCATAAGCTCTACAAGATTTTTCTCGCTGAAGCGTAAGTTCTCCGCATGCATCGCAGGCGATTGTGCAAGATACAATCTCATTGCATCCGCTCCGTGCTTAGACATCAATTCCGCAGGATCAGGATAATTCTTAAGACGCTTGCTCATTTTGCGGCCGTCCTCGGCCAACACGAGTCCGTTTACGATACAGTTTTTGAAAGCAGGCTTGTTGAAAAGAGCCGTTGATAAAACTGTAAGCGTGTAAAACCACCCCCGAGTTTGATCGAGTCCTTCAGCAATAAAATCAGCAGGAAAATTCTTTTCAAAAGCTTCCTTGTTTTCAAAAGGATAATGCTCTTGCGCATAAGGCATAGACCCAGACTCAAACCAACAATCCAAAACCTCAGAAGTTCTCTTCATTGATTTGGGAGATTTACATTTTTCACAATCCCAGCGAAAGTGATCAATCAAATGCATGTGTAAGTCGGGAGTAGCTTGGCCTACTTTCTTTTCAAGATCTGCACGAGAGCCCATGACTTCTTTGGCCTGACATTTTTCGCAAGACCAAACAGGAATAGGTGTGCCCCAAAACCGATTTCTTGAAATACACCAATCGCGAGCGTTACCCAGCCAATTTCCAAATCGTCC
>CAYOWH010000168.1:0-2938 GCA_964407615.1 uncultured Bacteriovoracaceae bacterium | reverse complement strand
GCGGAAGGTTGTCATAGGGTAAATGACCATGTTGTAACCCAAGCGCTCAAGTGTGGAGACAGAAAGAAGTTTGGATTTTCCAAACTCTGTCATGTTGGCTAGAAGAGGGACTTTTAATTCTTTACGAAAAATTTCGAATTCTTTTTCATCTTGAAGTGCCTCAGGGAAAATCATGTCTGCCCCCGCATCAACATACGCCTTGGCTCTTGCGATGGCTTTGTCGAGTCCTTCGACTCCGCGAGCATCGGTACGCGCGCAAATCACAAAGTCACTGTTGCGGCGACTTTTGGCAGCCGCTTGAATTTTGAGCACCATGGATTGAGTGTCGACGAGCCCTTTGTTTTCTAAGTGACCACAACGTTTGGGATTGATTTGATCTTCCATGTGGCAGCTGGTGATGCCCGCATCTTCTAATTCGCGAATCGTGCGAGCGGCGTTCATGGTTTCACCAAAACCTGTGTCGATGTCGATCATGGTGGGGAGGGGAGTGGTGCGCGCAATCGCATGTCCTCGAGCCACCACTTCGCTCAACGAGGTGAGGCCAATATCGGGAAATCCCAAGTCGTTGGAAACTCCAGCGCCTGATATGTAAACACCTTCGAAATTTAATTTGTGAACCATGAGCGCAATGTAAGGAGACCAAGCTCCGACAAAGCGCTGAAGCTTTCCGGAGTTAAGATTTTTTTTAAATTGAGAAGCGGTTGTGTTGTTCTTATGGTCGCGAATGAGCCAAGTCATGCAAAGAGGTTAGTCGAAGTGAGGAAGGCTTTCCAGTTTGTGATTTGCTTCACTTTTTACCTCTAAACACCTGAAAATAATAATAAAAACTTTCTGCAAAAAAGCACGATACAAAGGGTATGTTAGCTGGTAAAATAACGCACTGCTTAAATGTCTTACTCTAAAAGTCTACTAAAAGTTTTTTCTTTTTTTACGTTCTTTCTGATTTCCTTTCGCACGTATGCCATTCCCACAGACAAAGCTCAGTTAACGGAGGGTTCAAGAATCGTACTTTTTAATGGAACTTTTAGTCCGCCGCATTTGCGCCACCACGAGCATGTTCAAAAAATTTTGGAATCAGGAGCCGCTGATTACGTTTTGATCATTCCAAATGATGTCACTCCTCATAAGCCTTTTGCGCTTTCTTCTGAGATACGCCTTAGGCTTTTGATGGCCGCATATCAGGATCATCCTCGAGTGTTGGTTCCGCATAGCACGGACCTTGGTTTTCCTATCAGCAAAAAAGTAAGAAATTATTTGAATCAAAAATTTGAAAATTTGCGCTGGTTAGCTGTGCTTGGAAAAGATTCTCTCCAAAACAGGTGGGCAGTGTTGGGTGCTTATTCGCAAAAAGTAGAAAAATGGTTGTTGCTTACTCCAGATGACGGCGATGAAAAAGAAATTCCCAAAGCACTTGGGGGCAAGAATTTAGAAAGAATTTACTCTCCGACGGATCATGATATTCACTCAAAAGATATTCGCGAAGCAGCCGCTCAGGGAGATTTGCAGCGTCTTGAGGAATATGTTTTTCCTTCTGTTGCAAAAGAAATTTTAGAGCTTTCACTATATAAACAATCAGACCCTAAACCAAAGTTGAAAGATTACCTGAGATCTTGTCGAACTATTTTAGGAAAGTATTTAAAATAAATTTCTTTATTTTCTAAGGCACATCTACAACCCAAATAGCACCTCTGTATTCGTTGTCGGCGACACCGCTCACAACTGCGGTTTTGTTATCGTCGGTTAATCTAATGACTCCTCCTATAAACAAATAGGAGTTTTTTGCTCTCACTCCACCCTCTGGAACGATTTTTTCTTGTTGTATCCATTCTTCATTGACAAATTTGAAGGGAAATAAGGCTCCGTAGTTTGAGTTGTAACCAGGGACACCCATAAGAATTGTATTTCCATCAGAACTCAATGCGTGGGGGCCTTGGTTGACAGTTGAGCCTTCTCTTACTTGGAGCAACTTGGAAAAAGACCACACATTTTCTTGATTTTTTTTGTAGACTAAAACGGCACCGTTCGTTCGTCCAAAGCTTGAAGTAAGAGTTGTTTCTCCATCGTCACTTATGTTAACTAACCGTCCGTTGTTTGGATTTTTCTCTGAGCTACTAACGCCCGAAATTCGCTTTCCCTCTTTCGTCCATGTAGCTTCGTTTCGATTAAAAACCCAAATATAACCAGAGCCATAACCACTAGAGGGTCCGCTAATTACTGCTTTATTCCCGTCTGGGGTCAGAGCAACGGATTGTCCAAAACTTATTGATGACTCCCATGGATCATCTGGGTCTTTTCTTATAACTAATTTTTCTCCTTGTTGAGTCCACTCGTTGTTAGAGCGCGTAAAAATCCAAGCAGCTCCTTGATTTTGATTATCTTCAGGAGCTCCAAATATAACTGTATTTCCGTCCGCACTTATGTCTACAGAAGTTCCTTGTTTTACATATGAGCAATTAGTACCGGGTTTTTCAATTTTTTGGTAACCTGCTCCGACAAGTTTAGAGCCTTGTTGAGACCAAACTCCATCTTTGCGAACATAGATCCATACAGCGCCCAAGTTGTCATTATCTGAGGGTCGACCAACGGCAGCAGTGTTTCCGTCTCTGCTTATAGCAACACTTGGTGACATTTCGTAAAATTGGCATCTCGTGGAAGTTATATATTCAAAATCATTCGCTACAAGCTTAGGTCCTTGCTGTGACCAGCTGCCATCTTCATTCTTAATAAAATTCCAAGCAGATGCTTTTGGATCTCCACTTCCAGAAGCGACGTTGATTATTGTTTTGCCGTCTCCGCTTATGTCGAGTACATATCCAAAGTTGGAATTTACCGGTAGCAAATAATCAGGAGTGATTTTGTAACCATTGGCTACTTTTACGATTCCCACAGGAACTTCGCTTGTGCTGATAGAAATTTTTGCGGATGAAAAGCCGAGATT
>CAYOWH010000167.1:0-2989 GCA_964407615.1 uncultured Bacteriovoracaceae bacterium | reverse complement strand
GCATTGAACAGAAGCTCCGCAGGAGCCTGCACGATGCCGTCCACCACCTTCACCAGACCCGTGCCACCAGGAGCGCCAAGAGTCGTGTGAACGTGCGCGGGCGTATTGCCGTTGAAGTAGCCCGTAACCGTGCGGTCACTGGGCGTGTTACGCGTGATCTCAAGCTGAATGACGATGCGATCCGTCGCCGTCAGAACCGTCTGCTCAATGTAGACGGATGCAGTGAACAGCACCGGAGACACGCTGGCACTGGAGATATCCACATCATCCGAAGGAGAGGTGGAAAGCTCAGACAGCGTCGTGCCATCCCACTTGTACACGCGAGCGCGGAAGTAGGTGTTGTTGTTTCCGCTGCACAGGAAGTAGCCAGCGATATCCCAGTTCCCCGGCGGAATGGTAGTAGCACCCGGCAGGGCAAGATCAGTCACGAACTCTGCCAGCGTGGCGTAGCTGCCCTGCGGAGCCGTGATGGCTCCCGTGTTCACCTGCCCGCTGGTGTTGTAGATCAGCGAAAGCTGCTTGGTGGTTCCATTGGGCAGGGGCGCTTCACCTGCCGTGGTGTAGTTCATGTAGTAGGTCAGCCCACCACCACCGCCGCCACCGCCGCCAGCCTCAACCGTGGCCGGCGCCCATGCAGAACCAGACCAAGCATAGACCTGCCCAGCCGTGGGAGCCGTCGCATCCACAGGTCGGTTCTGAATGTGCGTCACCGTAGCCGATGCCGTGGTGCCCGAGAGGTCGCCGCCAACGTCCTGCGACTCCTGCTTGCCCTTGGGCAGCGTGCCGGTCACAGCCGTGCCAGACAGGCTCAGAGAGCCAAATGCAGGCGCTCCAGCGCCGTTGGAAAGCAGCGGCTCACCAGCCGTACCCACAGCCGTATAGGCCAGCGTAGAGCCGTTACCGTGCGCCACCGTGCCCGCAGGCGGGGTCGTGGTGATGCCCGTGCCGCCCTTGCCCACCGTCAGCGTGCCCGAGACTTCAGCACCGCTAAGGGAAATAGCGTCTGCCTTCACCAGCTTGTTGGCATCCAACTTGAGCGGCAGCGATGCCGTCAGGCTGGGCAACACCATTGCCGCATGAGTCTCCGTCATCGGCAGAGCGGCAGCCAGAACCGCAGGCGCAATCGCCGTGTTGGTGCCGTAGCCAAAGCTCAGGTCCGCATACGAGATAACCGCTGCGCCGCTGTTGTTGATTGCGTAAACGCCAGCAGAGACATCCGCGACATTGAACGAGGTCTGGAACAGGAAGGCTGCAACACCTGCGGTGTTCCCCACCGTAATGCCGTGCGTGGTGTTCTCAGCGCCAGCATAAGCAGTCGTCACGCCGCAATTGGTGAGCAGCAGTTTGGTGGCAGCCGAGGCGCCCGTGGCAACGATGCCCGCATCCTTGGTGCGAGTCTCAACCAAGCAAGTGTTCAGCCACAGAGTAGCGTCATTCAGAACAACCACACCCGAACCAGCAGCGCCAGAGGTCACCCCGCTGTTGTGTCGGATCTGCGTGTTGTCCATCCGCACATCGCCACGATCCAACTGGACAGGATTCGGACCTGCCTGATCCGTTGCGATGATGCCGTCATTCACCACAATGCGCGGACGGCTGGCGTTCGTGGCATCGCATGCCAGAGCAGCCGCAGTTGCCGTGCTGTTGTTGGAGTAGAGGTAGCAGTCGTTGATGATCAGCGAGTACAGGCCCGAACCGGAAGCCTTGACCGCAGGAGTGGCTGCCGTGCTGGAAACCATACAGCCAGCGATGCCCACCAGATCATTAAACTTCTGAGTTGCCGATGAAGGGTTGACCGTCACCGTGCCGAGAATGCGGGTGGCGAACATCTCAGCCCGATGGCCTGCGCCCTGAATCAGCGTGTTGCGGCGGGTGATGTTCAGATTGCCCGAGAACGAACCAGGTCCAACCTCGATTTGAATGAAGGTGCCGTCATCCGGCGCCTCATCATGCGCCGCCTGAATCGTGGCAAACGGCTTGGAGAGCGAGCCGTCATTGGCATCATCGCCATCCACAGCCACATAGTAGGTGCGCGCCAACTTGGTGGCCGCATCCACAAACGCCTCAAGCCCGTTACCTGCAACGTCAGTCAGAAGACCGGACAACTTGCTGGTTTCAATAGCTGCGCCAACCGCAACTTCCGTGTTGCTGATCGCGCCAGAGGCAATCGTCGGATTGGGATAGGTTCCTGCCAGCGATCCACCAGCCGCGCCGGTCGGCGTAGTGCTGTCATCTCCCCACTCAGGAAGGCCTCCAGCACCCACCTTGAGAACCTGCCCCGTCAGTCCCGCTGTCGTCTTGGAGTAGGCCGCACCCGTGTCGTAAACCACCCCGCCAGCCGTGCTGGGGGCACTATCAACCAAACGCGGGTTGGTGCCCTCAACAGCCTGACCGACACCATCTCCAAAGTCCACGGAGAGGGTGCCGGTAGAGATGATCGGATTAGGGGTTCCGGTAAGGCCGGTTCCTGCCGTAACTTCCGTAATGCCAACGCCGCCGCCGCCACCACCGTGCGTGGCAACGTAGTCAATAACGTACTGCTGCGTAGCAGCATCCTGCGCATCCACAGGATCTGCCACATTGATGATCCGCTGATCATTCAGATCCAGCGGCACCGTCAAGTTAGACAGAGCGTCAGCAATTCCCTCTGCCGCAGCCACGCGAGTATGTCCATCTTCCGGCTGCGCATCAGGAACCTGCGTAACCGTAAGGAAGGAGATCAGTTCAGGAATAATCCCGATCTTTTCCGCCACCACACTGGGAGCCTCGTCCAGCACTACCGCATCACCAGGGGCGATAATGCCCGTATAGGGAGGCGGCAACGTGATGGGTGCGGAGCTGTTATTCCTGAGCAGTGACTTGGACATGTCTTGAAGCCTCGCGCGGACTGCGGCTTGGAATCAGAGGGGCAATTAGGCTGCGGTGACGGTCACAGTGGGACCAACTTCAGCCTGAAGCACGATGGTGTCAGACATGCCCAGCATACGGA
>CAYOWH010000166.1:0-3005 GCA_964407615.1 uncultured Bacteriovoracaceae bacterium | reverse complement strand
TTTGCACCTTTGCACTGCCTCTTGCATCTCCTATTCCCTTTTCCACCCGTCCACCAGTCCCCTAATTGCCACCATCCCTCATTTCATCATTCTTTATGAATCTCTGGAGATATAATCCTGACATAAAATTCGACGAGCGAATGATTCAGGTTCCGATATTTCAGGAAAATAAGTTCTTAAAAATTCAGGAAAGTCTTTCAAAAAGTAAACTATACCATCCTCCACAATGGGCTTAAGAATGGCCTGACTTCGTTCGACCGTCTCACTTCTCGAGTGAATATACTCAGATGGATCACAGTCAAAGAGGTTAACACATTTGAGGGCTATTCTCGGATGTGCCATATACATGCACGCACCAGGACAAGCTCCAGTGAGCTTTGGATAATTAGTCATACGCTCAAATCTATCGTAATATTGTCGAAAGTGATAATGCATCGACTGGTCGATTAGAGCCGTGAAGTAAAGACACACAGCAAAATTCGGCCTATCTTCTAACGGAACAACTTTCAAAGCCATAGAAGGGTCGACCAAGAAATTCATCGAAATGGAATAGGACTCAGGAGACCTTGGAAAATGTTTACGCATTCCTTCCGGCATTGTTGCATAAAAAAGCATCAAATCGTGCTCAAACTTTTTTGTGTAATAATCCTCGAATGTCATAACTTAAATTACTCACGATTTAATATCATCAATAAACTCTGATACAGGATTTACTCCGGTAATCATCAGATGATCTCTAGCACGCGTGCAGGCCACATACAGTAAGTGCCGCTCTAGTTCATAAGCTTCTTTCAAATCACCCTCATCTGTAATGTGTGCTAAATAATTTGTCGAAGGTACGATGGTGTCATCGCACGCCATCACGACCACAGCCTTAAACTCCAGACCTTTGGCAATGTGCATAGATGCAATATTCAGAGACCTAACGTGCGTAGCTAATTTAGCATCTAAAATAACGTGCGGTAGGCTTAATTCTTCAACTACTGCGATTGCACGATTAAACTCATTCTGACTTCGTACAAATAATGCCATCTCATGCGGTTTAACCCCAGCAACTAGACGATCCTTGATAAAGGCAACCACCGCATCCTTTTCTGCCTTTTCATCATCGAATCCTTTAATCGCTGGCGGCTCACCACCAAATGCTGAAATTGTATGATTACGTTCAACATGTTCGCCATCCGCATCTGTAATCGTACTCTCGAGTAATTTATCAGCAACCTTTCGAATTTGTTGAGATGTCCGGTAATTAATTTTCAAAACCTTGGTCCGCCCTCTCAGATCAATACCGAAAGTCTTCCAGGAGAAGGGTTGTTGGAAGATACGCTGACCTAAATCACCAGTGAAGAATAAGGTGTTCTTGGGGAAAGTTGTACGCGGCCTGCCATGCAAGCCTGCACTTGGATGCCAAACACCGCCACCAAGTTGGACTAATAATTTAATCTGAGATACATTCAAGTCCTGAGCCTCATCCACTACAATATGGTCAAATGGCTTAGTCTTCATCTCATGGACGCTGATTGTGAGTTTTTGATATAACTCGTTCATAGTGATTTTGTCCATGGCCTTTAATCCTTGAACGACTTTATCCATGATCTCCCACATAATCTTACGTTGAGTTTCAGCTAGTCGAGTACGACGGCCTAGTCGCTGTATGTTAGTATATAATTCGTCAGTTTTAATCTGAAAGGCATCCACAACATTTTCCCATTCATTGATAACGAGATTTTGACTAAATTTACAGTCTTTGACCTCTTTCATTGAACTAAGAATGAGTTTAACTAAATCAGGCTTTGTCACCAAGTCAGGCTCACCGAAGGTGATTTTGTAGAGCCTCAAAGCATAGTCCTCGAGTGAGGTGATTTCAATCCGCTCTGCGTATCTAGGCTTGTCATGAATGAGTCTCTTAAAGTTAGCGTGGAGATAACCTGCCAAAGCGGGTGACAGCGTTGTCAGCAACACCCTAGACTCTTGATTTTTGCGCAGTAAAAAATTCGCCCGGTGTAGTGCGACAATCGTCTTACCCGTACCCGCAGATCCTGATACGCGCACCGGACCGTCATAATCAGCTTCCACAATAGACTTCTGGTCTGGATGGAGAAAGACCTGCCACTTATCCCACTGACCAGATAAAACAGCTTCGAGCTGCTCCTGAGAATTGATACTTAAGACCGAGCCAACAAGCAATGGTGGCGCTGGCTCCACCGATTCACTAGGAGTAGGTATGGCCTGGGCGATAGGCTGTTCAGCATGCATCTCAATCGGCTCCACTTTAACATTAATATCATACACTGGCTGCACATTAACTGGATTGGAAACATGGCGATGTGCTACTACTGGCGAGAGTTGTTCCATCAATGCCTCGAGCACTAGAACAGGGAGACCTAGTTCAAAAACTCCATCTTCTGTAGCCAGCCTAACCTCTTCAAAGTCCCCCGGAGAGACCCCGCAATCAGCCAAAATATTATCCGAGAACTTAGCAAATGGCTTCTTGGTATCTGGTTCAGCTGCCACATTAGTACGGATAACAACTGTTTCTTCCTTCATTTTTATAACCTTCCAGGTTTTTGCACGCTCTTCGAATTTATAGACCCTATTTTCTGCCCAAGCATAGGCCTTATCGTGGTGATCAACGTAAAGTAACGTCATCCTCCCATTCTGTTGGTGCAAAATAATGCGTATGTCCCGTGTGACGCGACATGACCAGAGGTTCTTATCTCTAGCCTTGTCTAAACGATGCAAATTGGTGCCCTGCCCTTTTGGATTAACCGACAGCTCAAGGATAGTTAACTTGATCTGCTCCTGCTCATCTGCCGTCAACTTTCGTGAGGCATCCAAGAAACCTTCTTCGATGTCAGGAAACTCGACCATTAATCTACTTTGAATACTTTCATCACCTCGTCGCCCAGATGGTTGATTACTTTAACCGCAATCTTCTTAGACTTCGGCTTAGGGAATGGACGTGATGTATCGCTGTTTAATGATTCCCATGCTTCTTTATTAAT
>CAYOWH010000165.1:2787-3044 GCA_964407615.1 uncultured Bacteriovoracaceae bacterium | reverse complement strand
GATGCTACTAAACGATTTATATCTATGTTATTTCCACTATTTCCACCTGTATTATTTTTACTATTAACTATATTAGATAATCCTGGTCCTAGTAATAAATCATCATTTGGGCTTGCTTCAAATAATCCACCTTCTTTAGTAGATATTAAAGTTTTACCATCTGCTGGGCTAAGCATATCACCTACTTTTGTTGCTTCTGCTTTAGCTGAACTAAAAGCTCCCATACCCGCTGCTAGAGCTGCTACTATTGCTATTAT
>CAYOWH010000165.1:372-2765 GCA_964407615.1 uncultured Bacteriovoracaceae bacterium | reverse complement strand
AATACCAGCAGCCCATGTAAGAGCACCTGCCGCTGCGTATCCTTGTTGAACGGCTAAAGCAGCCATACTAGCTATAGTTTTACTTAAAGATATAGTACCTAGAGCTGTAATAGCAGCCACTATTCCAAATCCACTACTTGCTATATTAGCAAACATATTCATTAATTTACCTAAAGGACCATCTGCTAATTGTACAAGTTTTTCTTCTAATTTTGTTATAAGATCATTAAATTTTTCTTGTGTTGATCTTTGATTATCTACATAATTTAAATATTGCTCAGCAGACATATTTCTTCGTTCCATTTCTTCTAACTGCTCTGCATTTAATTCAGCTGCTGCACTTCCGTATTTATTAATAGCTTCTTGTTTCATTAACATTTCAGCCATTTCATCTCTACTCATTCCGAAAGCTTGTGCTAATGATTGTTGAGCTATAACATTCATACCACTAAATTCTTCTAAAGATCCTGCTTGAGCTGCTACTTCTTGCATTAAGGCTGCTTGATCTCCAGTTAAAGCGGCTGCTCTAGCTCTTTCAAAATTTAGTTTTTTGCCTGTTATTAATTCTGCTTGTAATTCATTTTCAATTGATGATTCCCAATCTAACATTGAATCACCAATTTTATTTACTTGTTCTAAGTTTAGTCCTAATTTTTTAGCTTGTATTACTGCTTCAGCTAATGCTTTAGGATTATTTTGGAATTTAACTAAGATACCTGCACTTAGTTTAGCAATACTAGATAATAATTCTTTATCACTGACATGTATATCATTAGCATGAGATGCTTCCATTCCTGCTACACGTAAATTAGAAACATAATCTTTAGTAGATTTACCTGTAGCTGCTGAAAACGTTGCTAATCTACCTGCTTCATCTGCTGATAAGCCTGTAATTTCTGTTAAGCGAGCAAATGTTTCTCTTTCTTCATTACCAAAATCTACAGCTATACCTAATTGTTCGGTTAATCCTGCTTGTGCTTTAGCTAATCTTTCTACAGTAACAAAACCATCTCGAGAAGCATCAGAATAATCTTGCATTGCGTCTCTTAATTCTGTTGCGGCTTCATGAGAAATCCCTAAAGATTTACCCATTTCAGTAATCTGATTATCTGCTTTAAAAACAGCATCTAATATACCTTTAAATGTAAGTAGATTTCCTAACCCTATTGAATCAAGAAAACTAGTAGTTTTGTTGATAGCATTTTGTGTTCCTTCAATTTTTTTTCTTACAGATAATTCTTCTTTAGCTAATCTAATTTCTTCTTCTTGTAATGCTAAAGTTTCTTCATGAGCTTTTTTAGTTTCTTCTAATTTTTTAACTAAATCTTCTGCTTCTTTTGCTGTTTGTTGTGTTGCAGAAATTTCTTTTTCTTTTTGAGCAGCAATTCTTTGATTTGCTTTTATTTGTTTATCTAAATCTTTTGCTATGTCAGCCATAGCTGCACTTCCATTTTGAATAGCAAGTTGTTTATCTATCTCAAATTGAGCTGTTCCTTCATCTATTCTTTGAAGTTCTGCTTTTAAAGCTGCTTCTTTATTTAAAGAATCTACCTTTTTTGTATTTGCATCTGCGGCTGCTGCTGCTAACTTCTGAGTATTTGTTAGTTCTAAAGCTTTTTGTTTATTATAATCCGCTTGTAATTGTTTTAAAACTTTAGAAAGATCTTTAGCTTTACCTGTTTTATCTAAACGTTTTTGTGTTGTTTTTTCAAGAAGAATACTAGAATTAAGAATTTGTTTTGATATATCTAATATTTCTTTTTCTTCATCAGTTAGTGATCCTACACTTTTAGCTATTTTTTCATACGTAGTGGCCAAGTCTTTAGCAGCTGCATTCTGTTTTTGAATGAGTTCTAACCTTTCTTGTTCTTGTTCTGGTGTTAATTGAGCCATAAATACACTATTATATGTATAAATATTAAAAGCGCCTATTTTCTAGGCGCCTTTGCAGTATATGTTGAGTTTGGTGTTATATTAGGACGTGATATATTTTTACTATTTGCTTTATTTTTTAACATATTTTGTTGCTTTTCAGCAGCTTCATTTTGTTTTTCATAATGTTCTCTTAATAAATTATACGTAGTTTTGCGTAACCATAATGGCATACTATATATAGTTTCCCAATCATACCCACCATTTCCATAAAATACTATTTCATGAATTTGTTTGAATAGATAGATTCTATACTCAGGCGTCAGGCCAAAAAAAGTTAAGTGAAATTGGAACAGTTATACCCTCCCCTGTATAATCTTCATCAGTAGGAATAAATTTCATTTCAATATCTGGTTGGATTTTTGCGTAATATTCACGTAATGCTCTAGCGTCTGGTGCTAACATAAAATTATCAACAAAATCACGTATTGATTTTTGTTCATGATCACCATTAACGGATG
>CAYOWH010000165.1:0-362 GCA_964407615.1 uncultured Bacteriovoracaceae bacterium | reverse complement strand
ATCCTTTAATTTCAGCTTCAATTTTCTTTTCATCACCATGTGTTAACAACTTAAATGTTACTACATTATTAGATTTAGGTAAATTAAAAGTAAAATCATTTCCGTTTTTAAATAAAGATTCATCTAGTGGTTTTTCATTCAGTGTTGATAGATTAACCGTAGTTTCTCTTTCTTGTCCACGTTCATTAGTATATTTAAATTGATACTCAGCTCCATATCCCAAGATACGTGCTGCAATTAAAATTGCATTTTTATCACCAATTAATAATTCATCATAATTAATTTTAGTGACAATTAATGATTGTAATAATTTATCAATTACTGTGCCATTTTTAATGAAATTACTATTAGTAAGGATATCT
>CAYOWH010000164.1:0-3049 GCA_964407615.1 uncultured Bacteriovoracaceae bacterium | reverse complement strand
GACTCTCAGATATATGAAAACAAGAAGAGAATATGTCAAAAAACTGTATAAACTTTAGACAGTTGTGAACTCTTTTTGTTTAGCTCTAGTTTGTGATGTCAGGGCTAAATCCCCGCCTCATTAAACTTTCACTAATACAATAAGGTTCTAAGAACTGAAGGAGATAATCAGGGCCGCCCGCTTTTGCTCCAACCCCCGAAAATCGATAGCCGCCAAAAGGCTGTCGATTCACAATCGCTCCCGTAATGGGTCGATTGATATAAAGATTTCCTGCCTCTAATTCTTCTTTTACT
Organism: uncultured Bacteriovoracaceae bacterium; assembly: GCA_964407615.1. Taxonomy (GTDB): domain Bacteria; phylum Bdellovibrionota; class UBA2428; order UBA2428; family UBA2428; genus CANIGN01. Next base: position 2,756 of record CAYOWH010000164.1, on the reverse strand, counting down.
CTTTCAATGCTTTCTGGATTTCGAGAACACAATCCCGCGGTCAAAGCATAATCTGTACTGTTAGCAATCAAGAGAGCTTCGTTGAGATCATTTGCGTGAAACAAAGTAACAAGAGGTCCAAAAAATTCTTTTTGACCCAGATCACCTTCATGATCTTTGCTTTCAAAAATAGTAGGCGGCACATAATTTCCGTTTAACTGGACAGGCACATGAGCCGAGTAAACAACATTTTGTTGAAATTGCTGAATCACATTTTTTAAACGATCACAGCTTACTTGATCAATCACAGGACCGATCTCTGCACATTCTTCCCACGCAGGACCCATACGCAAAGTTTTTACAGCCTCTACAAATCTCTCCTTGAAAGGCTCGTAAGCATCTCCAATCACAATCAAGCGACTGAGCGCACTACACTTTTGTCCTTGAAAACCAAAAGCAGACTTTAACGAGTGGACGACTGCCTCATCAAGATCAGCATCTTCATCGACGATTAAAGCATTTTTTCCGCCCATTTCAGCCACAACTTTTTTTACACATTTTTTACCAGGATATTCTTGAGCAGCTCGCATAATTTCCATCCCAACAGCTTTTGATCCCGTAAAGTTAATCAAATGAATGCGAGGATCTCTAACCAAGAGAGATCCCACTTCTGAGCCCTTTGAAGGTAAAAATGCCACAACGTCAGAGGGGACACCCGCTTCAAGCATCATCTCATAAAATGCTTGAGCAATACGACTGGAGGTTTCAGCAGGCTTAATAATCACCGAACTTCCGCAAACAAGAGGAGCCACTGTCATTCCACACATGATCGCCAGAGGAAAATTCCAGGGACTTATCACAAGTGCTCGACCACGAGCCTTGTAAAAATAAGAATTCTTCTCGCCTAAAGCCGATTCTACTTCGCGGCCCTTCATGAGCTTTAAATATTCATCTGCGTAGTAACGACAAAAATCAATTGCTTCACAAACATCCGCATCTGCTTCGCGAAAATTCTTTCCAACCTCTAAAGTCATAATGCAACTTAGCTTCACTCGATGAGCTTGAATCTGATCAGCAATATTGTGAAGAATTTTTGCACGCTCTTCATAACCACGCTTTTTCCATTTTTTTTCGCCCTCATCTAAAACAGAGTGACACTTTTCGAGGCATTCAGGCTTTGCAAGCTTGAGTTGAGAAATAATTTCTGAGCGCAATGAAGGATTTGTATAAGGTCGAGCCTCATAACAAGCCAATACCTCTCCACCTACCTGAGGAGAAACTGTAACCGCACCCGCTTTGCGAAGCTCTTCAAAAGTTTTTTGAAAATGATCTCGAACATCTCGTCGACCAAAATCAACCATCGCTTCAGCTGTTGTTTGGCCTTTGAGACTTGCCGACTCCACAGGAGCTACTGGTTTTTGAAGCAAAGTATCTGTCGTTTTTTCATCGACAAATTTAGCTTTCAAAAATCCATCATTTGATGTGTTTTCTAAAAGCCGACGCACAAGGTAAGCCATTCCCGGAAGCATCTCTCCCACAGGTGTGTACTCGCGAATACGTAAGCCTTTTGAATGAAGAGCTTTTTTAAAAGGCTCGGCCATTCCATAAAGCATTTGAACCTCAAGTGCACTGGGGGGAATATTTTTTTGCTCAGCCAGAGTTAATGCGTAAGCCAAACTTCGAATATTGTGAGAGGCAAAAGCAGGAATCATAGAGGGATAAGCATCGATCAAAAACTTTGAACATCGCTCATAGTTTTCATCAGTTTCTACTTTTCTTAAAAAGACAGGACTCTTCCACGCTCTTTGAGATGATAAAATATTTTCGTAATCCCAGTAAGCACCTTTCACAAGACGAACAGAAAACTCAGTCTTACGTTTATCCGCTAAACGCTTGAGACGCTCCAAATCAGATAAAGCACATTGCAAATACGCTTGAATAACTATTCCAAAGTGCGGATAGTTCACAAAATCATCTTCCATCCAAAGCTCTTCCGCAACAGAAAGTAACACTTCACGCAAATCGTTTTGTTCCATATCTAAATAAACAAAAACATTCTTCGCGACAGCTGCTCGCAAAAGTTTGCGCAAACGTAATTTGATACCTTCGACCGAGTCTCTAAAGTGCATAGAATCGATCCGTGAGTACAGAGAAGAACATTTCACAGAAACATTCGTACGGGGAGTTTTGCCCTGTGGAGTATTTTCAAGAATTTCTTGTTCTTTCCAGCGCGAAACTGAATCGGGCAGTTTTTCAATCAAATCTAAGTAGCGATGAAAGTAGCTATCAGCTTCCTCTTCGCTGACAACTGCTTCTCCCAAGATATCGACCGTAAAAGAAAGACCTCCGTCCCAAAGTTTCCTCAAAACAGGCAAGGCACCCTCTGCATTTTCACCGCAGATAAAATTTTTAGCCATCCCCTCAACGTTTGACTTTACTGTGTTGGCGGCAATTCTAGACAACAAGCCGCCGCCTGCAGCAACCCCCAGTGCAGACTTCACAAGAGGAGACATCTTAAGATCTTCTCGAACCAAATACATACGAATATGATCCGATATTTGATCAGCAGATTTTAAACTCGGTAAAACATCCACAAAACGAAAAAGCTCAATTTTAAAAGCGGGATCTTTCAGAGCCCAATCCATCATTTTTCCGGCCCAAAAGTTTTTATCAAAAAAACCTGGCTTTTCATCGCGGGCTGCCGCAAAAAGTTCACGACCAATTTCAAGAACACGCGTTTCTGTTTTTGTATCAATTTCTGTGTTTGTATTTTGAGC
>CAYOWH010000163.1:2219-3064 GCA_964407615.1 uncultured Bacteriovoracaceae bacterium | reverse complement strand
CAATCTCTTATGCTTTACGTGCAGCGTAGTGCTCGGCAACAAGACCTGATTCAAAGGGGAAAGGGATGTGACTCTTATTGGGAACTTCTTTCAACACACCCACAAGCTCTTCACCACTTTGTTCGGTTCCAAGGTAATCTGCAAGAGCCAAACGCTGAGCTTTTTGAGCTTGCATAAAGTTTACACTCTTATAGGCAGCAGCAATCAACTTCACTTTATCTCCAGCTTTCAAGACAGCTGAACCAACAGTGACCTTTTTACCGTTCACAAGAACATGTCCATGGCTAATCATTTGACGAGCAGCTTTTACACTTGGAGCAAACGCCAAACGGAAGACAACGTTATCAAGACGTCTTTCCAAACGACCTACGAGTGTATCTACCCAGTCCGTTGCTTTTCCTTTTTTGGAGTCACGCACGAAACGACGAAGTTGTTCTTCGCGAAGTCCATAGTGGAAAATCAACTTTTGTTTTTCTTCCAAACGGAGTGCGTACTCAGAAAGTTTTCTCTTTTGGTTTCCGTGTTGTCCAGGAGGATAAGGACGACGATCTAAGGCACCCGATTTTCCGAGTCCTGGAAGCTCAACTCCCAAGCGACGTTGACGTTTAAAACGGGGGCTACGACTTACAACATTTTTAGACATTAATTTAGTATTCTCTTTCTATTCCTTGGATTCACATTTATTCCAGACCTTGCCCCCTAAGTCAAAGCGGAGATAGAGGATAATTCACAGGTCTTTTTTCTCAAAACTTACCCCAAACTTTAGTCGATTCGTCTGCTAGAAGCAGAAAGAACAACGAAAACCGAAAAAACCTTTAATTTCAATTACTTAAACTCATGGTAGC
>CAYOWH010000163.1:0-2209 GCA_964407615.1 uncultured Bacteriovoracaceae bacterium | reverse complement strand
ATAATTCACAGGCCTTTTTTCTCAAAACCAATACTCAATAACATCAGAAAAACTTTCTTGAGAGTTGAAGAATGCAATTGAATCAAAAAACCTTTGATTTCAGATACTTACAAGCTTGTGTAGCCGGCGCGAGAATAGTGCCCACAAATTTTTCCCCGTAAAGCCACTCCCAAAAAACAACTATTTTTAGAAAGACTTTTAATGTCCTTAAGCTCAAACTTTGATTCTTGAGAAGAATCCACAAATACCGCTCTAAAAGCTCGCCCCACTCGAAGAATTCCAAACTCGCTATCTAAGCCTAAAAAAGCAGCAGGACGAGTTGAAAAAATCTCTTCAAGTCGCTCCGCCTTGAGCCATCCCTCTTCAATTCCCGTTAATAGAACACGCAAAGAAGATTCCAAACCAACCGTTCCAAAAGCGGCTTTTGCAAAATCATTTCCCTTTGCTTTTTCTTCGTGAGGAGCATGATCTGTCGCTACAAAATCCAACAAACCTTCATTCAAAGCAGAACGAAGAGCTTCACGATCTTCTTCCTGATGCAGGGGAGGATTCATTTTAAAAGCAGTGTTTTGAGCATCGATATCAGCCGCACAAAAAAACAAATGATGAGGACTCACCTCAGCTGTCACATTCAACCCACGATCTTTAGCTCGACGAATAAAGTTTAAACTTTCACGAGTGGTGACATGTAAAACATGATAACGAGCACCCGATATTTCTCGAAGTAACTTTAAGTCACGCTCAACAAAACTCCACTCCTGTCTGCGATCATAAGCCTTTAATCCTAGTCTGCGCGACAACACGCAATCCGAAAGGACACCTCCGTGCCCCGACCACTCGGCATGCTGCAGAACAGGTAAGTCCGTTTCTGCACTTGCACGAAAAGCAGCTCGCATAAAGTCATCTGGCTCAATTCCTTTTCCGTCATCCGTAAAAGCCCTCGCACCCGCATCTGCCATTGCAAAAAAATCAACCAACTCTTTTCCCTCAAGCCCCTTGCTCACACAGGAAGAAAAATAAGCGGCAACACCCGTTTTTTGAGAAGCCGCCAACGTTAGGGCGTAAGCTTCTTCTAAAATTTCAGGATGATCGAGAGTAGGCTTTGTGTTGGGCATTGAAAGAACGGCTCCGTAACCCCCACATAAAGCTGCTGTTAATCCTGTTTCGGGAGTTTCTTTTTCACTCTGACCAGGTGTTCGCAAATGTACTTGAACATCAACTCCCGAAGCTAAAACGGATTGACCTGAGCATTCATAAATTTTTGCGCTTTCTGGATGTTTTTCTGCTTTTGCAGGAAGTTTTTTGATCAAAACTCCATCTTCAACCCAAAGATCATAGGATGTCTGCTCATTCCAAAATTTAATTTCTGAAAATATTTCCAACATAAATGACCTTTCTAATTTAAAGAGGCCTTGAAAGATTGCGGCCAAGCCTCAAATCCAATTTGCTCACAATTATCAGGATAAATCTTAAGAATTTCTTGGTCTGCGTCTAGCTCTAAAGTCCAAATTTTTTCTCTTTTTAACTCCTGAGAAGAAAGCATTGTTATGAGGGTTAGACTATATGACGGAATTTTTGATAAAATTTCTTTTTGCAAAAGAAAAGCATGTTTCGAATCACAGAGTTCAAAATCAACAACTTCAAAGTTAGGCGCTAATTGATAGGCGCGAAACTTAGCCTCTGAACCATTTCGGTGCTCACGAACGTAGAAGTGACTCAACTCCTGGGCGTTTAAGCTCAAAGAAGTAAAAGCACCACTTGGCCAGTAAAAAGACTTTTCGGAGGGCGAAATTGTTATGAGCCATTCCGGTTTTTTAGACTCAACAAAAGAAACAACACTTCTGTCATCAAAAGAGAAGCGGGATTTCTTAAATTTTAACTGAGGACGTTCCAATCGAGAACTGAGTTGAAAGTTATTTAATTGAATTCCTTTAGGTACGTTTTGCCAGTCTTCCAAATCTTTTTTTGGTGGCAAATAAACAAGCGCAAAAAATAAAGGAAAAACTTTCTCCCAGTATTTAAGCCTGAATTTCTTCAATTCTTAAACTTGAGCTTTATTGACCGTAAGGAACAACGATATCTCTCGCCATAACTGTTTTGCGGCCTTGAGCTTTAGCAGCTTCAATAGCTTTATCAAGGACCTTTTCAACAGCCTGAGAGAGAGCTTCGATTGTTTCAGAAGCGGTATTACACTCACCTTTTTCTTTGA
>CAYOWH010000162.1:0-3094 GCA_964407615.1 uncultured Bacteriovoracaceae bacterium | reverse complement strand
GCAGGACTTACTTCTTTTGGCAAAATGCTTATCATGAGCAGGCTGGTCCCCCATTAAGAAGGCCAGTCGGGCCTCTCCCACAAAGACCTCGCCATTGGCCAATTTATACGGTGCTGGGGCACAGAGCTCTCGGATTGCCTCAAACACCACATGGAGTCCAGCCTGATGCACTTCCATACTTCTGCTGCACACTAGCCTTTCAGTTGTCCCTGCATTTGTTGCCGCCGCTGCCTTATAAACCGGAAGGCATCCCCAGAACCTAAATGCCCCTTTCTTGAACCGCTTGGACTCGTGGATATTCAGCAGAGTCACTGCCAACGCACTTCAAGAAATTATTTTACTGAATTTTTACACGGAAGGAAAATTCAAGGATTAGAACGGACCGTAGAGTGGTTCGCAGGATAGATTCTGTTTCACCCAGGAGCCGTCTTGAAAAACAACAATCGCAACTAAGATATGCCCTGCGCCTATCTGACGAACAGTAATCTGCCACCAAATTCCTCCATTCGCTGCTCCAAAAACGCGCTGACCGTCTGCTTCTCGGAATTCAAAGTGAAGGTATTGTAGATCTCGATATTCCGACTCCGCAAGCAGATCTTCTACAATATGCCGCAGCGACCTCAGATAAACCTTTACCTCTTGTTTGCCATCAATTTCTTTCCATAAATCGAATTCAGAGATTTTACTGGCACAAGAGTCTGAAATCATTTTCTCGATTTCTCGTATTGATTCTGCATGGAGATCCTCTACAACGAAAGCACGCCTTTTTATCATGTGAATGAGACGATCAGATGCCCTCTTCTTCAATTTTTCTTCCGTACAAAATCTTGCGAGTTCAAACTCTGTTTCGGTAAGTAGACCACCGCTACCCTCGGGACCAATAACGAGTTGTTCTGGCCTTTGGGGCAATTGTGCTCGATCGAGTTGCGGGTTTGCATCATAGTTAATCGGTGCTGCATCGTCAATGGCTGCTTGAATCTCTGAAAATGTTCTGGCGTTGATAATATCTTGGTACAACTGGTCTGCACGCAAGTGTGGGTCTTGCAGGTCTTGATCATTCGCATCCTCATCGCCTGTTTTTAAAACACAAGGTCAATATTTTAAAATATAACTCAAGTTAGTGACTCCGCGTCATCCGTGCGATATCCGAGTGATATCAGTGAGTTATCCGTGTTACAAAACCATATGGTGGATGGTCCAAGTTTTTTCGGCTTTTTAATCCAATCAAATCTGCGGAAAATCCGGCCGTTATCCCACCTTATTTTACCAATCCGCATGGTCCAAGTTTTTTTGGAATTTGTATCCGCTATCAAATCCGTGGCTAATCCAACGACACCCGATGATATTTGAGGGTTATCCGGGTTAGTTATCCTGGAGTTCGGGAACTCCAGGATAACTTCAGGATATCCATATGGATAAATAAGGATATAGTTGGATATCCACCTGAGTTGCCGCCCGGGCCAGGCGGAGCTCCGGCCGCGCCGGCGCCGCCGCTGCAGCCACGGCCGGCGCCCTCCAAGTCCGAGTCCGAGGCTGCAGCCGCTGCATCAACGCCAGACTGCCAGTCATCGTGACGCCCTGCAGGGGCGAGTCTGCCTCCTACATTTCTGTCATGTATGCCCACAATAATTGGCACGCGTTGCACGACTGCCCCTCTAGCCTTGCAAAGACCCCTTATGGCGTTCACGTGCTGTCCACATCGCGAATAATTTTCACCATATGATTTGTCGCATACGCTGCAAGCATAAGTATTCATTGTGGCCATACTGAACACAGTGGACAACTTCGATAGTAGTTGAACTTGAACTTCTAACGTCAACTTCTTGTACTACTGAGCGTAGTAGCTGTCACAATTCGTCCGTTGCCCTGCATTCAAGATTATTTTGCCGTTGGCATGGAAGATTTCGTCCATGTGCGTCTATGTGCGGCCCGGGGCCAAGTAGCAGGGATGTGCAACCATTTACAATATTTTAGTCGCCAGGTCACGACTCGGGTGGGCCTAGCGGATATCATCTGTGGATGTGACTGGATATAAGGGATTTAAACAGATATCGTTTGAAGCAATCGAACACCGGCAGAACGGGGCCGAATTATATACTACAATTGTAAGTGATGAATCACTGATAATTACGTGTACAGCTGTACAACACAAATCAAACAGAATGCCAAAGACAAAGGAAGAGTTGGCGAGGGAAGCTGCAGAGAAAAAGAAGTCCCGGGAAGACAGGCATAGAAAGAGAGATACTCAGGCTGATGGTCTTGGAGCAGCAGTCACGGCAGGTAGTTTAGGCAAAGGCAGCAGCAGGAGGCAAACTGCTGGTGCATCTGAAGGAGAAGAAAGCCCTGTCAAGAAGCTGAAGCAAGCCGAGTCGCACAGACGCTCTGCCCCAGCGCCTTCTTCTTCTTCTTCTTCTGTTAGTGATTCGGGATCATCAGATTCAGATGAAGTGGCAGTATCAGGGGCTAAACTCACTGATCCTGACGCCAAGAAGGGTGCTGCAAGATTGAAGGAGCGGACTCTCCACATTGAAAAGGTCGATTCCTACTGCGTTGTGATTATTTATGTTCAATAAATTCAAAACATTTTTTGCTGTGTCCAGCTGATACATTTTGAATCACAGGTGGACAAGTCAAGCCAAGGATCTGGTGATAACACTGCTGTGAAGGAGCGAACATTATCGAGCAGCAAAGCTTCCCCAAAGGTTTGAGTGCTTCTCTGTTGATTTATTGCAAATGTAGAATAGAATGTCAGCATGGATTGAAAGTGTCGACCAGGTGAGTGGTGGACTCGGAGCTGCACTTGCAGCGAGCGAGACAGCAGGTGGTGTGGAAGACAGCACTAACAGCACCCGCACTGCTGAAGACCAGCTTTCACAGGTTCAAACTCAATTTAATTTGGAATCTAGATCCATTTGTTTTTACTATCGTCTAATTCAGACTTGGCAGGCTGCAACACAGAGCCTGCGTACTGAAGACACAGGCAAGATTCCTGCATCTGATTCTGCGTTGAAAGCAGCAGACATTCGCGAAGTTGAAGAGGAAGATTCTGGCGCAGACGACGCCGAGTCTCAGAGCCCGCCGGTGTCTCAGATTC
>CAYOWH010000161.1:0-3106 GCA_964407615.1 uncultured Bacteriovoracaceae bacterium | reverse complement strand
CAACTGGCTATTATTGCCAAAGCAAGTCATTGATTGGGAAAGAGTTGTTTAAAAACTAAGCAGCTTTTCTGGGCACTAATCTAACACCCAACTCTAACTTTTCTCCAGCCTCTCCGGATTCATGATATTCAGCATCCTCATTCACTTCCCAAACATCATACACTTTTTTCCCCTGAATTATATTTTTCACGGTTAACATAGCAGTCATCATGGCATGATCTTGGTTATTATACTTATGCATTCCATTTCTTCCTATCAAATGAAGATTTGGATAATTTTTCTCTAGATCAGACCTTACTTCATTAACGTGTTTTTCATAAAAATCATCGTAAACAGGATATGCTTTTTTTTGACGAACGACACATCCATCTATAACATCTGAATTTTTTGCTAAGCCCAAAAATTCCAATTCTTTTTTTGCTAAATCAATCAATTCACGTTCACTACTTGCCCAAAGTCCATCTCCTTCGAAACAAAAATACTCTAAGCCGTAACAACAAGTGTCTTCATTTGGCACTAAATAAGGAGACCACGATTTAAAATTTTGTATTCGTCCTACCTTTACTTTTGGCTCATGAATATAAATCCAATTATCTTCAAAAACCTCCCTATCCTTACAGATAAGCGCAACTGTAATGAAATCTCTATATTTTAAATTTTCTGCATCTTTTTTTGATTTTGGTTTAGGCTCAATATCGTTAATCAATTCACGAATAGGTATTGTGCTGATGATATGATCAGAGGTCAAGGAATGAACGGAGCCGTCGCTCAAAATATAATCAGTTGTCCAGGTTTTAGTTTTTTCGTTAAATTTTAAACTGTTAACTTTTGCACCCATTACAACTTCTCCGCCTTGAAGCTTTGTTTTTTCAGCTGCAGCTTCCCACATCATACCAGGGCCAAATTTTGGATAACGAAAAGAATCGATTAAAGTTTTAATAATCTGGGACTTATCTTTAGATTTTTTTTTAGGTAACAGGGCATTTATAATTGCACTCGACAAAGAGAGCCCTTTAATCCTTTGAGCTGCCCAATCGGCAGAGATGTCCTTGCAATCCATTCCCCAAACTTTCTCTGTGTATGTTTTAAAAAATATTGAGAATAGTCTTTTACCAAATTTATTTGAGACCCAATCCTGAAAGTTCTTTGGCTGCTTTACAGGAAACAATCGAGCAACTATATATGACAAGACACAAAGAATAGACTCAAAAACTCCAAGCTTAAAAAGAGCCTCCATAGCTTTTAATGGGTAAGAAAAAAACTTACCTCGATAACAAATCCTGCTTGATCGTGGACGCTCTAACATGTCGTTCGGCAACAGCTCCGTCCATAAATCTTCAACTTCTTTTGACTTAGAAAAAAATCGATGTCCACCGATATCAAATCGATACCCCTTATAACTTACAGTACGAGAAATTCCTCCTACATAAACAGGATCTATTTCTAAAACAGTCACATCTATTCCATTCTTAGTAAGCAAATAAGAAGCAGTTAAACCTGCAGGACCAGCGCCAAGTATAACAACAGACTTTTTCTTCATTGAAAGTTTATCGTAAAAAAAAAAACTAACTTTATATTTTCATTTCTGCTCTTTTGACAGCTAAACTAAAAAAATGAATAAAAATCTTTGGATCGTTACTTTTTTGACAGCCACTGCTTGGGTTTTTATTTGGTGGATTTTAGGACCTCAGCAAGGAGGTACAGATATATTTACATTCAAGGATGCTGGGGTTAATTGGGCTTACGGATATGGATTTAATGCTTTTCTAATACCTGGCAATCTTTCCCTTGAGCCTAAGCTATACTTTAGTTATCCTCCAATATACCCATTAATTTTTGGTTTATTTGTAAAAATCTTTGGATTTGGTGCTTACCAAAACACTTTTTTTAATCTACTTGTATCAATGAGTTGTTCTTTTTTATGGATAACCTTTCTTTTAAAAATCTTTCCTAAAAAACTTATGTTTTGTGAGAAATTCATTTTTTTCATGATACTTACCCTTATGCCGATAGGCTTACTTGAAAACGATGGGGACCGACCAGATACACTTGCCTTTTCTTTTTTAATAATAACCTTAATTTTATCTCAAAAAGAGTCACTTATAAGTAAAATAAGCTCTTTTTTTGTGGGTGGAGTAACCTTAATGATTTCGCCATTTGTGGGTGTTTTAAGCTTACTTCTTTTACTTTACCTTAACTTCTTAAATTTTTTAAAATCTATTAAATCGGCTTTTTTATACATTTCAATATTTGTCTTGCCCGTTTTAATTATAACTTTTTGTTATTACATTGCGGATCCCTCATCTTTCGAAAGATTCACAAACCATGCGATGGGTTCAGGCTCCGGAGCTGGAAGAATTTTAAAAAACTTAACACTAGTGTCTTATGCAAACTCCCTCAATTTCAGTGCCACTTCAAGTAGAAGCGCTTCACTTTTAATGTTTACATCTTCCTTATTGTTTTTTTTCTTCAACGGAATATTACTTTTCCTCAAAAGCAGATACAAGAATAAGCATCTTTTGCTGTTATCTTTTTTATCTTTTTTGATTTGTTATGCGGTATTCCCAGCACAAAACAATTACCTTACTCTTAGTCGCAACTTTTTTTTATTACTTGCTGTAAAGACTATATACTCTAATTCGGAAAACAACCTCGACTTTGAAAATTTAAAAAAATTTGCTTTTTTATTGTTTATTTTAATATGGATTTTTCAATTTCCAAATTTCCTAAGAATAAATTACATAAGATTCATGAATAAAGAGTCGTTCCATGAAGCTACTTTAAGGTTGAAATCTCATAAAAATAAATTCTCAGATAATAAAACCACAGCAATAATTTCAGGTAATCTATACCCACTATACAAAAATTATTTTAGAGTCATCGACAATGTATGTTTTATGAGTTTTTATAAAAAAAATGAAATTTTAAATTCAACTGTTAAAATTTCGCTGGTCAGCCTAGACCTACCTCCATCTAAACAATTTAATTCTTTTTTAGAAAAGAACAAATACAAGCTCCATTACGCTAGAAAAACCAATGACCAACCAATAAAACTCTTTGGCAAAAATATAAATAGTCGATCCTTTGACTGGGACGAATACGTTTG
>CAYOWH010000160.1:0-3134 GCA_964407615.1 uncultured Bacteriovoracaceae bacterium | reverse complement strand
GTGTCCCTGCGTTCACTGTCGTCGTCCCGGTGAAGCTGTTCGCTCCGGACAACGTCAACTCGGACGCGCCGCCAGTGGTCAGGTTGTAAGCTCCGGACAGGATCCCGGACAGCGTCACTGCGGATTCCACCGTCAACGTCGTCGCGCCGGTGAGCGCAGCGTTCCCGGACAACGTCAGCGCACCGCTGTTCGTCGCGTCGCCCAAGGTCAACGCACCACTCAAGGAGAGGGCATTCGCCAACGCACGTGCCGTTGCAGAATCCGAAGACAGACGCCCGCCGCTGAAAGTCAACATACCGGTCCCCAGCGCAGCGTCGTTCCCGGCCTGCAGCGTCCCGTTCGTCAACGTCACCCCGCCTCCAAACGTGTTCGCCCCCGCCAGCGTGAACACCGCTGCTCCGTTCTTCACCAGCGCTCCGCCCGCTCCGCTTAACACCCCGGAGAACGTCGCGTTCGCCGCGTCCGCCACCGTCAACGTGTTCCCCTGCAGGTTTACGTTCCCCGCTCCGGACAACGTCCCCACAGTCTCGGACCCCGCCAGCTTCAGCAACCCGCCGGAGTTCACCGTCACTGCCATCGCGTCCACCAGTGCCTGGCCGCCGGAGAGCGTCAGCGTCCCTGCGTTCACCGTCGTCGTCCCGCTGAAGCTGTTCGCTCCGGACAACGTCAACTCGGACGCACCACCCGTGGTCAGGTTGTACGCCCCCGAGAGAATCCCGGAGAGCGTCACCGCAGATTCCACCGTCAACGTCGTGGCCCCGGTGAGCGCGGCATTTCCAGAGAGTGTCAGCGCGCCATTGTTGGCGGCATCCCCCACCGTGAGGGAGCCGGAGAGACGAAGGGCGTTGGCGAGGGCGAGCGCAGAACTGGAAAGCGCGGAGAGGACGCCTGCGGAAGCCGTGAGGGTGCCGGTGCCGAGCGAGGCAGACGAACCGACACGGAGGGTACCTGCGGCCAGAACCACGCCGCCGGAGAAGGAATTGGCCGCGCCGAGGGAGAGCACTCCCTCACCCAGTTTGGTCAAGGTGTACGCGGAACCAGAATCAGAAAGGACACCGGAAAGAAGAACCTCACTGCCGAAGGTGAGAGACCGGTCGCCGGTGAGGAAGGCGGGCCCTTGGAAGGTCAGTTTTCCGGAGTCGCCAGAGTTACCGAGGGTCAGGTTTCCGCCGAAGGAGAGGGCGTTGGCCAAGATGCGTGGGGAAGTGGAATCGCTGGAAACGAATCCGGAGGAAATCTGGAGGGTGCCCGAACCCAGAGCGGTGTTGGACCCGATTCGGAGGGAACCTGCAACCAGTTGGAGGCCACTGGAGAAGGTGTTGGCTCCGGTGAGGGTGAGGGTTCCACCGAGATTTTGAACCGCACCGGTACCGGAGAGTGAGCCGGCATAGGTGAAAGCGTCGGAGCGGTTAAAGAGAAGGTTGGCGTTGTTGAGAATGTCGCCGGCGAGGTTGCCGGAAGCCGCGCCAGCCGCTGCGAGGGTGCCCAAGAAAAGGGACCCCGCGGCGACCGTGGTGAGGCCGGTGAAGGTGTTGTTGCCGAGGAAAGCGAGGGAACCGGAGCCGAGTTTGGTGAAGCCGCCTGCGCCGGAGAGTGCGGCGGCATAGGTGAAGTTGTAGCCAGCGACGTCGACATTGGCGGTGACGCCCGAGGGCAGGGTTTGGAAACGGCTGCTAAGGTCGGCAGTGATCTGGTTGCCGTAGAGGAGATTCCCTCCGTTGAAAGCGATGGACGAGGAGGCCGAACCAAAGCCGGAGACATTGCCCATGGAGAGGGTGCCGGCGGTGAGGAGAAGCGTGCCGAGGAAGTTGTTACTCGAAGTGTTGAGAGCGAGGTTCCCGGCACCGGCCTGTTCGAGGACAGCTGCGCTACCCGCGGTAATGGCGTTGGCGATGGAAAGGTTGGTGGAGGTGGAGTTGAACTGGAGGCTGCCGGCTCCGAGGGTGATCGCTCCGGTGATGTTGGTGGTGGCGAGGGCGGCGCCGGTGCCGATCTGCACAAGGCCCTGAGAAACGTTGAGCCCGCCGCCATAGGCGTTGGGGCCCCAGAGCGTGAGCCGTCCGGTGCCGGTTTTGGTAAGTGCCCCCGCACCGGTGAGAGCGCCACCGAGGCGGATATCGCCCGTTGCGTCAAAGGTGACTGCAAACCCTGCCGTGGCGAGAGAGCCACCAAGGGACAGGGTACCCGCAACCGCAGTAAGGGTCGCGGCGGCACCGAGGCTGATATTGCCGGCGGTGGAATTGTTCCCGTCCACGTTGCGCAGTGCGCCCAGGCCGTTGCCAGAGCCTGACAACGTGAAGGCTTCGTTCCCCAGACTCAAGGAGCCCGCGCCACCGGAGATTTCCAATACGCCGCCGGAGGTGACGATCGTCGCCGCGGTTCCCCCCAGAGCAGTATTACTGGCCACGGTGAGGGTGCCGGGGTTGACCGTGAGCAGCCCGGTAAAGGTGTTTGCACCTGAAAGGGTGAGCCTGCCCAGACCGGAAACCGCCAGCGAGCCTGCGCCGGAGATCGCGCCGCTCAAACTGCCGGACGCGGATACACCGCCAAGGGTGAGATAATTCAGTCCAGCGCCCAAGGAGACCGGCGCACTCAAACTGGAGGAGCCCGAGGAGAAAGAAAGGGTGCCGCCCGAGAGTCCGAGGGAGCCGGCAAGCAAGGTGTAGGCGACGTTGGAAAGATCCAAGGTTGCCCCCGCGGCGACGGAAACGTTACCGGCGGACGCACCGCCCAAGGCGCCATTGGCGGCCACCACCAGAGTGCCCGCGGAGAGGGTGGTAGTGCCCGTGTAAGAGCCCGCAGCGCCCAGGGTGAGCACACCGGCGCCGGCTTTGACCAGTGCACCCCCCGCGCCCAGGGCGACTCCTGCCACGATGTTGGTGGAACCGGCGCCATCAATGGTCAGCGTGTACGCGCCGCTCAGCGGGGTGGCGGAAGTCAGGGCCAGCGAGCCTCCGGAAGCGGAGTACAAGGTGGTGTTGGCGCCGAGGTTCACCGAGCCGGAGAGCACATTGGTGCCGGTCATGTTCAGCAAGGCGCCGGAGTTCGCGCCTGTACCCGTTCCGGAGAGCACCAGATTTTCCGCAAGGTTCAGCCCACTGCCGCCCAGAAGCACCAAGGTGGCGCCGACACCC
>CAYOWH010000159.1:0-3143 GCA_964407615.1 uncultured Bacteriovoracaceae bacterium | reverse complement strand
CGCCTTGCTCGCCACGCCTGCCACGAGCTTCGCTGGGTGCGGCTGCACTTGGGGCAGGTCAGCACCACTGCGTCCCCTCCAAGCTCTTGGCCGCACCTGACGCACAGGCCAAGTTGCTTGCGCGCGTAGTACTTCTCCGCCGTCGTCAATCCATCCTCCCAAACGCCACTACGGCCATCCACCAGAAGCACCCGAAGGCGGCCGACAAAAGAACGAGGGTCATGGCTGGCCAGCTTCCCACCCGGGCATTCCCAGGCGGGCATCCCCCTCTACAAAAAGAAATGGGGCGACTACCGAACCATTCGATAGCAGCCCCGAGGTGCCCAACTGGAGGCAAAGCACCAGGGCTCTGTGTACTCCAGCGTGAGCAAAGCACGCAAGCGAAAAACAAGTGGCGTGAAGCCGGACCATCCGAACCTCACGCCACCTGCCCCTCAGTCCCGTCTGACTCTCGACCCGTAGCACAACGCCATGTGGAATGGCAAGGATTCGGCGAGGGGAAAATTGCGGGGAGGGGATGCGAGAGCGGGTGGTATGAGAGGGGTCGTGGGCGGGGAAATTTTCGGGAGGGGGTACGGTTAGGGCAGATGGAATGGAAGGGATGAAAAGTGGGGAAATTTTCGGGGGGGGTACTGGTTTAGAACAAGTGGAATGAAGGGTTCGATGTGGGGGCAAATTTGAGGGGGGGTACATAGGCCTAAGCTGACTGACGAAATCCCCTTTTTCTGCCCGGCCGGGGGCCGGCCTCGAGCCTGGCCCCAACATGTAGTGGCACCAGCCCCCCCCTACCCACTACAGGTAGTGGTGCCCCGGCGGGTCGAGGGGCCATCGCACGACCCCCCCCCGCATGGCTTCAGCGGACCCCGCGTAGCTTCAGCATCGCAACGTGCTCTGCCTCTAGTAGCCGGTTCTCAGCGTCGAGCGCACGCTCGAACGCGGGTCCGCTCGTGGCCCCCTGTGCGTCCGCTGTCGCCTCTCGCCAGTCTCGCATCCGCAGGTGTAGCTCGTCGATCAGCCACGCGGCGTCCCGGTAGGAGAGCGCCCCGGCGGGCAGTGCGTCAAGCGTCGTCGTGTGGACCTTCGTGCTGTACATCCTCGCATCCTCCTGCGGTCGCTTGCCTGCAACCGATGACCAGACACTAGCGCACCCTGTCGCAAGTGTCAACACTTTTTTTTACTTTCCTTCAACGGGTCAGGGGCGCATCGCACGCGCCCCCTCCCGTGCTAGTTATTCGCCCATGCCTCGCAGCAGCAGTTCGCGCACATCGTCCTCCGCTTCCACGAGCGCCCGGCGCGCGTCCTCTAGTGCCTGGTATTCTGGCCCGGCCGAGCGACCGACGGCCGCTCCGGCCGCCCGTCGATATGCGGACATCTTGTCGTGCAACGACTGGATCATAAGATGAGCCTTCCGCCGCACGATTGTCGCCTTGATTCCTTCCGCCTTCGTCATCTTCGCATCCTCCTGCGGCCGGTTGCCTCCGACCGATGACCAGACACTAGCAGCGTCCGTTGCAGGTGTCAACACTTTTTTCATCGCCCCATGTCGTTTTTTTATGGCACGTCCTGTGCATGTCCGTTCGCCACATGGCGTGGCACGTGTTTCACGTGAAACGCTCGCGCGGCACGCGCCGTGCATGTCCGCACGTGGGGCCGTGCTGTTTCACGTGAAACGCCGTTGCTGGCACGGCTCGTGCTACGCGCGTGCGCGCGCGTTCCTTTAGTAGGTGCGAGCGCTGCCCGATGCGGACGGTGCGGATGTCCATATCTTGTATGTCGTTTTTCCGTTGACACGCGCACGAGGCGTTGCTAGTGTTGCCGTGTCGGTGGAGGCAACCATCGGCAACGGAGGTGGCACCATGAGCTTCATTCGCTGCATCTCAATCATCAACGACATCGCCGAAGGTCTCGTCCGAGACCACCTGTCGGACCCGCTTGTGTGCGCCGCTGGCGCCAGCGCCGACGATGCGGACATGTTCGACGCAACGACGCTGCGCGCCGCGCTGCGAGAGGCGCACATGCCGGCCGACCTGGTAGCCGTCGCGGCGCTTCGCGAGACCATCCGGGCGCAGCTTGTGCGCGAGGTGGGCGCATGATGCCGCTAACGCTCGCGCTTGCAATCCTCTCCCTAGGAACCGTGCGTCGCCTTCTCGGCATCGAGCGCCGACCCTTCTACCAGGGCGTTGCGCTGCTACTGCTGTGGGTCGCGTGCATGGCGGCCCCTGGCATCATCGAGCGCATCGCGGGCTAGTCGGTTAGGTCGAGCGGGCGACTACGGTCGTCCGTTCCTCCGCGCATGTCAGCGCGACGCCAGCGGGCAAGCTGGCACGGAGGATGCATGAAGTACACGAAAGAGGACATCGCGCACGCGCGCGATAACTTGGCACGCGCATTGCAGGACGGTGACACGGTGTGGACGATTCTTGACGGCGTGAGCGCATCGGGCATGTCTCGCAGCCTCCGCGTCATCGTGATCAAGGGTGGCGAGCCGTACCACCTGTCGTGGTCAGTGGCGCGCGCGCTGGGGTGGCCCATGCGCGGGGATGCTGTTCGCGTCAGCGGGTGCGGCATGGACATGGGGTTTCACCTTGTGGACGCGCTCGGCCGCACGCTGGGCGTCAAGCTGCACCATCGGTGGCTGTGATGGGGCGCGTATTCGAGAGGCTCGCGCAGTTGGTCGACGCTTACCACCGGTCCGTGGCTGGCGATAATCACGAATGGGCCGAACGCCACGAAGAGCTGGCGAAGGAGATTGTCCGTGCGCGACTGCCGCACGGGTCAGGCTTCGACGACGGAACGTCACTTGACCTTGACGCATCATCCGTAGATCGTCTTGTGTTCAAGACGGCGTTCCACCACATGAACGAGCACGGTTACTACGATCGCTGGACGTACCACGCCGTCACCGTCCGTCCGTCCCTTGCGCATGGGTTCCTGCTGTCCGTGGGCGGACGGGACCGCAACGACGTCAAGGCATACATTGCCGAGACGTTCGACCATGCGCTACGGGAGGGGACAGGCGACGGATGCTAGGCGTCGCCATCGTCGCGGCCTACCTCGTCGCGCTGCTCGTCTGTAGGGCAGCGGCCGTGAGCGTGGGCCACCTTCCCCCTAGACGCTGAACCAAGCCCCATCGGCCCGCGTGG
>CAYOWH010000158.1:0-3146 GCA_964407615.1 uncultured Bacteriovoracaceae bacterium | reverse complement strand
AGCTCGGCGAGGGCTTCCAAATGGCGCAATCTGATAGAAGGATCAAGCCCACCCTGAACAATTCCAAATAAAGCATTATCAGTTTTCTTCGCTCTCAGAGCACGAGCAGCCCAACGAGTTGTTTGATCGCAGGCAAAACGCAGCTCTTCTTGAGTGGCAGGAAGCGCAGGACAGACATCAAGAATCATCATAATGGAAGCTCCAATCGCCTCCTGAATCTCGATTGAAAGCTCTGGAGTTAGAGTTGCCCGTAACCCATCTAAATGATTCTGAAAATCCACTCCCTCTTCGCGAATTTCACGAAGTTTTGCGAGTGAAAAAACTTGGAAACCACCACTATCCGTGAGGAGAGAATGAGGCCACTTCGCCCATTTGCGAACTCCACCTACGTGCTTCAACACATTTAGCCCAGGGCGAAGCCAAAGATGATAGGTATTGGCGAGAATAATCTCTGCTCCCATATCCAAAAGATCGCGAGACAAAAGCCCCTTCAAAGCTCCCGCAGTTCCTACGGGCATGAAGACAGGAGTTTGTACGACACCATGAATTGTGTGCATCGTGGCGCGACGTGCTTGTCCGTCTTTTGAGTGAACGTGAAATTGAAAACTCATATGAGAAAAAGCGAGTAAACAGCCTCTATTGCCCCTTGTCAAAAACGACTTTTTACTGTTTTAAATTATTAAGGACTTTTAGAGATGCTCTCTCTACTAAGTTATTGTAACCTTTGGCTCAAAGAGGAAACCTTTATGAAAAAAAGTAAGAGATATTTTATCAGAACATTTGGCCTAACAATCGCTTTTTTGTTGTCCCTTTCAAATTGCACAAAATCTGGAAGCTCTTCTGCGAACGGAAAAAAAATCCTTCGTATTGGAAACGGATCAGAACTTCAAGATATCGATCCTCAGACTGTTACGGGAGTTCCCGAACATAACGTCATCTCTGCTCTTTTTGAAGGCTTAGTAAGTGCCAACCCTGAAACACTCGAACCTCAACCTGGCGTTGCAGAATCTTGGACCATCTCAAAAGATCAAAAAATTTATACTTTTAAAATTCGTGAAACAGCGAAGTGGAGCAACGGAGATAAAATAACAGCTGAAGATTATATTTTTTCTTGGAAGCGGATGCTTTCTCCAAAATTAGGTGCGGAATATGCCTACATGCTTTTTCCTGTAAAAAACGCAGAAGAATACAGCAAAGGAACGCTTAAAGATTTTTCTCAGGTAGGAGTCAAAGCGAAAGATCCCCTTTCTCTTGAAATCACGCTCAAAGCGCCTACTCCTTACTTTCTTGCTCTACTCATGCATTATTCAACCTACGCAGTTCACAAACCAACAATCGAAAAATTCAATGCAATGGAATCTCGCGGAACAAAATGGACGCGTCCCGAAAATTTTGTAGGCAATGGCCCTTTCAAGCTCACAAAATGGGATCTCAACAAAGTCCTCATGGTCGAAAGAAATCCCAATTACTGGAACAACCAAATTACCAAACTTGATGGAATTAGCTTTCACCCTGTTGAACTTGCTCAAACCGAAGAGCGCATGTACCGCTCGGGAGAACTCGATAAAACAAACAGCGTTCCCACACACAAAATTGATAACTACCGAAAAGATCGTCCCAAAGAATTTGTGAATGCTCCTTACTTGGGAACTTATTTTTATCGCATCAACACAACTCGTCCCCAACTCAAAGACGCTCGTGTTCGTAAGGCTCTCTCTATGTCGATCGATCGCCAAGCGATTGTCGACAAAGTGACCAAAGCAGGAGAAATTCCCGCAAAAGCTTTCACTCCTCCCAACACTGGGGGATATACTTCCAAAGCAGAAATTAAATTTGATATCGAGGGAGCTAAAAAACTTTTGGCTGAAGCGGGCTTTCCTGAAGGCAAAGGCTTTAAAGGAGTAGAAATTCTTTATAACACTCTCGAAGCTCACCGCTCGATTGCTGAATCTATTCAACAAATGTGGAAAGTTAACCTTGGAATTGACGTGACTCTTAAAAATCAAGAATGGAAAGTCTACATCGATTCACAACATAAAAAAGATTACGACATTGCACGTGCAGGATGGATTGGAGATTATTCAGATCCCAACTCATTCCTTGATATGTGGATCACAGATAATGGAAACAACGACACAGGTTTTGCCAACAAAAAATACGACTCCCTCATAAGATCAGCAAACATGACCGGAGATTCCGCAAAACGTCTTGAACTATTTAATCAAGCAGAAGAAATTCTCTTAAGTGAATTGCCTATTATTCCCATTTACACGTACACAGTTAAGTACTTGCTCAACGAACGCGTTGTGGGTTGGAAGACTAACATCCTCGACTTTCATCCCTACCAGTACCTAGACATGAAGTAAGTTAAAACGAAGAGAGCGTTGAAGTGCTAAAATATACTATCAAAAGATTAATAGGGTCGATTCCTGTTCTCTTAATCGTCATCACGTTATCGTTTGTCATCATGCGCGCCACACCGGGCGGGCCTTTTGATAAAGAAAAAAAAGTGACTCCCGAAGTGATGGCCGCTTTAAACGCTCAATACAAACTCGACCAACCTCTTTATGTGCAATACTGGGATACACTCACAAACATTTTAAAGGGCGACTTGGGACCTTCTTTTCGATACCCCGGACGAACTGTTAATGAAATGATTCTTGAAGGTCTCCCGACAACTGTCGAACTAGGTTGCTACGCTTTAATCATCGCCCTGCTTTTAGGAATCACCTCAGGTATTATTGCAGCTCTCAAAAAGAATACGTGGCTTGATTATTTGCCTATGACACTTTCTATGGCAGGAATTTGCGTGCCTTCTTTTTTGCTAGGCCCTGTTTTAGTTTTGATTTTCTCAATTCACTTTAACTGGCTTCCTGTATCAGGATGGGATTCTTTTGCACACAAAATCCTTCCTTCCATCACTCTGGGAGCAGCTTATGCAGCCTTTGTGTCTCGTCTCTCCAGAGGGGGAATGCTCGAAATTCTTTCTCAAGATTTCATTCGCACAGCCCGTGCAAAAGGTGCCTCTGAATCTCAAGTGATCTTGAAACACGCTCTCAAAGGCGGAATGTTTCCTGTGATATCGTTCTTAGGTCCTGCCATTGCCGGATTACTTTCGGGATCATTTGTCACAGAATCTATTTTTC
>CAYOWH010000157.1:0-3151 GCA_964407615.1 uncultured Bacteriovoracaceae bacterium | reverse complement strand
GATGTCACCAAGCGAAACCGCACCATGGCGGCCCAAATTACCGATGCAGAAATCGGCCAGTACGCTGCGATCAACCTTCGACTGAATCCATACAACTCTTCTGCAAGTTCATCGCCGTTTTTTGTCAGGGATCCTGCCGCTTTTTCGACCCTTAACCGTGCAAACTGGGTGAATCAGCTTAACTGTCCGGTCGATAGGCAGATCACTGGTTCTGCAGTTCATGGTATCGCCTCAACTTCTGTGTTGTTCGGGAGAACCTTCTGTAACTACCCCACCTATACCCGATCCGAGGCACAAAACCCTGGGCAAGATAACAGTCTTTTGATGGTGGGTACTTGGAATTTAGGCAATACCTTGACAGCTTTTGGCGAATTCGCTGTCACCCAGTCGAATCGTGAGTACCTCTGGGCTCCCAGGGCCCTTGACGGCAGATTCCCAGTTACCAACTTTACTGTCAGTGGCCCAGCTGCTAGCTTTCAGGCTCTATTGCCAATTGGACACCCTGACAACCCCTTCCCTACAAGTCGAGCCGCTGCCATTTATCGTTTTGAGGACTTGAAGTCTGAAATTCATCTGACCAATACCAGCAGTCGGCTCTTAGGGGGTGTTCGAGGAACTGCAGGAAAGTGGGATTATGAATCTGCGGTGCTCTGGAACCGATCACAGCGCGATGAAACTGTTTACGGCGAACTTTACCTGCCCACCCTGAGAAAACTGGTCACAGAAAACCGGACCCTGGCCTCACTGAGCGCAGACCCCAACCTGAGTGTTCCTGTCAAAACATTGGGTACCTCTGAAATTCTGCAGTTTGATGCCAAAGCATCTACCCGTTTTGGAAAGTTGCCAGGTGGTCCAATGGGCTTCGCTGCTGGTGTTGAGGTTCGAGACGAAAAACTTACTTTGCTGCCGGATCCTAACCTTTCCACCGGTCAGATGTACGGTCGAGCAAACCAGGTAATCGATGCAGAACGTCAAGTGGTTTCGGCGTTCGCTGAACTAAGAGCGCCCTTGTCTAAAACACTCGAAGCTGAGGTTGCCGGCCGTTTTGACAAATATCCTGGGATTGCCACCAATTTTGTGCCCAAATTCGGTGCGAAATGGATTGCCGAGCCCAACCTTGTTGCGTTCAGAGGAACATACTCCAAGGGCTTCCGTGCTCCAGCGGTCTCTCAAATAGCACCTGGGGGCGCACAGTTTTTTACTACCGTCTCTGATCCTGTACGGTGCCCTAATGGAGTCGACCCAGCACCCGGAGGCGCTGATACAACTGATTGTTTAAAGAACGTTTCAGGCACAGGTGGCGCCAATCCTGATCTCAAGCCAGAAACCTCGAAAAACATTTCGCTGGGAATGATCATTACGCCTAACAAAGACACTGATATTTTGATCGATCTGTTCCGTGTCACCCAGTTCGGAGAGGTTGACTTAGGTTCATCTGACTATATTTTGCGCAACCCTTCTCGTTTCCCTGCAGACTACATCAGCCGCGCAAGCACCAATTTGCTAATCGATGCCAATGGAAACCCGATACCTGGCACCGGACCTTTATTGGCTGTGAAACTGCCCTGGACCAACATCGGCTCAACCCAAGTTCAAGGACTTGATTTTGAACTGCGGAACCGCTACCGCGTCAGCCCCAGCAGTAGACTCACGACAACGCTCCGGTTTACTCAACTCTTGAAGTATCTGCGTTCAGAAGTTGAGGGTTATCCTGCGAATGATTCTGTTGGCACATCTGCTGGGATCAACGATTGGGCCATCAGCACAGGCTCAATGCCTAAGTTCAGAAGCACCTTATCGGTTGCCTACGATACCAAGGATCACACGTTCGTTGTGGGCGCGCGTCATGTTTCATCAGTATCTTTGATTCGTAGATATGATGGTGACTTGGTGTATCCCGTACCATACTGTCAATATGGAGTGGCGCCTCCAGCTGGCACTCCGTTTGTTTATTCACGATCCAGTAACGGAACAGCAGGTAATGCTGCTTACTCTGCACTCTACCCAGATTGCAAGATCCAAAGCTGGACAACCCTGAGTTTTGGTTACACTTACAAAGGTTTGAAAAACACAGTCATGTCTGTAAATGTACAAAACATATTGGATAAAAAAGCTCCCTATTCTCCAACCACCACTTCAGGTGATTTGGCCCACAACAATTCACTCCACAATGCAACAGGCCGTTACATCAGGGCTGCTGTGCGCTATACGTTCTGATCGGTTACTCATTGCAAAAATGCCCTCATTGTGAGGGCATTTTTTTTAATGAGAGTATTCGTGGTGAATTATTGTCATCAAGATTTGTCAATTTGCAAGTTGTCTGCGCTGACGGTTTAGCCTCCGAATGGAAAAAGGCTTTTGTCAAGTTCAAAGGATTCGATCAGTCTCCCACTTTCCCAGCGACCGGATCTTAAGATAACCCCGTCGGCACTGTATTCAACGCCTAGACCGCTGCGCCTGCCGCCGTTTAATTCACCGACATACTTGGAGCCGTCAAAAAAGGTGCGAGTTCCAAATCCATCGAGTTTGCCATCTTTGAATGAACCAATGTAGCTTGAACCATCCGAATAAATCATCGAGCCACGACCACTGAACTTATCGAGAACGAATTCGCCAATGTACTTCTTTTTGCCGTCGGGGAAAGTGTAGGTTCCATGACCGTGACGGTGACCATCTTCGTACTTGCCGACGTGTGAAGCACCACTGCGGAAAGTGTTCATACCTTGACCGTGGAACCTGTCATTTCTGAACTCCCCAACATATTTGTCCCCATTTGCGATCGTGAATGTCCCTAGCCCTTCACGACCTCCATCCTTGAACATGCCGACGTACACGGAGCCGTTGGGGTAGGTCCTTGTGCCGTGGCCATTTGCTTTATCGTTTTGAAACTCGCCCTCATGCTTGACTCCGCTGGCAGATACGATAGTCCCAAAGCAATTGTGCTTGTATCCTGTTGAAGGACAAGGTGAGAGCATCGACTGTGATGTCACGGTAACTGGTAGCAACACCAGCAGGAGAAGTTCGGGAAATTTCATTATTTGAAATTTTAACTCCGGTATGCCAACTTCAACTCCCGAGCACCGCGGTGGATGAACGCGATGGCGGAGCAGGCGGGATTCGAACCCGCGGTGGGCTGTTAACCCACACACGC
>CAYOWH010000156.1:0-3225 GCA_964407615.1 uncultured Bacteriovoracaceae bacterium | reverse complement strand
CGTTTAGTGACGGGATTTGTTTTCTTTTACATCAACCCCTTAATATGTAATGTCGGTGTGTCACTGCAGCCTATTTGGCTCAAGTTCGTTGTTTTTCGTTTCATGCATATGACTCGCTCTACTTCAAACTTAAACTCGAATGATCTGTCGATGGAACAGAATCCAGATCAAACGGGACCTCTCGCATCCTACGGTGAGGATGCAACGGCAGTTAGGGTCAACGGGACCAATGTTTCGGAAGCTGATGGTACTTCGGGCGCACCGGCTGTGTACGGTGGGACCAATGGATCTGAAGTTAACGACAGGGTCATCGGGACCAATGTTTCGGAAGCGGATGGTACTTCGGGCGCACCGGCTGTGAACGGTGGGACCAATGGATCTGAAGCCAACGACAGGAGTGGGATCATCGAATCCAAGCTCACGGATGAGCAGATTTTGGAGCACTTTGAGCTTTCGTCGGATATGCTTCTGGTTCTAACAGAGGACGAACTGACGGAACTCGCGGACAGTGCTAGGTACGCGAATGTCACGGTCAAGATGTTCGTGAGAGCGCGCTTGCGAATCATGAAACGGGCAGCGCTGGCGGAAGAAAAAGGGCCACCGGGCCACCAGGAAAGGTTTTCGGAGAAGGAAAACGATACCGGTCAACAAGGTAAGCAGGTCAATTTCGATAGACCTGATGTTAATAACAGTAATGTAGATTATGTGTACATAGCACCAAGTTATAACTCGGATCGCATTCGGGCGACGGGTTCTAAGTGTTTTAGAAATCAATCAATCGATGGTAACAATTATTTCCGTAATGAGAATGTTGTATCGGAAAGCAATAACATTGATCTGCTCGCGGACGAGTCCGAAAGACTCATGCGAGCAAAGCTGAACCGGATCACCCCACTCGCGGACGAGTCCGAAAGACTCATGCGAGTGAGGCATATCCAAGCAAGAGCGGAAACACTCGAGAAAGAATTCGAGAAAGTGAAGAGAGACCTCGCGGACGAGTCCGAAAGACTCAGGCGAGAGTCTCAAGTCCAAACCAAAGCGAGCATAGCTGACAGGGGGATTCCTGCTGACGAGTCCGAAAGACTTTGGCACGGAACACCCCAATTCGGCAATCGCGAGGTGACAGAGAATATAGCGGAGGCAGAAAGACCCATAGAAGCGCCAAACGGATATGGCAACGATCAACCAAGTCTCCGCCGAACCGAGGACCACATTGGCCGAACTTTGGACAGTAGACAAAATCAGCGTGTTTTGTTGGGGAATTTTCCCAACGAAAATTCGACGTTTTCTGGTCACGGGAACGACCAAACGAATGTTTCTCGCAATAATAATTTCAGCGGAGCTTCGAATGTGGTTTCCAATCACAATATTTCGGGTTTCACGCAGTTCCGTGCAGATTCAACCAATTTCTCGGGACAGATTCGGCCAAGAGAGACGGAAAATGCGCACAATTCGAGGTCTCTAGGGGCATTTTATGAGAACCACGGGAGTTATCCATCGACGGTGTTAGGACCTGCAAATCCACCATCTTGGTTGGAAAGTCGTTCCAACCATTATACACCAAGCGTCAGAACGAGAAACGATTTTTCGGAACCTCCTATGGCCGGAGCCGCGAGAACGGTTTTCGACGAAAATAGACCGTTTTTAAGGTCGGACGACAGTTTTGGTGGTCACCACGGGAGACCTTTACCGACAATACCAGGCCGTGGGAATTTGCAGGACTCGTTGGAAACTCGGCCCAACCAAGTTGGACAAAAATCCGGAATGTTCAAGTCGCCCGAGAATGTTCCGCGGGAACCAGCGAAGAGTTCAATTTTCGAGAGAGAAACACCCGATTTTTGGGGTGTAAGGGACTCTCGACGGCCCCACGGGAAGCATCAAGAGGAACTCCCAGGCGACAAGACTCAAGGACAATGGTTGGAAAGTCGGCCCAACCATTATCCTGAAAAATCCGCATCGAAAACGGCACCGGAAGGACCTCAAACGGCCGATTTGCCGAAGACGGTCCAGAATTCCCATAGAAACCAAAAGTGGGAAAATTGGGATGACGCCGACCCAAAAAGATTCTTTGGTAATTTTCCAAAAAGATTCTTAAGCGACATTCCGGGCCACCCCTCTCAGTTCGGTCAGGCCCCGCTAACGTCTCACCAAATCAACGCTACGGACAAGGACATGTCGAATGCGTTTGATTGCAGAGACTTTAACCACAACGATGCGAGGAGTCGCCGATGGATGCAACAAGACACTACCGGGGGGAGGACAGACCAACACCACGGGAGACCCAGAGCATTCACAGACGGATACGAGAATGAGGAAGACTTCGAAGAAGACTATGGCGGCGGACCGAACAGGGGCCGGGGCGACTCCACGGGAAGAATGCAAGAGTATCGTCAATCTAACAGAGGCCAAGGAAAAGGTAATGTGACTGACGATCCTAATTTCACACCCGAGCAGAACCTCATCATAAGAGCGTTTCCAGAAGCAATCACGGTTCTGGGTCGAACAGAAAGAGGCAGAGGAAGTTGCCCTTTCGGCAGAGTTATAGATTTTCGGCGAGGAACCAGATCGGATATTGCTATCATGAAATTCTGCGACCCACCTTGGGAAGGATGCGGTGATAAGAAGCCTCTGGCAACACTACTGACCCAAATCGACGAGAAGTGCGATGCCGAAGACTTCACACGTCACGATCTGGTCAGGGTCATTAAAAACAGCATTGATGAGCGATTGCGGATGATGCTGAAGGAAGAAATCACCACAGGTCAGTGGGCCGCGGAATTCAAAGCAGTAAAAGCGGACAATGATCGTTACGGGATAATGTTGGCCGCCCTCCATCAGATCATGACGACAGATGGAAAAGGGACAAACGACGGATCCAAGGCAAAGTACGACCTGTACGAACTAAAGCAAAAGGACAAGACGCTCAAGGACTATACGAAGGAATTCGAAAGGCGGGTCAACATCTGCGGACAAACAGGAGCGGTTCTTAACCCGGAGGATCTTCGTGATTTACTGCTACGGAACATGGATGAGCGGGCATATGAGAAAGCCAACAACGCGGGAGTATTTAAGCAGACTAACTGGAAGCAACTTTGCCAAGATCTCAGGGCCCACGAGGAGTGGCAAGCCGGTCTAGATCGAGCCAGGAAAGGCGGAATCACAGGACCAACGGGCAGCCCCAAACGCCGAATGCGCTCTCCAAGTCCAGGAAGAAACCGCAAATCA
>CAYOWH010000155.1:0-3242 GCA_964407615.1 uncultured Bacteriovoracaceae bacterium | reverse complement strand
CTATCTTATAAAATCCTATAGGATTTATATTCAGGTGTTAATGAGATTAATTTGCTTCCGTGTTATAGGTGGTATATCTACACGGCAAGTACACCCCATGTCTGAAGCATTTTTTGAAAAGCCTATAATTAATTCCCCCTATTTTGTGCCAACTAAGCATTGGGAGTTGGACAAAGGTCAACCGACCCACAATATCGTTCCAACTCGTCGTAAGGCAGAATTCGTTACGCCTATTCCGAAGCCGAAACGCTCTCGCAGGGGCAACCAAGCCCGGGAGTTAGTTTTAGATGAAGGTAGTGGAATTAGTACAGCTGCTCAGCAGTACGACGCTACTTCGATTATTAATGAAGTTCGCGGTTATGTAGATCAGTGGAGAACTTTACCTCAGAGTGCCTGGCATGTTAGTCCCGAGACCGCCCAATTACTTAATCACTGGCGTAACCATAAATTCAGTAATCAGCGTCCATTTTTTTGTCAGGTTGAAGCAGCCGAAGTAGCCATATGGTTAACCGAAGTTGCTCAGCACACAGAGGGAGGAAGAAAAATTTTAGCTTATTTAGAGTCTGCCAATAAAAGTGCAGGGACTGATTTGTACCGTGTCTGTCTCAAGCTAGCAACAGGTGCGGGTAAGACGACGGTGATGGCCATGATCATCGCTTGGCAGACGATTAATGCCGTTCGTAGGCCCACGAGCAAGAATTTCACCCGCGGATTCCTAATTGTGGCACCTGGTTTGACGATTAAGGACCGCCTCCGCGTACTACAACCTAATGATCCAGAAAGCTATTATCTTTCCCGTGAATTAGTGCCCACCGATTTAATTGATGATGTTCGTAAAGCGAAAATCGTAATCACGAATTACCATGCATTCGGTCTTCGTGAACGCGTTGAACTATCAGCTGGTGGACGTGCACTTTTAACTGGAAGAACAGGTGAAGACTTAAATACCAAGGAAACAGAAGGGCAGATGATTCAGCGTGTGATGCCTGATTTAATGGGCCTTAAAAACATCATGGTCATCAATGATGAAGCTCACCACTGTTATCGCGAAAAGCCACCCGAAGAGGATGATGAAGAATTAAAGGGTGATGAGAAAAAAGAAGCAGAAGAAAATAATAAAGCCGCACGTCTTTGGATTACGGGTTTAGAATCTGTAAATCGGAAATTAGGTATAGCCACAGTTGTTGATTTATCAGCGACGCCATTTTATCTGAGTGGTTCAGGCTATGCTGAGGGAACTTTATTCCCGTGGGTAATGAGCGATTTTTCCCTGATGGATGCGCTTGAATGTGGTATCGTTAAATTACCTCGTGTGCCCATTGCAGAAAATATTGCGGGTGATGAGTTGCCAATGTTCAGAAATCTTTGGGAGCACATCCGTCAGGATATGCCTAAGAAGAGCCGTGGTGATGGCGATGGTGGCGACCCGTTACAATTACCAGTCAGACTTCAGACTGCTATGAAGGCTCTCTACGGCCACTATGTTAAAACCTTTGAACTGTGGCAGAATAAAAAAATAAAAGTCCCTCCTTGTTTTATTATCGTTTGTCAAAATACCGCGATTTCGAAATTAGTTTATGATTATGTATCCGGCTTCTATCGAAAAAATGCTGATGGTTCTGAGACACTGCAACAGGGTCGCCTAGATTTATTTAATAATTTTGATCCGAATACTGGTAATCCACTCCCGCGTCCCAACACCTTATTAATTGATAGTAAACAACTCGAAGCTGGAGATGCTCTCGATGATAATTTCCGCAAAATGGCCGGAGATGAAATCGAGCGATTCCGTCGAGAAATTATTGAGCGCACCGGTAATGCTCAATCTGCGGCCGAGATTACTGATCAGGAGTTACTCCGTGAAGTCATGAATACGGTTGGCAAGCATGGTCAGCTCGGTGGCTCGATTCGCTGTGTTGTCTCGGTTTCTATGCTAACCGAAGGTTGGGACGCTAACACCGTTACCCACGTTTTAGGTATTCGTGCCTTCGGTAC
The DNA here is from genome assembly GCA_964407615.1 of uncultured Bacteriovoracaceae bacterium. Taxonomy (GTDB): domain Bacteria; phylum Bdellovibrionota; class UBA2428; order UBA2428; family UBA2428; genus CANIGN01. The sequence continues at coordinate 1,247 of CAYOWH010000155.1, read as the reverse complement.
ACAATTATTATGCGAGCAGGTTATTGGTCGTGCCTTACGTCGACAGTCCTATGAGCTGAACGATGAGGGTCTATTCAATGTCGAGTATGCTGATGTGTTTGGTATACCTTTTGATTTCACAGCTAAGCCCGTTATCGCTGAGCCAGGTGTTCCTCGTGAGACTGTACGCGTCCGTGCGATGTCACCTGAGCGTGATGCACTAGAGATTAAATTCCCTCGTGTTAAAGGTTATCGTGTTGATTTACCCGAAGAGGTCTTAACCGCGAACTTTACTGCTGACTCAACCCTTGAACTAACTCCAAAATTAGTAGGTCCAACTTTGACACTGAACTCGGCAATTATTGGTCAGTCCGAAGAAATGACCTTAGAACATCTTAAGGATCAACGTCAGTCTACGATTATTTACAATCTCACCCAGCATCTTATTTTTACGAAGTTCAGAGATAAGGGTGATGATGTTAAGATTAATTTATTTGGTCAGTTGAAACGTATCGTTAAACAGTGGCTCGATAACCATCTTGTTTGTCATGGCGGTACGTACCCTGCACAACTTTTGTATGTCCAATTCGCCGATATTGCCTGCAATCGAATTGTTGCAGCTATCACTAGTTCGTACGTTGGGAAACGTCCGATTAAAGCGATGCTCGATCCGAATGTACCTTATGGCAGTACTCGCTCGGTAAACTTTACCACGACTAAGACTGAACTGTGGGAGACTCGAGTTGACCGGTCTCACGTTAATTACGCAGTCTTAGATAGTAGTTGGGAAGGCGAGTTCTGTCGGGTAGTTGAGGCGCATCCTAAAGTTAAAGCTTATGTTAAGAATCAAAATCTCGGCTTTGAAGTTCCCTACTTAATGGGGTCGGAATTACGTCAATACTGGCCAGACTTTATCGTCTTGGTTGATGACGGTCACGGGCCTGATGATTTACTTCATCTCGTTGTTGAGATTAAAGGGTATCGCGGTGAAGACGCGAAAGACAAAAAGTCTACCATGGAAACCTATTGGATTCCTGGGGTAAATAACCTGAAGCAATACGGACGTTGGGCTTTCGCTGAATTTACTGAAATCTACGATATCGATAAAGATTTTGCATCCAAGGTGGATGAATCTTTCGAAGAAATTTTAAAATCTGCCAAACCTACTATTCAAATTTAACTCATTTATAATTTATGGCCAAAGAAAAAAAGAAGTCCGAGAAAGCAGTCGAAGCTTTTAAGCACGATGATGCTACCCGAAAAAATAT
>CAYOWH010000154.1:0-3290 GCA_964407615.1 uncultured Bacteriovoracaceae bacterium | reverse complement strand
ACAATGAGATTATCAGACGTTTGTCATTATGGTGGGATAAAAACTTTGGAATGATACCAGGGCAGCGTAATAATAACTTATATATACTAGCAAGTGCATTCAATGAGTTTGGTATAAGCAAAGAAACAGCCAGACAAGTTATTGAGTCGTATGATATTAATGGAGACATGGCTCATGAGATACCATCAATCATTCAGAGTGGATACAAAAATGTATCCAACCACAACACTAAGTTCTATGAGGACATTGATAAGACTGTAGCAATAAAGAACGACATAAAGAATGGTACACCAATTAAAGAAGTGATTGAGCGAAATGAAGATGTGCCAGTTGAGATTATTGATAAGATTGTCAGTGAGACCAATCCAAATGAGTTTTGGACAAAATCATCAAAGGGCAAGATTGAGTTAGTGCCTAATTTGTTCAGAGACTTTTTGACTAAGGAGGGATTCTATAAATACTACCCTGAAGGATCAAAGAACTTTGTATTTGTTAGAGTTAAAGATAATGTCATAACAGATTCAAGTGAAGAAGTCATAAAGGACTTTATATTGAAGTATATCGAAAGTACTGGAGATATGTCAATCTATAATTTCTTTGCAATGAACACTAAGTTTTTTACAGAGAACTTTTTGAACTTCATAACAAATGTAGACAGTAGGTTTATGACTGATGATTCAGAGACAGCTTACTTGTACTATAACAATTGCGCTATAAAAGTAACAAGGCGTGGCGTTGAGAAGATTGACTACAAGGACTTGAAAGGTATTGTATGGGAAGATCAAAAGATAAAAAGAAACTTTCTTGAGACCTCACATGTTGATTGTGAATTTAAGAGATTTATCACAAATATTTCAGGCGATGACAAGGAGCGAATTAAATCAGTTGAGTCAACGATTGGTTACTTGATGCATAGTTATAAACCAGCTAGTTATTGTCCTGCTGTTATATTGAACGATGAAGTAATCAGCGACAATCCTGAAGGTGGTACTGGTAAAGGTATCTTTGTTAAGTCTGTCAGTCACATGAAGAAGATGGTCATAATTGATGGCAAGGGATTCAGTTTCCAGAAGTCATTCCCATATCAAAGGGTACAAGTTGACACACAGGTGTTGGTATTTGATGATGTTAGTAAGAACTTTGAGTTTGAGCGATTGTTCTCAGTGATTACTGAAGGTATAACACTCGAGAAGAAAAACAAAGATGAGATACATATTCCGTTTGAAAGATCACCAAAGATTGTCATAACAACAAACTATGCAATCAAAGGTGCTGGTAATTCATTCGAGAGACGTAAGTGGGATCTTGAGTTCAAGCAGCATTACAATAAGTCGTTCACGCCTGAGAGTGAGTTTGGTCATATGTTGTTTAGTGGTTGGGATGAGTATGAGTGGAATAAATTTGACAATTACATGATAGCCAACTTGCAGTCTTACTTAAATAAAGGCTTGGTTCGTAGTGAATTTAAAAATTTAAAAACTCGTAAATTTATTGCTGAGACTAGTTCTGATTTTTGGGAATGGGCTACATCAAAAGACAATGTGTATACTAGACCACAAATGAAATCATTAGGGCAAGACTTATTTAATTCATTTGTACAAGATTATCCTGACTACAGTAACTATGGTAGATATAAGGTATCTCAAAATAGGTTCTATAAATGGATAGATAGTTATGGTGAATATGCATTTGGTAAGAAGCCAATAGTAACACGTAATGCTCTTGGCAAAAATGTTGAGTTTGTATTAAAAGAAGAAGAACAATTAAATCTTAAGTTATGAAATTCTGTTCAGATGTAATTAGAAAAAAGTTGGAGTTCACTGAGAAACTCCATAGTTATGCCAAGCATGGAACAAGAAGAAAAAATGAACTTTCTAAAATGTGTAGAGATTACAAGGAGGCTCATGACTTTCTCACTGGTAAGATTGAGGCTGTATCATTTGTACCTGACTATAGCGTAAGAGAATTAAAACGCCAGTTCTTATGGCTTAACTATAAGCCAGAGTTATATGTTGATATTATTGAAGAAATAGATTGCGTTGTAAATAAAATGAAAGAAGATGGAGTTAAGGGATTATCAAACGAGGATAGCCAACCAAGCGGTTAGCATATTGAACAGACTTCATATTGTTTATATCAGTATGGAAGTCAGAACAGGTAAGACTTTAACAGCCTTAGAAACAGCAAAACTATACGGAGCAAAACGAGTTCTATTTTTAACTAAAAAGAAAGCCATATCATCCATTCATAATGACTATAATAATTTTGGTTACCAATTTGAATTGGTAATAATAAATGACGAGTCAATGCATAAGTTGGAAGATACTAACTATGATTTAGTTATACATGACGAGCACCATAGATTTGGAGCATTTCCTAAACCAGGACTGGCAACAAGGACTTATAAGCAGATGTTTGGAAGCAAGCCAATGATATTCTTATCAGGCACAATGACACCAGAGTCATACAGTCAAATCTATCATCAGTTTTGGGTATCGCACCACAGTCCGTTTAAACACTACGTTAATTTCTACAGGTGGGCTGATGATTATGTCAACAAGTTTCAGAGAAAGATAAATGGGTTCTTAACTAATGACTACTCAAAAGGAAACGAACTTAAGATAATGGCTGCTATTGCACCTTATGTAATCACATTCACACAACAACAAGCAGGATTCTCTACTGAGATTGAGGAAGAAATATTGCATATCGCGATGAGCGATAAGACAAAGATGATTGTGAAGAAGTTAGAAAAGGACTTAGTTGTTGAAGGCAAGGATGAAGTTATATTAGCCGATACACCAGTTAAACTAATGCAAAAATTACATCAGTTATGGAGTGGCACTGTCAAGTTTGAGAGTGGCAACAGCATGGTTATAGATACCACTAAGGCTGAGTTTATAAAAGATAGGTGGAAAGATAAAAAAATAGGTGTATTCTATAAGTTTAAAGAAGAACTGAGCGCACTAAAGCAAGTTCTTGGTGATAGTCTAACAACTGAGCTTGATAAATTTGACAATGAGGATTTTCAGTTTATAGCCTTACAAATAGTATCAGGTCGTGAGGGTATATCCTTAAAAAATGCTGACTATTTGGTATTTTATAATATTGACTTTAGCGCGACTTCTTACTGGCAGGGTCGTGATAGATTGACAACTATGAGTAGAAAGTTCAATAAAATATATTGGTTGTTTAGTGAGGGAGGTATTGAGGATAAAATATACAAAGCAGTTAAAGCAAAAAAGAAGTACACGATAAATATATTTAAGAAAGATTATAATATAAAAAAT
>CAYOWH010000153.1:424-3330 GCA_964407615.1 uncultured Bacteriovoracaceae bacterium | reverse complement strand
ATGCTATCGCCCAACGATTTCAAGACACGTTTCACCCTCAAGGATCCAAATGCCTTGGCTGACCTCCAAGCTTTGCTCGAATCTAGGATTCAAGAGAAGGGTTATCACCTTGAATGGGCCTTGTTATGCGAATCGCTCGGGCTTGCCAACCTTGCAGCAAGGGAATTCCAACTGGAATGCAGGGATAATCCCCAAGGTCCACACGCCAGGTTCAAGGTTGCCTTGCTCCACCGTGAAAAGGGCGAGGTGGAAAAGGCTTTGGCAATTCTAGAGCAACTCTTGACAAGCCAAATTTGGGATATCCATTGGGTAAAAACCAGTCTGGAAATATTCCTTGAGGAAGGCAGCAATGCAAGGGCCAGTAAATTGCTTGAGGATGCCAGAAACCGTGGAATCACTGCCAGTGAATTGAAAAAAATCGGAATAGCGAATATCCCAGCCGACATTGAATTGCAAGAAGGCCCTCCGGAGATTTCCGCATCTGACTCTGATGTGACCAGGTTTTGGTCTCTTTTTTCCGGCAGGGAGAACGTCTACGCAAGGCAATGGTCTGCCAGGGATGGGGAAGCAGGCTATTCGCCTGTCCATGAACCCCTGACCCCGGCGGTGATCAGAAATCACCTCATGGGAAGTGTCACCGTTGGGGTTTATCCCATAAGGTTGGATGGCACATGCACTTTCTTTGCCCTTGACCTGGATATTTCAAAGTCTGCAATTGAAAAAGCTACAGGAAAGACAGATGCCTCGAGGGCTTTGCGAAATTTGGTGCGGCAGACAGGAATTCTGCTTTTTGACAAGCTTCTCGAACAGGGATTAACCCCACTACTGGAGGATTCAGGCTACAAGGGTAGGCACATCTGGTTCTTTCTGGAACAACCGGAAACTGCCGAGAACCTTCATAAACTTGGAACCCTGCTTCAATCCTGGCTGTCATGTTTTCTGCCAGAGGGTCTGCATCTTGAATACTTTCCCAAGCAAGGTTCCCTGAAAGGCAAGGGGCTTGGCAACTTGATCAAGCTTCCCCTTGGCATTCACAGGCGCACCGGAAGGCGCGCCTTGCTTCTGGATCCGGCGGGTGTCCCAATTCAAAGGCCGTTTGACGCTTTGCGGGTCACGAAGAAGGTTACCCGGGCAGCACTTTTGGGGCTTTTTGATTTTTTAAAGTCAAGGGTTGATACTGCCGGGCAAAAGGCAATTACCAAGGACACATCCGATTCGTTTACTCAACCGGTTTCAACGACCCAATCCATCTCCAAGCCACCTTCGATCCCGTCGTGGACCGAGGATGACTTTATCCTTGAACCGCGTATCAGCCACCTTTTATCCAAATGCCCGGTCTTGATGGCACTGAAGGAAAAAGTGGATACCCAAAGGTCACTCACCCATGAGGAACAACTGGTTCTTATCCATACCTTGGGTCATCTGGACGCAGGCCCACTGGCTGTAAATTTTCTCCTCAGAAAATGCATTGATGTTGCTTCCGGAAAACCAATGGGTGACAAGCTCAAGGGCAGTCCAACTGCCTGTTCCAATATTCGAAAAAGAATTCCGCATATTACGCGTCATGTGAACTGCAACTGTAGCTTTGAGGATCTGCCTGGGCGTTATCCCACTCCAGAGCTGCATCTTCTTTCCCTGCCTTTGATTAAAGAGTCTGCTCCAAGCGTGGAAAGTGCTGACCTTCCTGCCTTGGCAGCCAGGTATCTCGAGGTAGCCAAGGAACTATCAAGGATAAGCCACGAACATTCCATCCTGTCTGCAAGGATTATTCCTATCCTCCAGGGGCTACCAGATTCAAAAATTGAAATGCCAGGTGGTACTCTCTCGGCAAAGGAAAACCCCGCTGGCCCGCAGTTACATTATTTGCCACGCCAAGAAGGATAAAGACAACCACGGTTTGTGAAGGAATTGCCCATGCGTATTCTTTCCATTGTTAACCAGGGCGCCAAACTCCATGCAACAAGTGACTCCTTGGTGCTGAACAAGGGCAAGGAAGAAATACAGCGCTTCAGGCCCGATGAATTCAACCAAATATTTTTGTTTGGCAGGGTGGAATGTACTTCCTTCGCGCTAGCCCTGTTGGCTCGCAGGAAAATTGACGTTGTATTCCTTACAAAGATGGGAAATTTTCGCTTTCGCCTATCATCCAGGCAGGGAGCACACGCTTCCTTGAAGATTGCACAGGCACATACGGCTTCTTTAACCCCCAACGCCATCCCCATTGCAATTTCCATGGTTGCTGGAAAGATTGCTAACCAGCACAGGCTCCTGCTTAGGAAACAGCGCAAGCTAAGGGACGAATCTATTGCGGGGGCGCTTTGCAGGCTCCGTATGATTTTGGAACAACTGCCATCCCAAACAACCATGGATTCCTTGAATGGAATGGAAGGTCTTGCTGCTTCCATTTACTTCAGTCATTTCAACAAGTTGGTTTCAAATCCAGAACTACCCTTTCATGGGCGATCCCGAAGGCCGCCACTGGACCCCATCAACGCATGTCTTTCATTTGGTTACACCATGCTGCAGAACATCGTGGAATCTGAATTGTTATCAAGGGGTTTCGATCCATCGATTGGCTTGCTGCATCAACCGCATGCCGGGAGATCATCACTTGCCTTGGATATGATGGAGGAATTCAGGCCTCTGGTGGATTCCCTGGTACTTCGACTTGTCAATAGGAGCCAGTTAACACCCCTGGACTTTGAATATCACAGCGGGGATTCGCTTGATGAAATTTTGTCTAACGAATATGACATGGAATCTCCGCAGGCGAATACAGTAACAGGTTGTTTCCTTGGACATACAGGCAGGAAGGTATTTTTGGCAGAATTTTTCTCCCGGATGCGGGAAAAGATAATTTACGGGCCAAGGCAAATCTCCTTGGATCTGAGGAGCATTATTCGCGA
>CAYOWH010000153.1:0-414 GCA_964407615.1 uncultured Bacteriovoracaceae bacterium | reverse complement strand
TCATTTGGCAAGGGTTTTGGAGCAAAAGGATTTGTCTTACGAACCATTTGCCATGTAGCTCAAATTGGAAACTAACGATGTTTTTACTGGTTTGTTATGACATTGTTGATGACAGGCGCCGGAACCGCTTATTTCGAAAAATGAAGGACTTTTTACCCAGGGTGCAAAAGAGTGTTTTCGAGGGACCTATCTAGGATAATAGATATTTAGCCTTGCTTGAAATGATCAAAAAGGAAATTGACCCTTTGGTGGATACCGTAAGAATTTACCAATTATGCGCAAGGTGTATCTACACCATCGAGATTATTGGTACCGGCAATTGGGTTGATCCAGAACCCGGAGATGTCATTATTTGATTGCTGAAAAGTGCCAACCCCTGTCGAAAACTTCGACAAAACTCTAAACCATTGCGGT
>CAYOWH010000152.1:0-3354 GCA_964407615.1 uncultured Bacteriovoracaceae bacterium | reverse complement strand
AAGAAGTACTTTTGATAAGCCTTGAGATTGACTTAGAGCTTCAGAAACTTGCTCAGATTCAACAACCCGATCCACGCTCAAAAGCCCGGCAAGCTCACCTATGCTCTTTTGATGCTTTTGTGTAACGGCTTGACCCACCACAATCATCACATCTGGCTGAGTTTTTATTGATTCTTTCATGAAAAAGTATTGAATTAGCAATGTGGCAGACACAGCCCCAAAACTCAAGCAGTTAAAACCAAAGCCCGAGTGGCTCAAAGTTCGCGCGCCCGGTGGAGAGAATTATCTCAAAATAAAATCCCACCTCGCTCAATTTAATCTTCACACGGTTTGCGAAGAAGCTCGTTGTCCCAATATCGGTGAATGCTGGGCGGGCGGCACCGCTACCTTCATGCTCTTGGGAGATACGTGTACCCGCGGCTGTAAATTTTGCGCTGTCAAAACAGGCAATCCGCGCGGTGTGGTCGATGAGTTTGAACCCGAAAAAATTGCTCATACCGTATCAGGCATGAACTTAAACTACATCGTCCTCACTTCTGTGGATCGCGATGACTTGCCCGATCAGGGCGCAGGTCATTTTGCCAAAACCGTAGAGCTCACCAAAGCCATGCGACCCGACATGCTCATTGAAGTGCTCACTCCCGACTGGAGAGGCGACGACAAGTGCATTGAGGCCATGTCACATTCAAAAGCAGATGTTCTGGCGCACAACGTAGAAACCATTGAGCGCTTACAAAAAGAAGTGCGCGATCCGCGCTGTACTTATTCGCAAAGTCTTTATGTTTTAGAAAATTATCTAAAAAAAGCCGAAGCTATTGGCCGTCGAGTGGTGACCAAAACTTCTCTCATGATGGGACTTGGCGAAAGCGACGAAGAAGTGATTGCATGTATGAAAGACATTCTCAATGTGGGCGTAAAAGTCCTCACATTGGGACAGTACCTTCAACCCACGGAACGCAGACTGATCGTTAAAGAATTCGTTTCTCCGGAGCGCTTTTCTGCTCTTGCAAAAGAGGGAGAAGCTATGGGTTTTGCTTATGTAGCGGCGGGGCCTCTTGTACGTTCAAGCTATCGTGCAGGGGAGTATTTTATTGAAAAGATTTTGAGAGGGGAAAAGAGCGATGGATCCATCCTTAGTCCAAAAAAAACCAGCATCGAAGAACACAACAGTAGAAGCCAAGCTTCAATCCAAGGACAAATCCATGGCTAAAAATCAAAAGGCTTTTCCCGTACAACCCTTTAAAGACAAAGATTTTGCCCTTCGATTTTTTAAACTCATGACTCGCACACGCGCTCTTGAAGAAAAACTCATCAAGATGTCGAAAAGTAGCGATGGATTTTTCTGGATTGGTGGCCCTGGTGAAGAAGCCTTCCAAGTTGCACTTGGATTGCAAGTGGATAAAGGCGAGGGCATCGAACACGACATGCTTCACCTTCACTACCGAAGCAACGGATGCGTGCTCGCTATGGGCGAACCCTCAATCAACTTTATTCGTCAGATGAGATCTGTTGAAACAGATCCCTACTCGGGTGGAAGAAATTTTGCTGCTCACGTTTCTAAAAAAGAATGGAATGTGGTGCCCATTACCTCCACTATTGAAACTCAATTTTCCGTTGCACCCGGCACAGCTCGCGCTCAATGGAGAGCTCACAATGAAGGAAAAAAAGCCGGAATCACGGTGGTTCTTGGCGGAGATGCCGGAACAGCCGAGGGAGACTTTGCGACGTGCTTGATTTGGTCTTCGCGCCCCAAAGAAGAGCTGCCTCTTTTGATGATTGTGACGAACAATCAATTTGGAATTTCAACACCTGCCTCTACTCAACACGGCGAGAAAAATATCGCTGATCGAGGTAAAGCTTTTGGAATCAAAACAGCTCTTGCTGACGGCAACAATCCTGAAAAAATATGGAGCGCCCTGCGCGATGCGTTTGAATACGTGCGTGAATCTCGCAAGCCTTATCTTTTAGAAGTCTCTGTCTCTCGATTAAATGGACACAGCTCTTCTTCTGGAGCAAATCGCGTCGAAGGCGAAGAAGATTGCCTCGAAAGTTTTCAGAAAAAACTCGAAAAACTAGGTTGGATCACAGCCGGAGAAGCAGAAAAAATTCACAACGAAGCAATCTCAGAGATGAATGAGGGTCACGAACAAGCCCGCAAGGAAAACTACCCTTCTCCAGACAGTATTTTCGATCACGTTTTTGCTCCCAAAAAGACCGAATAAAAAAAGCACTTTGCGCTATGGCTTTTTGCCAATACCGTTGTCCGAACGCCCTATACAGCGTATAACTAATGCGTGGCAAATTTGGCTCAAGCAGTGAGGCTTGCGTTACATTATGGTGAAACGCATTTAGGGGTAACGGATATTTTTGGTGAAGACGTGGGCCCTCCCCTTGAGGGAGTTTTCACATGCACACAAGGACTCAAAAAAACATGGAATTCTCCTCTCGACGAAAGAGGAATTATTGGAACGGCTATGGGTCTTGCACTTGCAGGACAAAAACCCGTCGCCGAGATTCAGTTCTGTGATTACATTTTTAACACCATCGATTTGCTCAAACTTGCAGGCAACAGTTACTGGTCTTCAAACGGACAGTGGAACATGCCCATGGTGGTGATGACTCCTCACGGAGCAGGAATTCACGGATCGATTTATCACAGCCACTCATTTGATGCGTGGGCTACGCGATTGGCCGGATGGAAGATCGTGATTCCTTCAAATGCTCGCGATGCTTACGGATTGATGCTTTCTGCAATCGAAGAACCCAATCCCGTGCTTTATCTTATTCCCAAAGCTTTGCTTCGAGCAAAAGGGGAAGAGCTCATTCCAGGTGAGCCCGAAAACGATGCGGACCTTAGAAAAATGATCGACGCTCCTGTTATGGGAAGTGAAGCGCGCAAAACATGGCAGGCTCAATGGCCTGCTGTTGAATATGCTCCGATTCCAATTGGAAAAGCAAAAGTTGTGCGTGAAGGAAGCGACGCTGCTGTCGTCACTTACAGTCGCCACGTGCATATGGCTCGTGAAGTAGCGAACGAACTTGCGGCTGAAGGCAAAGGTGAAGTTCGCGTGATTGATTTGCGCTCGCTTCATCCCTATGATTGGGAGTGTATTTCTCAAGCGGTGAAAGATACAGGTGGAAAAGTTTTATTCGTAAATGAAGATACCGACATCACAAACTTTGCAGAACACTTATTACGAAGAACAATCGAAGAACATTTTTATGAATTGCGCTCGCGACCACGCGTGTGCTTAGCAAAACATCTTCCGGGTGTGGGACTTTCTCCTACTCTTGAAGAAGCAACCGTCCCTCAAAAAAGCGATATCAGGCGTGAGTTAGAAGCCATGCTCGATG
>CAYOWH010000151.1:0-3357 GCA_964407615.1 uncultured Bacteriovoracaceae bacterium | reverse complement strand
TTGAGAGAAACTTAGCCTCCGAAGAAACATAGGGCACTAAACTTGCAAGTCAACAATTTCAGCAAATACAAAATTGTTGACAACAAGTGCAATATACCGCACCATTATAGGAGTAAGAGTGTTTGAGTTAAAAAAAACTCTTGAATATGAGCTTTGGTTTTTAAATCAAACACCAAAGTTTCAGGCTCAAGTAGAAAAACGCCTTAGTAACATTAAAAACTTTGGTTATTTTGGACATTTAAAAAATTTGGGCGACGGACTTGCTGAAATAAAATTTAATAGCGGAGATAGAATTTACTTTGCTAAAACTTCACTCAAGGAAATCACTCTTTTATTAGGAGGCAACAAAAATGGCCAAAGCAAAGACATCAAAAAAGCGAAAAACTTTCTCTATAAATGATTTACCTATTACTAAAATAAAATCAGCTTCAAAAATTACTCCACACGATCCAGACAAAAGACTCAAAAAAGTTGATTTTATTGCCAAAGCCTTAATTCAATCACTTTGGGAAGGCGACATGAATGCCTTTAAAGAAATTGTAAAAGCACACTACGAGTCAGTGAATACATCAGCTGTGCTTAGAAATGTAGGCTTAAGCAAAAGAACTTTTTATGAAGCGATCTCTTCTCGAGGTAATCCCAGACTCGATACTATAAACAGGATCATTCAAGGAATTAAGTACTTTAAACAGACCTCATAAGCACAAATTTTTTTACTGAGCCAATCTTGCTTTGAGGCTGTCGATGATTTTAAGTTGGAGCTCTTTTTGAGAGGACAGCTCGGGAAAAGAATCCGCTTTTTTTAAATTTCTTGGAACAATTTTGGCATAGGTCTCACTGAAAGCTTGAGATCGCACATTTGAAAAATAAAGACTTGAAACGAAACATTGACAATGTATATACAATGTCATATCTTAAGAAAAGACTAACTTTCGAGTGGAATCTCAAAAAGAATGTCCGTAACTTTAAATAACACCGCGTTTGGTTTGAGGAAGCCCAAACAATTAGGGCAGATCCATTAGCAGTTGAGTATTTTGATCCTGATCACAGTGAAGAAGAAGAAAGATACATTCGAGTTGGCAGAACATGCCGCTTGAAAATTCTTTTAGTAGTTTTTTGTGAGCAAGAAGAGGACAATTTGATACGAATCATATCCGCTCGAAAAGTAACTCAAAGAGGGAAAAGAGATTATGAAAAAGGAATATGATTTAGGAAAACTAAAAAAGCGTCCAGGTAAGGTTAAAGTTGACCCAGAATCCACGAAAACACCTATTAGTTTAAGAATTGATGCCTCAGACTTAGCTAATCTTAAAACAGAAGCGGAACGAATGGGCGTTCCCTATCAAACTCTTATAGGCAGTATCTTACACCGTTTCGTGATAGGAGATCTTGTAGACTCAAAATCCATTCTAAAGTCCTTAGAATCTTTTAAGAAAGCAATTTAACCTCATAAGCACAAATTTTTTATCAATCTGAGGCTATTAATAATTTTATAATGATTCTGCCATTCTCACCGATTGATGGTGGGTATATTTTACGCCGCTTCATCCTCAACACTGACTTTGAGATTGAGCCCTGATTCTCTTACCGAATCTTGAAGTGCCAGCTGCACAAGCACCCTGGGTGGATGACCAAAGGCTTTTGCAAATCTTGCAGCTTGAGTAGGGCTTACGAGGCGACGCCCTTTTTCAACGTCGCAGAGATATTGCCTAGAGATCCCAAGTTTACTCGAAAAAGCTGCTTGGGAAAGTTCGTCGCGAGTACGGAGTGCTTCTACGGCTGCCCCAAAGGTGAGCGGCCCTCCAAGAAGTTTTGAGAGAAACTTAGCCTCCGAAGAGTCTTTCGATTTCTTTATAGTCATGATGATTTACCTCTTCTACCAGCACAAGGGTGATGGTTTCTTTTACCAGTCGATAATAACCACGGTAGCCCTTAGAGAGTCTAAAAGATCTCAAACCTTTTAGTTTTCCCTTCAGTGGCTCGTCGTGATAGCCCAGAATTTTTTGCACCTCAAAGAGTCCGAATTCGGATACAGAAGCTTCCCAAGTTGCGTATGCTGCTGCTATCACTTTTGGAGCCTTGAGCAGGCTCTTTCGGGCTCTGCTCGTGGTTCTTACTCTGTTAATCTCTTTTTTATTATACGTCAAAATGACGTATTTGCCAAATTCTTTCACATCATCCTCTATGACGTACCATTAAAGACTGAGGACAGGGCGACGCTGCTTCATGTAGTTGAGTTATATTGAATGTATTCATTTTGGTTACTCTTTATGTGAGTTATTGCCCAGCAAAAATCGTGCGCGGAATCGCGGGGACCTAAATATAATCATTCAAGGAATTAAGTACTTTAAACAGATCTCATAAGCCCAAATGTTTTTACTGAGCCAATCTTGCTTTGAGGCTGTCGATGATTTTAAGTTGGAGCTCTTTTTGAGAGGAGAGCTCGGGAGAAGACTCCACTTTTCTTAAGAGCGACTCCAGACCCTCGCGCGGACTTGCGTAAATTTGCAAGTGCTGTTGTTTTTTTCCAACTTTAAAATTTCCTGTACCAAAATATTTCTCAGCATCAATACCTAGAGCTTGCTTCCACGGAGCGCCACCTATAGGAAATTTTTTATTGATCAAAACCCACTTTATAAAAGAATCTTCGGCCGAATGGGCGCGCTCTTCCTTGCTGGGAAGTACAAACTCCCCTAAAGATTTTAGTTTTTTATCATTAAGGTCAGAAATAATTTTTTCTTTAAGCTCGCTTTTTAACTCCAAAGATGGGGCAATTTTAGCTTTCTCGATCAAAGCGCTGTAAGCATCTGCGGGACTATCATGAATACGTGCTTCTCGTGCCGGCCCTCCCACACCATAGGAACCTGTGCCCAAATACTTGCTATGATTAAACCCAATGGCTTGGTTCCATTCTAGATTACCAACAGGAGAGCGTTCATTTTTAAGAATCCATTCAAGAACTCTTTCGTCAGCTTGATCAAGAAGTTCTTGGGGCGTAGTTGAGGATTTTATTTTGGACTTACGATTTTTTGATGTTTCAACTTTTTCTTCGAGCTCGCGAATAAGTTTTTCTTTAAGTTCTGCCTTGTCTTGAAAAATAGAAGACACTTGAACTTTTTCAAGTAAAGCCTCATAAGCTTGATGTGGATTTTCGTGCAAACGTGCTTTTGCAGAATTTTTTTGATTGCGATAGCTTCCAGTTCCAAAAATTTTTCCATGATTAACTCCCGAGGCCTGAGCCCACTCTAAATTGCCGCTTGGAAGACGCTCATTCAGAAAAACCCAATGGAGAATATTTTGATCGACTTTATCTCGAAGCATGTGGATACAAGGCTTAGCCGCATGCAAAAATCCTGC
>CAYOWH010000150.1:296-3400 GCA_964407615.1 uncultured Bacteriovoracaceae bacterium | reverse complement strand
CGTGCTTTGAGTAGGTCGCGTGTGCTGAACATTTATTTATTCTGCACTTTTACGATTTAACTTTCAATCTTCAAATGACCAATCAAATAGCGGGAAAGATTTTGATTAATCCTTTGATGACAATAGCAGCATAAAGACCTGCAACAATATCATCACCGAAAAGTCCTAAAAGAGATTTTTGTCGATCCAGCAAATTGGCAGGAAAAGGCTTGAAGATGTCGAAAATTCTAAACAATATGAACGCCCATATGATGTATGAAATAGGCAAAGTTTGCGGACCTGCAAGTGATAGTCGTTTCAGACTTTGTACAGCAAGTGCTTGTCCTATGACTTCGTCAATTACAATTTCAGGAGCATCTTCATGCTTAAGATCAACGGTTGCTTTTTTAACAAGAGGACTCATAAAAAGTGCGAGTAGAAAACAAAAAAGAACACTTAGATAAATAGGAAATTGTAAAAACCAAAGACCAAGAGGGATGCCCAGAAGGGAGCCCCATGTTCCTGGAGCTCCAGGTAAAAACCCCAATCCCAAACCACTTGAGATAAAAGATGCAAAAGTTAGGTTCTGTTTTTTCATTTCCCTCTCCCTATTTAGGATAAAGCTTAACTTAAACCACAGGCCTTTCTAACTTTCTCTAGAACAATTGTCGCTTGAGCTTGAGCTTTTTCTTTGCCTTCTTTGAGAACACTTTCTACTTCATCAGGATTTTTCATTAAAGAATCAAAGCGCTTTCTCATAGGATCGAAATGTTCTTTGATTTTTTCAAGTAAGGCAATTTTTGCGTGACCATAGCCGTAGCCACCTGCGCGATATTTGCTTTCCATTTCCGAAACTTCAGAAGAACTCGCAAAGAATTTGTAAAATTTTACAATTGCTGAGTTGTCTGGATTTTTTTTATCATCAAGTCCCAAGCTATCTGTGACAATTGCCATGACCTGAGTTTTGAGAGTTTTTTCACTTGCAAGCGGCTCAATGAAATTGCCGTAGCTTTTGCTCATCTTGTTGATACCGTCAATCCCAGGAACAGTTGCCATATCTTTTTGAACAAGGGCTTCGGGTTTTTTGAGAACTTCTCCGTAGTAATGATTAAATCGTTGAGCGAGTTGCCGAGTCATCTCGATGTGTTGAAGCTGATCTTGTCCCACGGGAACAACATCTGAGTCGTAGAGTAAAATATCGGCACTCATCAAAACGGGATAGGAAAATGTGCCTAGATTCATTTCGCCTTCACGACCTTCATCTTTGGCAGCTTTGTAAGCGTGAGCACGTGTGAGGTCTCCGTAACTTGCAAGGCAACTCAGTATCCATGAGAGTTCGGTGATTTCTGGAATGTCAGACTGTCTAAAGAGAGCCCCTTTAGATGAATCAAAACCAAAAGCTAAAAAAGCAGCCGCCATTTGAAAGGTGTCGGCTTTAAGTTTTTTGGGATCTCTGATGGTTGTGAGAGCATGATAATCCGCAATGAAATAGAAAGCTTCGTGAGTTTTTTGCAATTCAAGTGCAGGCTTGATCATGCCCAAATAGTTTCCAAGATGGGGAAGCCCACTCGTGGGTTTAATTCCGCTCAGACTTCTTTTCACGCACCCTCTTTATAATGGGCTTTGAGATTCTTTGCGACCAAAATTCCCTTATTTTACGATTTAAGTAATCGGCAAATTCAAGTTGAACGTTGTGACTTCCCAGGGGAATCGAAAAATACTCTGCGTTTGGCATACTTTGCGCCAATCTTTTTTGAACATCGGGTGGAGTGACTTGGTCATTTGCACCTGAAACAACAAGGGTTGGATTTTGAATTCGTCGCAAAAGACTTTCGGAATTCCCGAGTGATAAATCATGAAGTAATTCGAAAAAAGCGTTGGGAGAAACATTTGCAACTGAATCAAGATAGGTTTCTATGTCTTGTCCCTCAACGGCTTTGCGATTAAATCCCGTTGCGAGAACAAGAAGCTTAAGAAGTGGACGGTTTTTAAGAACCCACGACCAAAAAGTTCTGAACTGATCTTTTTTTTTGGGAAAAGTTCCCAAGAGAGTGGGCATGATAGAATCTAGAAATTTTAAACCTAAGATTCTTTTAAAAGGACTTTCAGCGGATCCAGCAATGAGAACAAGCGATTTAATTTTTTCGGGAAAATTAAAAGCGAGCTCAAGTGCGACATTGCAACCCATGCTATGGCCAAAAACATGAGCTTCATTGATGGAGAGCTCTTCAAGAATTTGGCTTGCATCTTTTGCAAGTTGATTGATACGTGTTTTTTCTTGATCATTGAGTGCTTCGCTTCGATGATGTCCGCGATAGTCAAAAAATATAAGAGGGTGTTCATTTGCAAACATCTCTGCCAAGCCTCGCCATTGATGTTTGCTACAGGCTAGGCCATAGCAAAAAAGTATTGGGGTTCGTTGCTTTGAAAAGGTAGCACCGTGATGTTCCCAGTAAATTTTGAGCCCATCGAAGGATTTGATGTAACCTTTGTCATGAGGCTTATCAAAAAATGTGGGCATAGAAGCAATCTTACACCAAGTTTACTTAGACAAAGAACAGTGATCGCTTTAATTTAAAAGAATGCTTAGAATTTCTGGTGGAGAGTGGAAGGGGCATCCCTTGAAAAGTCCCAAGGGAAGTGAGACTCGTCCTACCTCTGCTTTTTTGAGAGAATCTATTTTTAATACTCTTCAAAATGCAATGGGATTAGAGCCACGATCTGTTCTCGATCTTTTTGCGGGAACAGGAGCTTTGGGAATAGAGGCCCTTTCTCGGGGGGCAGAAAAAGCTGTTTTTGTGGAATCGTCTCCTCAAACACTTAAGATTTTGGAGCAAAATTTACAAACTTTGACTCAAAATCGTTTAGCAAGGGTTCTTCGAGAGGCGGACCCAAAAAAATGGGGCAAAATGCTTATGTCTTTTGATTCCTATTTGCCGTTTGATCTGATTTTCTGTGATCCTCCCTACAATAAAGGATGGATTCCAAAAGCTTTTAAAGCCTTAGAGGATTTTCCACTTTGGAGTGATTGCTGCATTTTAGTTGCAGAAATGTCACCTAAAGAAAGCGTGGATTTAGAGAATTGGAAGCTTGAGGCAGCTTATTTAAAATCGCATCGAGACGAG
>CAYOWH010000150.1:0-286 GCA_964407615.1 uncultured Bacteriovoracaceae bacterium | reverse complement strand
TGTTTTTTGTGATCCCCCCTACAATAAGGGATGGATTCTCAAAGCTTTTCGAGCTCTTGAGACGTTTCCGCTCTGGAGTGATCGTTGTGTTTTAGTGGCTGAAATGTCGCCTAAGGAAAGTCTAGAGCTTGAAAATTGGAAGCTGCTTAAAGAGAAAACACACGGTGATTCGAAAGTTGTTTTTTTAGAGCGCAAAGCTTAGGATGCTAGCCGTGAAGGCCATATTCGCAGGTACCTTCGATCCACCAACTTTGGGTCATTGGGAAATTATTCAAAGAGCGCATCC
>CAYOWH010000149.1:0-3413 GCA_964407615.1 uncultured Bacteriovoracaceae bacterium | reverse complement strand
ATATGTTTGACGAGCATGGGCATGATGGCGCCGCCAATTTCATGCGCGCGTCGATTCCGCATCACGTCCGTCGCCAGCTCAAGCTTGCGAAGGGTGAAAAGCCCGGCGCGAGTCCGCAGCCAAAATCCGTCGCGCAGCAGCAGATTTCTCCGGAAGCTGCTTCAAAACCATCAGGCGGCATGGATGAGACGTGGAGGCAAATAAGCGATCTTTTGGCTTGGCCGGGCGGAATCAGACAGCAGCCAGAGCAGCAGCCGCAAAAGCAATCTGTCAGCATCGGCGATCGCGTTCACCTGCACCATCCGAGCGGGCATCGCGTTGACGATGGCGTTTATACTCTCGACGACATGGACAAGAATTACTACACGCTTTCAATGGTTGGCGAGAATGTTCCCGGTTATCAGAGAGGAATACGCATTCCGAAAACTGACGCCAAGCTTCGACCAGCGCCAGCGGAGCAGCAGCCGCAACAGTCGAAGGATTTCTCTGACAATCCTCCCCAAGCTGGAGACGTCATCAGAATTGATTCCAGTCTAAGTGGCGATCGATTCCACAATGGAAAGTATCGCGTCACGCCGGATCACCGAGGCGGGATTTGGCACACAAATGGAAGAGAAATTCGCGTCGAGCCGATCGGGAATTCTCCAGTAAATCCTTCTGGATTCATTCCGATTCGCGGCAGAAACTATTTCATGGTCAATCAAGCCGAGCGCCAAGCTCCTGAGCCTGCCGAAAAGCAGCAGCAACAGCAACCTGAACTAATAGCACCTTTGCGCCATCCTGAAATCGGCCCAAGAATGTCGTTTATTGACAACGCTCACAAGCTTGAAACCGGCGATATTATTCACACATATTTCAGGTATGTTGATGAGGATGGCGAGCAGCATTACAGGCTGCTTCATAGCCAGCCTCGCATGTTTGTCGATATTGATGATGATCGCGGAACCTTCAGGTCGCACAGCATAAACAATGATGGCACGGCTAGCCCAGCTCATTTTTCGGCGCCATCGGCTTGGAATGGTTCTGAATTGCCGATGTTTTCGCTTGTTCAGAGAGCGGCTGAAACTTACAGGCGCGTCAACAGCGGTCTTCCTGAGCTTGCCGAGCCCGGAGCTTCACCTGCTCCAGCAGCACCATATCTTACACCTGAGCAAATAGCTGATGCCCATTTCAATGTCGGCGAAGATGTTCACGTTAGGGATGAAAACGGATCAACTGATGTTGGGACGTATTCACGCATACATCTGACTCCTTCAGGAGAAATTCAGCATATTGTTAGTCTTAGCGGAAATTTGGGAGAGGCTGCGTTTAATCCGGAAAATGTTTGGCATTGGTATGGAGCATCATCTAGGCATAAAGCTTTCAGAAGCCCGGAATCTCAGACTCAAGTTAACGATCGATTGCAAAGCGTGTCTCCCGGTAGGAGGGTTTGGGTTGATGTTGTTGGAACTGGGAGTCTTGGCTCGCACAGGCGAGCGACGCTTGTTGGAGTTAATCCTGACGCGACGATCTCAGTCAGGCTTGATGGAAAAACTGACCCGATAAAAGTTCCTTTATCAAGAGTGAAAGATAACAGCGATCAGAGTCCACCGCATGTTGACATGTTCGACGGATCGCCGATCAGTGTCATCGATGCGGCGAGTGGTGAAGTTCATCATGGTGTTTATCGCGGCCCGGTTCGTCCTAATCGCAACGGGCAATCAGTTCACGATGCGATATTGAGCGCCGGATTGCCGTACGGAGAAAACTGGACCGATCCCAATCGAAGGCCGGAAAATTTTGTCCACGTCGTGGAAATTCGCACCCCTCAAGGCCCATTACCAGTCGCTGTCGAGCGCAGAGATTTGCTTCCTCGATTCGCTCAGGGTGTTACTCACAGTGAGGCAAATGAAGACCCGCGCTCAGCGGCAACTATGCTAATGAAGATCGCTTCTGCGTTCGAGCCAACCGCCCCCGATGAAGCCGCAAGATTTCGAGAGCGAGCAGCCGAGCTACTCACTAGGCCGGTCAGAACAATCAATCGCCCGGTTGTTGGTGGCCCCGCATTAACAACGTCCCAGCATACGCGAAGTAGAAGCGCTTCTCCTCTGTCAAGCGGCAGCGCCGCGCCAGCAAATGCTCCTCCAATCGATAAAAAGCTCGAGCGGATGATCTTCAATGCCGGCGAAAGGAATTACGACGACGTCGCGGAAAGCCTGCGCGACAAATTTAGCGAAATGTTTGGCGAGGAGATTGATGATCAAACCATTATGGACATTCTGCGCGTGCCGCGCGCTTTCCCGGGTTCCGATCCGAACCATCCGGCATTCAGCCCGGAAAACCTTTCGCTTGATCTTGGCATATACAGCGACAGCGTCAGCTCGACAGTGCGATCGAAGCTTCCCAACTACAAGTTTCACGCAAACACTGGCGTCGGGTCCGGAGATGTCAGCAATCAAAGCCAAAGCCACAGTGGCATGAAAGGAACACACGACAAGTTCATATCGACGCCGCATATCTTGCAAAATCAAGCTAATGCCGCGCATCGGCTTGGAATAAACAAGCTGAAAGTCAACGCGGCGCTAACCAATCCGGTCATTGACCCGCACAACGGGTACACCGGAGGTATTGTTTGGCCAACATACGGGTACACAAAAGATTTGGAAAGAATAAATGATTGGGACGACGTTCAGCTTGCTGAGGCGATCGCTATTGCTCGAAGGAATAACCCCGATTTGCACGCCATCGACGATAGCGAGCTGACGCTCAATCATCTTCTCGACAGCAAGGAAGGAATTGATTGGTATACGCAAAATGAGCCGCACCGACATGGAGGCAAGCATTACCTCAACGCGACAAGCGGACATATGGTTTTCCATACCGATCCCAATTCCATTTCACACCGCATTCTGGCTAGAAAGGTGAGGAGGCTTGAGCAAAATGCAGCATCACGAAGTAGTCCTTCATAAAAAAATCGGGACGATTTACAAGCGTCTTAATGAGCTTGAGTCTGCCGACAAACAGGCTTGGAGGACGCAAGAGTACAAGCAGCTTGAGGTTTATCTCGACCAGTTGACCCGGGAGCTTACCCATGCACTCGAAATGGATCACCTCGAACGAGAGCAGCAGCAACGAAACTTTGGAATCTGAGCTGTTGCGATACGAGCTCGGCGGCGTCGGCGGTCTGCTCAGCAAGATCGCCAAGGGCGCTGGATCGATCTACGATCGCGTATTGTCTAGCCTCAACAAAGGCAGCTCCGTCCCGGGACAGCGAGCGCCGGGATTAGGCTCTTTCCAGATAATGCCGCCACCAAGCACGGCGCCTAATTACTACGTCGATCAGCTAGTGCGAGGCGCTCAGCCAAAGCAGCCGTTTTTTCGCGCGCCAGAGGCTGCCCAAGCGCAATCTGACCAAAACCTCGCTGCTGCCGAGC
>CAYOWH010000148.1:0-3436 GCA_964407615.1 uncultured Bacteriovoracaceae bacterium | reverse complement strand
ATCTACCATTTACTCTCCTTTTTTTTAGACACTCGGTGGGAATTAATGGAATGAAGTTCGACGGGGCAACGCGACCAGAAGAAAATCGAAATGACAAATCAAAAGAAACGTTGATCTGCTTAGAACGTTCATCAAAAACAAACAAAAGGCAAACTCTGTCAAATTTTAGGAATGTCATTTCAAAAAATTTCTCTTTACCATTTGAAGAGATACGCTCAAGCGGGGCTTATCAGGGGGTGCATATGAATAAAAAATATTCTCTATTTATTTTCGGACTAAGTCTTTTATTTATCTCCGCTTCACAGGCTCGGGAAGTTTATTTTTACAGATGCGCAATAGGTATTTCGCAAAACGAAAACATAGATGTAGCAACAGTCGTCGTCGGTTACGGAAAAAAAGTGAATCAAGCAATCAACAACGCAATTAAAAACTGTAAAGATAAATACGAAGAAGAAAATCCCGGTATGTGCGAAGAGCTTGCAGCAGACTACTCAAATCGATCTTGCGAAAGTGGTATCTTTGTTCCTTTTAAAGAAAACCATTAAATAAAACTTTGTTCTATTTTATTTGCCCTTAAACAAAAACTCATAACTTTCTTTTCATTTTTTTAAAAAGGATTATTCATGAAAAAATTTCTTTTGTCTTTTTTTACTTGTGTTTTATTTCTTTCAACTCAAACTGGAGAAGCTAAAAATCAAAAATTCGTTCCTAATCGAATTCTTGTCAAATTCAAAAAAGAACCAAGTACAGGCAATTTCAAAAAAATCTTAGAACTCACAGGAGCTCAACATGCAGGAACAACACCCAAATTAAAAGTTAAAATTTTAAAAATTCACCCTCTCAAACTTAACTCTGTACTTTCTCAATTAAAAAAAGATTCAAATGTGGAGTTTGTTGAAAAAGATTGGATTGCAGAGCCAGCCCAAGCTCTCACCTCTCCGAACGATCCCTACTATACAAACGGATACGAGTGGCACCTCAACAAAATCAACGCAATCAATGCCTGGAGCCTCACTACCGGAACAACGTCCGTTCCGATTGCGATCGTTGACACCGGAATTGATCTCACACATCCAGATTTATCTTCAAAAATTATTCCAGGCTTTAACATCTATGCAAACACCAATAACCCAAGCGACGATCTAGGACACGGTACGGCAGTAGCAGGAACTGCTGCCGCTCTTAGCAACAACGCATTAGGAGTTGCAGGAATCTCCTGGCAAAGTCCTTTGCTTCCCATAAAAATTTCAGACCCAACTGGGTATGCAACTTATTCCGATATGGCTAAAGCAATTATTTACGCAACAGACCGAGGCGCTCGAGTGATCAACATTAGCTTCGGAGGAAGGACCGCTTCTTCCACTCTGCAAAATGCTGTTAACTATGCATGGCAAAAAAATTCGATTGTCATTGCCTCTGCCGGAAACGACAGCAGCACAGTTTCATACCCTGCTGCTTGCCAAAACGCAGTAGCTGTTTCAGCAACTCTCTCAGATGATACCTTTGCTAGTTTTTCAAATTATGGAAACTCAATTGCAATCTCAGCGCCTGGTAAAGGAATCTACACAACTATCAAAGGAGGAGGTTATGGATCATGGTACGGAACTTCTTTCTCCTCACCTATTGTGGCGGGTGTTGCGGCTCTTATACTTTCTCTCAATCCACAACTGAGCAACTCACAGGTCGTCGATATTCTAACAAAAACTTCTGATGATTTAGGAAGCGCGGGCTACGATATTTATTTTGGGTTTGGAAGAGTGAACGCCTACAGAGCACTTCAGCAAGCTGCCATTACAGTTCCTCCCCCTGCTGATACATCAGCACCCAGTGTGGCCATCACATCGCCCGTTTCTGGAACGATTCTTTCGAAAACAACTTACGTTAAAGTCTCATCAAGCGATAATGTTGGCGTGACTCAAGTTAAGCTCTACATTGACGGATCGCTTGCTTACACAAGCTCCAACTCAACGTTTACATATACATGGAACACGAATTATTTACCAAAAGGAACACATACGCTCCAAGCTTTTGCTTTTGATGCCGCACTCAACAAAGGATCCTCTACCATTGTGAGCGTTAAAAAATAAAACTAAGAAACTGATCGCTGGACCCACAAAACAAAAAAACAGCCAAGGACAAGCGAAGCGAGACCGATGGATAAAGAAAACCAAAAGCTATATCCACTTCGCAAAAGATAGGGTGTTAGAAAAAATAAACCCAAACCAGAAAAAGTGATCCACCCAACGCTTTCTAAGAAAGACGCTGTTTGTAGATTTGTTTGTCCAGCGAAGCGAGCCCATGCCAAACTCAAAAAAGTCGTCACAGGTAAAGCAACAATAACCCCTGCAGGCCCGGGATAACGAATAGCTAAAAAAGAGGAGGCCATAATGAGCAAGGAACTTACAAAAAGCTTTAAGAAAAAAAATAGATTAAAATCCATAAAACTCTTTCTAATGTTAAATTGAAAAAATATGAAGAAATTTTTTTTCTTTTTTCTTTTTTCGTTTTTTATGGCTCAAGCAAGAGGACTCGAAATAGAACCCGGACTTTGGAAAATTCAAACCATTGTCGATCTTGACGGAAAAAAATATGATACTCAGACTGAATACAAAAAAATGATGAGTGCTGTTCCCGCAGATCAAAGAAAAAAAGTTGAGGAAGCTCTTCAGAAATCTCTCAAAAAACAACAGCTAACACTCAGTAAAGATGGAACAAGTAAAATTTGCTACTCAAAAAAAGCCCTTCAAAATCCAACGATGCTCACTCCTCAAAGTAAAAATTGTAAAATAACTCTCCTCAAAAACACTCAAAACAAACTTCAGAGTTCTTTTGTATGTAAAGAAAACACATCAGGAACCATTGAGTGGAATGTTGTTGATCGAAAAAAATTTAATGGGGTTATTGTGAGTAAAAACGCTCAAGGAACCGAATCAAGAGTTCTTCAAATAGGTAAATACATGAGTTCAAACTGCGGAGCTTTAAAGTCTTTTAAAACCCGCTAAGAAGCTCTAGAGATTGCACTCAGCACTAGGCTACTTTTTTACGTGCTAAAAATTGTTCGAATTTTTTTTCAAAATCAACAGGCTTTGTACCGTCACCACGAATCACACCTGACATATACATTTCGTAGTGATTTTGACAAAAACCAAACTTATCAATTTTGCTCTTGCAGGCAGTAAAGCGACAATGTGTTGGTCCCACGGGAGCCTCTTGTTGATTGTTTTGTGAATTATTAGGTTTCTTTGCTTCTGTTTTTTTACTCATAATTAACCTCTATGTGGCTGCTTTCGACAAATCCCTTTAAAAGCTGAGCCTTATTCTTTGGCGGTACAGATTTTTGACGCCCGATTGTGTCTCAGAGCTTCAAATTATTAAGATTTTGTAAAGTTACGCGTAGTGCTTTTTGACACCAGACACGCGATAATAGAAGTATGGG
>CAYOWH010000147.1:0-3438 GCA_964407615.1 uncultured Bacteriovoracaceae bacterium | reverse complement strand
ATTGCCACCCTTACGGATTTATTTATCCGCTGGAAATTAAGGGTAACGGTTTCGATCATGGGGAATGATCCTTCACCGCGATAAGGGATGGTCAATCTTCAAAATTGACCGATCCAGGCACCTCCAGGTTCGGGTGACCATCGGCGGCAAGACCAGCATCAAATCTACCGGGGCAGGGGATCTGGAGACCGCCAAGGCATTCGCCAGGAGGTTCTACCGCAACCTACACCCCAGAGACCAGAAACCGCCTGCCCTCACCTTTGAGGAGGCAGCACAGGACGTTATTCGGCATGATGAGGGACGAGTTCGGCGGGGTGAAAGAAACCGGCACTTCAATGACGGGCAAAACCTACCCCTGGTGAACCACCTACTGCCCTTCTTTGGGGATATCGCGATTCGGGCAATCAACTACCGCACCCTCGAGGGGTTAATTGAATACCTGACCAACAAGAACCTCAGGACCGCCTCGATACGCCGCTACATGATCTTCGTGGGCAAGACCCTTCGCCATGCCTATCGGGCAGGGGCAATAGACCGAATACCGGATATCCCCACCATCAAGGGGCAGGTGCGGACCCGTGCATGGTTCTCACCCGAGGAGTATCGCCGATTACTCAGAACGATTCGGGATATGGAAAGGGAAAGGGTTAAGATCAGAACCCAATATGTGGGATTTGAATTAAGGGCATTGGTAATATTCCTGACCACCACGTTCCTGAGACCCGGTGATTTCAAGCAACTGCGCCATAAGCACATCGAGGTTATTCAGAGGGGTACGACACGATACCTCCGCATCAATACGGAAACCTCGAAAACCATCAAATCCCCTGTCGTATCCATGCCTGCTGCCGTACAAATCTATAACGTCATCCTGAGACGTCAGCGTGAACAGGGATTGGGGAAGCCCGAGGACTTCCTATTCATGCCGGAATATCCCAATCGACAGTTTTCGTATGAAATGTTTCGCCATCAGTTTCGGGCAGCAATGGTAAGGGCAGGTCTGGAAACCTCACCTGCCGGCGATCCCCGATCCCTATATTCACTACGCCATACAGCAATCATGGATCGACTGCTTCGAGGGGATCAGATTGATGTCCTGACACTTGCCAGGAACTGCCGCACCAGTGTGGAAATGATTGATCGCTTTTATGCCAAACACCTAACCGCTGAGATGAATGTAACCAAAATCCAGAGTTCAAATCGCAGAAATGAGAGACAGCCTAAATACCAGTGACGGTATTGCCACGCCTCCCTAATTGGTAATGCCTGGGTCGTGAGGTGGGATTGTCCGGTTAATCCCACCTCACCTTGATTTCAAACCATACCTACCGCTTGAACTTGGACCTAATTGTCTCGGCGGATTCGCGGAGATGACTATCCAAATCACCTGCCTGCACCGCGGAAATAAGATCCCGCATCATGCCCTCAAGTGACTGGCGGTTATCTGCCTGAATGGATGACTTTCCCTTGGCAAGTTCCAGGGGACGAGAACCATATTTTAGGCGAATATAGTAACTTCCATCAGACCCCTTCCACCACCAGGGTTTGATGATCTGATCGAGTTCCCGCAGTACTAGAACCCCTGTATCCTTATCCCGCATTCGCCTTTGGATTTTCCGAGACGGTGACTTACCGTCACCCTCCTGAATAAATCCCATCAATTGCTCATCGAGCTTTTCGATGAATTTTCGACGGCGATTGGATACGGGGTCGTAATACCGAGGACGTTCCGCCTGTATGAGGCGAAGTGATTTCGGTAATGTCATCGAATGGCGCACTCCTTCTTTCTTTGATTATTCATTGTCGGCGCCGGGAGGATATAAATCCACGGTGGCAATTTACTTGGAGAGTGCCGATAAGATCATAAAGTACGGAAAAAATGATATTATCGAGGATTGATATGTCACAGGCAAAAACACTGACTGAAAATGAACTAGAAACTCTGCTTCTGCATATCGATAGAAATCGCCATTCTGCGAGGAACCGCATTATCATTCTCATGGGGCATTGGGCAGGCATGCGTATTGGTGAGATCGCATCGCTACGGATGGGAGATGTGCTGGGTGATGATGGAAGGGTGAGGGCAGAGATACGCCTCAAGGCATCCCAGACCAAGGGAAATAGACCGAGGATGGTGTTTCTACCTAATCGCTTGGTGGAGGAGATTCACCGTTACCTTGACCAGGTTAAAGATAAAGATAGGGAGCTTCCCTTTGTAACCAGTCAGAAATCCAATACGGGCTTTTCGGCAAATTCATTGGCGATACAGATAAAACTTCTTTATCTCGCTGCCGGGATTAATGGCGGGTCTAGTCACAGCGGCAGAAGAAGCTTTCTCACGAATCTTGCCGCCAAAGGTGTACAGGTGAGGGTATTGCAGGAATTGGCAGGACACCGATCCCTGCAAACCACACAGCGATATATCGAGGTGAATGATCACCTCAAACGAAAAGCCGTGGAACTCATCTGACCCCCGGCACAGTGTAAAATGAAACTATTTTCATATTATTTGGATCCTTAGAAAATCCCAGCATACGATTAAAACCTTCACCTCAATCGCCTGATAAAATCATCTGCATTATTGCCAGATATCTCCTCATATCGCGGCAAAAGACTAACACCAGTTGAGGCTACGAGAAAATCATCTGCATTTAACCGCGGAAAATGCTTCAATAATTCCTCCATGGCAATCAGCACTTCACTAGTTCTGGGAACTCTTTTAATAACAAGTGACCTACTTTTCTTGGCGTTTTCGATATCTCTCACCGAGCATGGAATGCCACACGACACCAAAATTTCAGCGAAAACTTTGTCAGTCTTATAAGGAGTTAACCCCTCAACGCTGAGACGCCGAGCGATTGCCAGGCATTGCCGCAAACGCTTTATAGGACCATCTTTCTTGTGAAGATATTTTTTCCCTTCTTTATCCAAAGCGCCAATGCCTTCGAGATATCGTGACAGTTCTTGATAATCCTCGACTCTTTTGAGGCACTGGCGAAATAGCTTTTTCTTTGGCTTTCCCTTGCTATCTTCAATTATCTCACCCTGCATATTCACAACAAAATCATCGAATTTATATTCATCAAGATGTTCTCGGAGTTTGAAGAACTGGTCGGCAGAACTCCATGGGTGAGTTGAGAAAGCGATATGCTTGTGGTCTTCAGAAAATCCAATGGCAGCAGGACACCGCTTCCAGTCAAACTCCATATTTAAGGTCTTTTCGAGCGACTTTCCTACTAGGTCTGCATCATAAAAGACCATATCACGCACTGAGGTAAGATAATCTACAGTGATTAGGGTTGTGGGAGTGCGTCCAAAAAAGGTCTCCAAAATATATGCGTTCTGCGATTCAGTCGTATCCTTATGCTTTGGCGCACGAATGCCACCCTTCGCCAATAATATCTCAGACTGATTGCCATCTTTTTCATCATGAGGCTT
>CAYOWH010000146.1:0-3559 GCA_964407615.1 uncultured Bacteriovoracaceae bacterium | reverse complement strand
GCCGAGGTCTGCTCGGTGCCCGCCCCGACCGACGTCCGCGTGCCGGTGATGAGCGCCCCAGCGAAGATCGAGGCCCGGACACCTTCCGACGTCTGGGTGGCCAGATCCATCGTGAACGTGCCCGTCGCACCCGTCGCCGTGAACTGGCCCAGATACGTCCGGCCGTCACGCGTGCCCGCGTAGACGTGCACCACCTGGCCGCTCACCAGACCACTGAAGTTCACCGTCAGGTCGCCCGTCGATGCCGAACGCGTCGCACTCGTCACCGTCGGAGCCGACAGGTTCGGGTTCAGGATCCCGCCCAGCCGGTTGCTCGCCATCGAGTTGCCGATCACCTGGGCCGAGGTCACGCCAGCCAGCACATGCACGCCGTACGCGGCATTGGAGTTGATCGTGTTGGCGTTCGCCCGGAGCGTCGCATCGTCGTCAGCGGCCGTTCCGCCCACCACCGCCTTGCCGCTGGTCACCTGCACCCCGCTCCCGGAGTTGCTCGAGATCGTGTTCTTCTGGATCGTCACGACGCCAGCACCCGTCCGACCAGACAGGATCCCGGCACCACGGTTGGCACTGATCGTATTCCGAACCACCGACAGGTCGTTGTCGTTGGCTCCGGAGAGCTTCACGCCGGCGTTATTGCCCGAGGAGTTCCCGGTGCCGTTGCCGAGCACCGTGTTCCCCTCCACGTTGATGCCGCTGCCGGTGCTGCTGACAAGAATGCCGTTGAGCCGGTTGCCCAGGCCCAACGTGTTCCGCGACGTCGTGCCGACGTAGTTGCGGACCGTCGGATCGATCGTCGTGTCGCCGCCGACCGTGACGTCGGAAGACGACCCGTTCACAACGATTCCGTTGCCCGTGCTCCGCGTCACCGTGTTCCCGGTCACCACCGCATTCACCGACGCCCCGTCGATCAGAATGCCCGTGCCGTTCAAGAGCACCTCGTTGCCGCGGATCGCCGTCGCATCGCCCGCCGACGCATCCGTCCCGCTCACATGGATACCGGCCACCGTGTTGAAGGCCACCACGTTGGCTTCCGCCGCCGTCGATCCACCAATCACGTTCCCGGCACCGGCCGCATTCAACCTCACGCCCCTGGCATTCCCAAGGTTCGTCCGAGCCGTGTTCGTCCCGATCAGGTTGCCCGTCACCGTCGCACCTGCCCCCGTGAGCTCGATGCCGGCGGTCGTACTCTTCACCACCGTGTTGCCCGTGATCACGGCACCGTCCGCTGCCGCCAGAATGCCGAACGTGTTGCTCGACACCCGGCCCGTCGAACTGATCCCGAAGAGGTTGTTCGAGATCGTCACGCCGTCCGCTCCCGTAACCGTCTCCACACCCGCTCCGCCGGCCTTGTTGAACCCGTAGAACGCGAAGCCCCGGACCGTGCTGCCACCCGCACCGGCCAGCAGCTTGAAGCCCGCCGTGCCCGTCGTCAGACGCGAGCCATCGATGTCGATCTGGCGGCCAGTCGTCAGCGTGCCCGTCGTCGTGTTGATCCGAGACGTGCCGTCGAGCGTGATCGCACCGTTCACCTCCACCGTCTTCGTCAGTTGAATCGGGCTACCGATCGCCGTCGTGAACGCCACGCCAGCAGTGCCGCCACCCGTCACATTCGCCAGCCCAGCATCCGTCAGCGACTGCGACAGAGACCCGGCCCCGCTCGACGCCGTCGTCGTTACCGCGAACGTCACCACGCCGCTGGTGTCATACGTCGTAGTCCCGCCGGCACCCACCGTCGGCGCCTTCACCACCACGATGTTGTTCGGGTCCGCGTGCAGCGTCACGTCGCCGGCCGCCGTCAGGTTCACACCCGTCGCCGTCCCCAGCATCACCGTGCGGTTGCCCAGGATCGTCAGATCCACATCCGACTTCGCAGCGGTATCAGCATCCGTACCCTGAGCCGTCGCCGTCACCGTGTTGCCCTTCACCGTCGCCGTCACGTCACCACCGGAACTCGTCAGCGTGATCGTCCCGGCCGTGATATCCGCCTCGGTGCCGGCCGACGTCCCGTCCAGACCACCCGTCGATACCAGCGTCACCTTGTCGCCATCGGCGAAGATGCTGTTGGCACCGAACGTGATCTTCTTGTTCGTTCCGGTCGCCGTGATCGACACGTCCCGGCTCCCACCGATCGCCTGCACGCTCGTCGCCGTGATGTCGTTGTTGTTCGTCACCGTCACGCTGCCGTTCCGGGCCACAACCTCAGAAAGCGTCACTGCCTTGCCCGATTGCGTCAGGACGATCTCACCGGAGGTCGCGTCCGCGGCGATGTCCGACACCGACGTCTTCGCCGTGATCCCCGTCGTGGCCAACATCGTCAACTTATTCCCCTGGATCGATCCGGTGGTCGCCGTGATGCTTCCCGCCGCCACCTCGAGCGAAACATTATTCGTCACCGGGTCGCCCGTCAGGATCCCGGCCGCTCCCACCTGCAGACTCCTGTCGTTCCGGATCGCGATGTCGCCGTCCTTCGTCGAGGCGGTGATCGTCGACGTGGACGTGTCCACGTCGATCGAGTTGCCAGCCTGCAGGAGTTTGATTCCCACGGAGTTGCCCGAGATCACCTGCCCGGCACCGTCCAGGCCGCCCAGCGTCAGCGTCAGCGACACCGCGCCGTTGCCCGAAGAGATGCCGGCCGGATCCACCGTCAGGCCATCAGCCTCCAACACCGTCACATTGCCCACCTGGGTAACGGCAGACAACGCACCCACGTTCGTGCGAATGTCGATGCCCGTCGTCGCCGACACGATCGCCGTGTCGCTCGCGATGCTGCCGACGCCCGACTGAATCGCACCCGTCACATCCAGCGTGACCGTGGAACCAGCCGTGAGGGCATTCAGACCCGCGGCACCAATCTTCACATTCCCCGTCTGTGCGATCTCGATGCTGCCGTTTGTCGAAGACCCAGCCAACTGACCGGCCTTCGTCACGACCTCGATATCGCCACCGGCCGTCAGAGACACGAGCGAACCCGCCTCGATCGTGCCCGCCACCTCGTCCTCGGCCTCGGGGCCGATGATCGCACCAAGCAGATTCGTCAGCGTCACCGTGTTCGACGCCCCAGCCTTGATACCACCAACCCCGATCCGGAGGTCGCCCGCCCCAGCGTTCGAAAGAACGATGTTGCCGCCAATCGTCGTCACGCCGTCAAGCGTCACCGCGTCGGCACGGTCAAACGCCAGGTTCACCACACCCTTCGAGCCCGTTGCCGTAGCAGACACCCGCGACACGTCGTCGATGTTCGAAACATCGAACGAGCCATCCAACGTCTCTGCAGACAGGCTCAACGAGTACGCACCAAGAACCGTCTGCGTCGCATCCCCGCTGGCGTTCACCAGGTACTTGCCTGCCGTGAGCGAAATCGATGACGACTCACTGAACACACCGCCACCAACATGACTGTCGCCAACCGTCAGGTTGCCGGCAGACGATATCGATACCTGGCCATCCGCGCTTGTCACCAAGGCTGATTGCATCAACACATCGGCCGTCAGCGCGGTTGAAAGAACATCGATCGCGTCAGTCGCCGTTACGTTCAGTTCGACCACACTATCCGACGCGA
>CAYOWH010000145.1:0-3630 GCA_964407615.1 uncultured Bacteriovoracaceae bacterium | reverse complement strand
TCCACCCGCCCACTTCTTACTCTGCCTCCACCTTTCCACCTTTGCACGTTTGCACTGTATCTCTTGTCCCCTTGCCCCCTTTTCCACCCGCCCCCTTCTTGTTTCACCTTTGCACCTTTGCACAGGAGCTCCGCTCCGATTTGCACATTTCCACTGCCTCTTTTCCCTCCCATCCCACTTGTCCCCTTTTCCACCAGTCCCCCTAATTGCCTCCACCTTTGCCTCGGGTAGGGACGTCACTCCGTGGCGTCCGCAATAATTAGATCGGCCTGTCACCCGAACACCTGTCACCTGATACCCGAATCGGCCTGACACCTGACACCCGTCACCCGTCACCTGACTTCCTCACCTTTACTTAAGCAGTTTATCCTGTTGAAGAATTTTACTAGATTTTGCTTAACAACATCTATTACAGGCATAGGATTAATAGCGTATTATATATGGACGACTTTTTAAAAAAATTAGTTGCTGAAGCACATAAAAAACGAAGCTTTGAATATCAAAGAATAAATCAAAACGGTGAACGTAATGGTGGATTTTTCTTACAGTGGAGCGCTGATACTAATATCTGGTTAATAACCTCAGGTTCCATTCCAGGCACAATTCCAAGAGAGTTCAGCATAACCAACCCAAAAGAATGGGAGAAATATCAAAATATTGTCAAAACGACAAATGTGCATGAATGGGAAGACCTACCCAGGGATGAAGATGGGAATCAAAGCGATCGAGTGTGGGCGTTTTGGCCTAACTTATCTACGGGTTATTTTGGTGTCGGAATAGACCATCGTATAAATACTATTGCGGCAATAGTACCAGGGCTCTCATCGATTGCTGATTTAATTCGCGAGTGCGACTTACAAGTGGACGGAAAAATATCGAAAGAACTTCCTGACTCTAGTTTGCAACTTTTAGAAAGTATAAATGACTTACGAAAAAAAGCTGAAAAGGGAGATATCAATGCGCAAAGCGCCCTGGGTGGGACTTTAGTCAGTACAGTGCCTCAATACCGAAATGTCGAAGAAGGTCTTAAGTGGCTTATGTTAGTCGCAAAGTCTGGAGATCCTAATTCTGAATATAATATAGGTATGACATACCTGCAGGGCTATTCAGGAGAAGTAGATAAATCAAAGGCTTTTCCGTGGATAGAAAAAGCAGCGCAAAAAGGACACGACCTAGCCATGCGGAACTACGGTATAATGCTTATGTATGGTGATGGATGCGTTAAAGACGAAAAACGCGGTTTTGATTTTATTTATTCTGCTTTAAAAAATGGTGACCTCCCTTCTCTCTTAATCATTGGCCAACTTTATTTAGACGGAACTTATGTTAAGAAAGACCATATTCAGGCCATCGCTTGGTTTGTACTTGGATATAGAATGGATGTCAGTGGTTCCGACAGAAAACTAGAGTCATTAAGTGAATACTACGAAATTGATGAACTACAGCCTATGATTAAAGAAGCCGAAAAACTTATCCCAGGTATTATTTCAAAATTAAAAAATAATTAATTCAATTAAATGGAAAATAACAAATTAGAAGCTCTCATTAAACTTACCCATAGCGAGAAAGATAAAACCACCGCTGGCAATAGTTTCGCGTCAAAGGTTATCAGCGAATTTAATTTCGGTGACACCATTATTTATATTCCAGCCAAGAAACCAATTCCAGTTACAGGTAAATTCGACAAATTAGATCCTAAAAGTGTTTTTCCACCCAATGTGGATGATGGTTATTTTTTGAGAGGCGAAGGCAACATACTTTATTCAGTCGGCTTCACCAGTTTAGCAAAATTGAAAAAGGTGGTAAATACTTCATTCTATTTCGCGCTACCTTCAAAAACGGTACGTGATCTATTAGTCGAAAGTAAAATCTACTATATAATACTTAACCATGGAAGTGATGACTTCTTCTGGATAAAAGCTGAAGGCAAACGCCCAAATCAAAAAGAACTACAGGACAGTGAATTAAAGTTTATAAAAGAAGCCGATGCCGGCGATTCCATAAAACAGTTTAACCTAGCATGTAATTATTTAAACGGTCTTTATGGCCTTGATCGGATAAATGACGCTGTAAAATATTTCCAATTATCAGCAAAACAAGGTAATCTTGATGCTCAGCATGCACTTGCTACACGATACCGTAGGAGAGATGTAATAGTCTCAGACAATGATGCGGAAGCATTTAAGTGGTATATGTCGGCCGCACTAGGAGGTCGTCCTGACTCGCAGTGCAGCGTTGGTACTTGCTACGCACGTGGTGAAGGCACAAAGAAAGATCCGATTGAAGCTATTAAATGGTTCCTTAAAGCTGCCGAACAAGGCTATGCCATTGCACAGGGTAATTTAGCGGTACATCTTGAAAATGGTATTGGCTGCGAACCCAATCCTGTCGAAGCAAGGAAATGGTATAAAAAAGCAGCAAAAGGCGGATACGAAATCGCACAATATAATCTTGCCTGCATGCTACTAAGAGAAGGCAGTAAGGATGAGGAGAATCCAGAAATAATTCAATTACTCACGGATGCAGCAAAGAATGGCATGATTGATGCCATGAATCTTTTATTCAAACTCTATTGGTTAGGTCACTACACCCAAGTAGATAAAGAACTAGCGATTAAACACCTGACTCATGCGTGTAACTCTGGTGATAACACCGCAATGGTAACTTTAGGTAAAATACTTATCAATGATGAGGAGGACTTCGTTGATATTGAAAAAGGGAAAGAATGGCTTTTCCGTGCTGCATTTTCAGGAAACACTGAGGCGCCGTTATGGGCATCACTTGCATCGCAATTAGGTGACGGGAAGAATCGCACAGAAAGTGATATCATAGATGGAATGGCATGGCTACATATTGCTACCGAAAACGAAGCGTATAATGAAATGGCAATTAAAGTTTTCGAAGAACTAAAAATGAAGCACCCTGAATATATCAAAATCTCCCAAAATCGTGCTAAGGAACTTAAAAAACAAATTGTGAGATAAAAACAAAAAGAATCGATGCATAAGCCAAAGAAAGACTGGGACTACATTGATCCAAAAGATCCAAGAGGATATTATGCTTATTTCAACGTTACTCCGAGTGCCACCCTAGCTGAGATATCGAAAGCTTACTTAAAAGTTGTTCGAGAATGCGAGGGAAACGAGTTCGTACTCAATGAAGCCAGAATCGCGTACATCGTTCTTTCCAATCCACAGAAGCGACACGAGTACGATACAAGTCATCATACTTCCACGACAGAAAATAACACGAGTATTCAAGAGGATTCTAGAATTAAAATTAGCGAAAATTCTAGTTCCCATATTTATTCTGGACGCACAATGGGTATGCCTTCTGAGCATGATTATACCCAATCACAAAAAAGTAAAAAATATGGTACACAGCAAAGTAGAGGCTCCGATGGCTGTAGTGGTTGTGTTACATTATTTATTATTTTTCTTATTATCTCAGGTATATTTAATCTCTTAAAGGCAATTTTCTCTTAAACATGGAGACCACAAGACAAACTTCACTGTTTTCATTTCCCTGCCCTGTCGCCAAGCAGGCAAATATTATATTCACAAAGACTACAACTGATTCAACTCACTGCGAACACTGCAGCAAGAAGGTAGCAATCTTAGCTGGTAAATC
>CAYOWH010000144.1:0-3706 GCA_964407615.1 uncultured Bacteriovoracaceae bacterium | reverse complement strand
GTGAGAGCAATTTCATCGGCAGGTATTTTGAGTTCAGTGGCAATGGCCACTCCATTAGCTGCCATGGGGACAAGAGACATAAGAAGAAGTATCTCAGTTAACTCACGATTTAAAAATCCTAAAGTGTAGCGATCCAGGTAGATAAAACCAATTGCAAAAAGAGGGAAAGCTATAAGCTTAATAAGCAAACACGTTGTGATAAAACGAAAATGAAGGCGAAAGCTTTTAATGCTTCCAAGGCCTAAGCCAATCATCATAAGACCAAGTGTTGAATAGGTGCCTCTAAATCCCATAATAATGGGTTGAAGATTGTCGGGGATTTTGTTGAAGCCCATTGCGGAAAAAATCATAGATAAAAAAAACATCCAAAGAGAAGGAAGTGTGAGAATTTTTTTGAGGGCTTCCTTGGAGTCATATGTGCCTTTGGCTGCAATATAAAAACCTGTTGTGTATTCATAAAGGTTGTACCCAATGATCACAAAAATCGCCGTGGCAAGTTTGTCTTCGCCCAACAAAATTGCTGTCGCAGGAATTCCAAAATAGCCCGTGTTGGCAGAGGCCCCCGCATAAGACAAAAGGTTACGCATCGGAGAGCGAAAGAATTTTTTTGAAATTTTATAGGTTAGTATCGCAAGAATCGAGCAAAGTCCTGCATAGGCAAAGGGCAGCGCAAAAAGTTTTGCGTTAAAAGGAGATCGAACGAGGATCTCAAAAAAAACAATCGGAGAAATAATGTAAATCACAAGCTTTGCTAAAGACTCTCGCGTCACTTTGAGGATGCGGGCCGCAAAAAAACCAATCGCTAGTAATAAAAACAACGGAGAAAGACGCTCAAATAAAAGAGTAAAGCTTTGGAAGGCGCTCAAGTTGTGATTCCTTTATGTTGTGCAAATATATTACACATTTTTAGGCGGGAACATTGCAGGGGCAATCTGTGACCCAATGATCTTTCTTAATTTCAACTAATTGAGGCACTTTTGTTTCACACAAAGCAGATGATTTTTTAGGGCAACGAGGCGCAAAAGAACATCCTGGCGGAGGATTAATCGGAGAAGGCGGATCGCCTTGAAGAATAATTCGCTCGCGTTTTTTTTCAGCTTGTGGATCGGGAAGCGGAATCGCTGACAAGAGCGCTTTTGTATAAGGATGTAGGGGGTTCGCATAAAGCTCGTCAGAACTTGCAAGCTCAATAATTTTGCCAAGGTACATCACAGCCACGCGATCGCAGAGATATTTCACCACACCCAAATCGTGTGAAATAAAAATCATAGTGAGGTTGAGTTCTTTGCGCAGATCCATCAGCAAATTCAGAATTTGAGATTGAATCGATACATCAAGAGCCGAAACAGGCTCGTCTGCAATGATGAGCTTAGGCCTCAAAGCCAGAGCACGTGCAATCGCAATGCGTTGGCGTTGACCGCCCGAAAATTCGTGTGGGTATTTGTGTATGAAGCGAGGAGCAAGGCCCACCATCTTCATCAGGCGCTGAACTTCTTTTTCGACATCTTTTTTTTCAACGATGCTATGAAAAAGCAAAGGCTCTGCAAGAGTATCAAAAACCGTCATGCGTGGATCAAGCGATGCGTAAGGATCTTGAAAGATCATTTGGAACTGAGGGCGTTCCTTGCGCAAAGACTTGGGGTCCATGGAAGAGATTTCTTTTCCATCAAAAACAATTTCGCCACATGTGGGTTCAATCAATCGGAGAATCGAGCGGCCCAAAGTTGATTTTCCACATCCAGATTCCCCCACGAGACCCAAGACTTCGCCTTGCTTGATCGTGAGTGAAACTCCATCGACTGCTTTAACGGTGGCGACTGTTTTTGAAAAAAACCCGCCTTTTTGAATGGGAAAATGTGTTTTGAGATTTTTAACTTCTAAGAAATTCATACTGAAGCCCCGTGAATGCACGCTGAGCAATTAGAAACATAGTGATCTTTGTAAAGCTCCACGAGCTGTGGTCTTTGTTCTCCACAGTCACGACTGTTTTTTTCAGGACAGCGAGGAGCAAATGCGCATCCTTTGATTTCTTTTGAGAGATCGGGAGGCAAGCCTGAAATAGTTTTCAACCTTTCTCCACGTGCGTGAAGAGCAGGGCTGCTGCTTAAAAGCGCTCGTGTATAGGGGTGAGAGGGCTTATCAAAAAGTTGAGCCGTAGGAGCGGTTTCAACAACCTGACCAGCATACATCACCATCACGCGATCTGCGATTCCTGCAATCACGCCTAAGTCGTGAGTGATAAAAATCACGCCAGTATTTTTCTTTTTTTGAAGCGCTTTGATCAAATCTAAGATTTGCGCTTGGACAGTCACATCAAGTGCAGTGGTTGGCTCATCAGCAATCAAGAGCTCGGGCTCAGTGATAAGAGCCATGGCAATCATCACGCGCTGGCGCATTCCTCCAGAGAGTTCATGCGGATAGGCCTTGAGTCTGTTGAGTGCATCTTGAATGCCCACTTCTTCCAAGGCATTTTTTGCTTTTTTCACGGCTTCGTCTTTGGAGAGTTTGTCATGAATAAAAAGTGGTTCCATGATCTGGTCGCCAATCGTCATATAGGGATTGAGACAGGTCATGGGATCTTGAAAAATCATGGAGATTTTTTTGCCGCGAATTTTTTGCAATTCTTCTTTCGGACAACTCAAAAGATCCACTCCATCAAAAGTTGCCGTACCTCCCACAATTTTTCCAGGAGGAGTTGGGATCAATCGCAAGAGGGAATATTGAGAAACGCTTTTGCCAGAGCCAGATTCGCCCACGATTCCCAAAACTTCGCCACGTTTGACAGAAAAAGAAACGCCTTCAACAGCGCGGTACACTCCATTACGAGTGTAAAAGTAAGTTTTTAAATCTTTGACTTCTAACATATCAATCCTTTGAGGCCTTGGGATCGAGTGCATCTCGAAGTCCGTCACCTAAGAAATTTAAAGAAAAAAGAGTCAGTGAAAAAGTAAGGCCTGGGTAAAGCAAAAGCCAAGGATATTCTTCCATGTTTTCAACTCCACTACTGATAAGCAAACCCCAAGAACTCATAGGGGGTTGAACGCCTAAGCCCAAGAAACTTAAAAAAGCTTCGGTAAGCATCACCGTGGGAACAGTGAGAGTTGCATAGACAATAATAGGGCCAAGCACGTTGGGAATGAGGTGCTTGAAAATGATTTTTCTATTCGAGATTCCCATTGAATAGCACGCTTCGATAAATTCTTGCTTGCGAATACCCATCACTTGCCCGCGAACAATTCGCGCCATTGTTAGCCACTCCGTTGCGCCAATCGCAACGAATAGCAATAGCAAGTTATTGGTGTTGTCTCTTGTGTTCACAAACACCATGAGCAAAATCACAAGTAAGATAAAGGGAATTGCGTACATGATGTCGACGATTCTCATCATGATCGAATCTGTGCGGCCTCCCACAAAGCCCGCAATGGTTCCCCACAAAACTCCAATCACTAGAGAGACAAACGTTGCAAGAAATCCGACCATCAAAGAAATACGCCCACCGTAAAGAATGCGTGTGTACATGTCGCGTCCCAAAATATCTGTTCCAAACCAGTGTGCAGAACTAGGGGATTGAGGGCCAATATTCAAATCTTGCGCATCATAAGAGTAGGGAGCAATCCAAGGTGCGATGATGGCTAAAATTACAAAAGCCAAAAGGAGAAAAGCTCCCACCATAGCGGCTTTGTTTTTGGAAAGTCTTGTCCATGCA
>CAYOWH010000143.1:1807-3750 GCA_964407615.1 uncultured Bacteriovoracaceae bacterium | reverse complement strand
CCAACGTCGAAGACGTAGCGACAGGAGTCCCAATGGACATCGTCAATGACGATAAAGACGAAGAAAATCGACTAGAAGTCGAAAACAAACGAATCGCTAACAAGCGAACACATTCAGATAACTCTGAAAATGAGCGAGAGTCCAAACGTGTGTCACGAAGGACGAATGCTCATGAAGTATCTGAAGATACAATATTGCAAGATACGTTCTACGTATTCGCAATGATCCATCGTCGCTTGGACGAAGAAGTCCACGTGTACAAGAGCGATCTTGACACGTTCAAAAGACATCAAAATTCCATTAAAATGGATGGAATCCGAGGATATCTCGGTAACGATGATCAAATCGTACGCTTGCTACATTTGTACAAGTACAAGCGATTCTCTCGTGATGGAATACGAGCAAAAACACAAAAATTGTGTGAGATGAGAGCAACAACGTTCATCAACTCATGGAAATCCATGGTGGACTTGTTGCAACAAGGATCGTATGAATACGAAAAGTTCTGTGCCAAGAAAGGTTTCCAAAGGGAACGTTTGGCAAATCATGGTACCGGCTTGAAAAAGCTCGTTCATGATGCGACACGAAGTCGCTGGGGACATTGCTTGGTCCTCAAAGAAGAAAGACGATGCAATGATTGCATAACGCAAGGCGTAATAATTACGCAAAAGCAAAACGAAACAAGTTCGTATCGATTCGAGTACGATGAATTCGATCTCGATGAAAAATCAGCAGTCATTCAATATGAAAAGCTGATAACACAGCGTAGAAAGGCGGATTTCGCCAAATCTACAGCGAATGTTTCGCATCATAAGATGCTAACTCTTCGGGGATATCTTCCTGAAGAAGATCCCGAGTCAACCAAGAGTCTTGGTAAGGCGGATAGCCACGCCAGCGAACGCGATACTCGATCGCACGAGACTTCGTACGATTACGATGATTCCGCTCACGATGAGCGACAATGCGATCAACAATCCATCGCTCAGAGCCCTCTGAATCCACAAGAGGTGGAGGACCAGAACGCTGGGAAAAACGTATCTCGTTCGAGGAACGAATGTTGCGAGAGGACCTCGCGAGACTTGGAGTACGCGTTTGAACGGATTCGTTCACTTGAGTCTCGCCTAGAAGCGATTGTTTCTTCCTCTGCAACTTCTGTTGCTTCACAGGCTCGTCCTGTTCTGTCTGATTCGACTGATGTCGAGAAACGTTTGTGTCGCCTAGAGGCGAAGATTGCTGAAGTCGGACAGAACGGCGCCGAGAGCCGTGAGAAGTTGTCACATCGTGTGACTGAGTGTCAAGCAACTCTTTTGCGCTTTCAAGCGCGGTTTGATGTCCTCGATGGACAGACGACAAAGATCGTTCAGGGAAACGAAAGCCTTGAGAAGAAGAGGAGGGCACAGCGCGAAGAGCTGGAGAGCGCGATAGATCGCGCAGCGACTCAGTCTCGTCGCTTAGACCTTCAGAAGAAGGCAATCGATCTCGTGCTTGACACGATTGAGGAGAAAGCACGGGAGTTGCCTCCTGTAATCTCGTTTCATGACTCGCAGGAGCGAGAGAAGGTGTTGAATGCCCTTCATCAGGCTCGCCATCCTGGCGATAACGCTTGAGGCGACCAACATAAAATGTTGGATGAAGTCGCATCTTCGACGGAATGTCGATAGTATATGCGTCACCATGACGCTTCAAGACCTTGAAAGGACCGATGAATCGGTGTTGCAATTTTGTAGATTGCGTGTTCGACAATGCATGTGTAGGTAGGTTTGCTGTCGATAGCAATACAAGGTCATTTGTTTTGAAAACTTCCTTGTTTTTCCGACCTTTCTTATCGGCTTGTTCCTTTTGTTTGTCAACTGCTTCAGCGATTGAATCGCGAACGAAGCGTAGTATCATTTGCCTTTGCAACACAAAGTTGCTAATAGCGTGTCGTTCACGCATCGACATCT
>CAYOWH010000143.1:0-1707 GCA_964407615.1 uncultured Bacteriovoracaceae bacterium | reverse complement strand
ATGGAAAGTTTGGTTCCAACCAAACCAAACACCGCACGCCAAAAGCGTGATGTAAATCGAGGATCTCGATCCGAGACAATCTCGATAGGCATTCCGTGAAGACGGAAAATAGTATCAACAAAGATACGAGCGGTTTCTTCCGCAGTGACTTTGTCCTTGACTGCAGCGAGATGAACCATCTTGCTGAGTCTATCGACAAACACAACAATACCAGTGTTGTTATCATCATCTGGCGGATAGCCAAAGATGAAGTCCATACTTATGGATCGCCAATTATCCTGTGGAACAGGAAGCGAATGCAAGGGAGCCTGACTCGAAGGAGACGGCTTTACGCGTTGACACATATCACATGTGCGCACGTACTTGCGAACCCACTTATACATATGGGGCCAATAATAATCGCGTGAAATCGCGAAGAAAGTCTTATCTCGACCGAGATGACCTCCGACAGGACTGTCGTGATACTCGTAAAGAAGACGAGTGCGAAGCTCTTCATCAAGAGGGACCACTATACGGGGTGGATCAGCGGGATCTACCGCATAAAAGAGCATTCCATTTCGCTTCGAATAGCGATGAAGTCGCGACGATAAGCGCGAAGAAAGACATTTAAATGTCACGTCTGATGGAGCAGACAAATAAGCAAGAAGTTTCTTGCAATCAACATCATTGTCGTATGCACGACGGATATCGTCAGGCAGTGACGACTGCACACGTACTAACGTGTTTGTTGATTCGTGTTCACACGATTTACAAGCTTCATTTCCAGAAGACTCAGGTGACTGAGAATCATAATCTGGACGACGCGAAAGCGCGTCAGCAAGAATGTTAAACTTGCCTGGCTTGTAGTGTACAACAAAATTGTACTCTGCAAAAAATGACAACCAACGTGCCATACGTTGCGACAAATGTGGCGACTTTATTGCATAACGCAATGACGCATGGTCGGTGTACATTGCGAACCGAGTTTCGCCCATCAGATAAACTCTGAATTTCACGAGAGCATACTTCATAGCGAGTAGCTCCTTATCGTGAACA
Source organism: uncultured Bacteriovoracaceae bacterium (assembly GCA_964407615.1). Taxonomy (GTDB): domain Bacteria; phylum Bdellovibrionota; class UBA2428; order UBA2428; family UBA2428; genus CANIGN01. Next base: position 672 of record CAYOWH010000143.1, on the reverse strand, counting down.
GGATATCGCAACTCTGCAGCTTTAAGCTGCCTCGATTGATACGAGATAACTCGTTCTTTGCCTTCAGCATCATGCTGCATTAAGGCACAACCGATTGCAAATTTACTTGCATCACAAACGACATGAAATGGTTTGTCGTAATCTGGTAAAGCCAGAATAGGTGCTTCTTGCAAACTGCGTTTAATAGCAGTAAATGCATCTTGATGCACATTTTGCCATTCCCATGGCACATCATCACGCAACAATTGCGTAAGTGGACGCGCTAAAGCCGCGTAATTGCACGAATACTTGTGCATATAATTCGCCAAGCCAAGAAATTGGCGAAGGTGCTTTACGTTCAAAGGAACGGGCCATTCAGATATGGCTTTCACCTTTTCGGGGTCTGGCCGAACGCCATGTTTCCCGACAATGCAGCCAAGCACGGGAATTTCCGGCGCTGCAAAAACGCACTTTTTCAAGTTTGCGTACAACTTATTTTTCCTCATAGCACTGAGGACAGCACGAAGGTGCTCACGGTGTATCTGTAAGTCAGATTTACCGTCTTGCGCTCTGCTATGGATGAATACATCATCAAAATAGCTTGGCGCGAAGCGACGAAAAGGTCGCAAAATGTGAGATACCATGCGATTAAAAGTCGCTGGGGCATTTTTCAGCCCTTGTGGCATAACAAGC
>CAYOWH010000142.1:0-3750 GCA_964407615.1 uncultured Bacteriovoracaceae bacterium | reverse complement strand
CCAAAACGTGTATGTCTATCTACATGGATTGGGATCCAGAAATAAAAAAACTAGTCATTGCGCGTTTCGGCCGCCACGGCCGCGGCGCTGACGATAAATAAATTTAAATACTATGACTAATCCAAAAAATAATTCAGCAAATCAGCAGAATGCTAACAAAGGCACAAATGGTACCAACAAAGCTTATGATAAAGCTCAAGGTAACCGTGGTTGGCAGATGAATCCACAAAACCCTTCTAATAACACCAAGAACTCCAAAAATTAATTATATGAATATAAACCAAAAACTTAAAATACTATCCGAACACTTGGAAAGAGGTCTAGTAGGTAGACGTGACCATGCACGCATGCTGCTTCTAGCTGCTGTTGCTGGTGAAAATGCTATATTGTTCGGTCCACCTGGCACAGCGAAAAGTCTTCTTGCACGTCGACTTAAGGACTGCTTTGTAGATGATATTAAATATTTTGAATGTCTGTTAACGAAGTTTAGTATGCCTGAAGAGGTTTTTGGCCCAGTTTCATTAAAAGGCCTTGAGCAAGATATCTTTCGTCGTGTCTATGACCGATATATGCCAGGTGCTGGAATCGCATTTATCGACGAAACCTTTAAGGCTAACAGTGCTATTTTGAATTCTATGCTCACTATTTTAAATGAACGAGAATTTGATACTGGAAATGAGAGAATTAAAGTTCCACTTAGATGCGTTGTCGGAGCGAGTAATGAAATGCCCAAAGAGTCAGAGTTAGAAGCTCTTTACGATCGGTTTATCATAAGAATGACCGTTAATAAAATTGAAGGTGACGATAATCTTGAATCATTTTTAAAAAATAAAGATGATTATATTCCGCCTGAAAAATCCTTGCGTTTATCAAAAAGTGATTTGGACGAAATCACAGATTTAACAAAAAAAATTCCTATAGAGGATTCATTAATAAATCTTCTCAAAGATTTACGAACATGGTGCTATGGTAAAAAAATATTTATTTCAGATAGGAGACTCGGAAAAATTAAGAGATTAATTCAGGTAGCAGCTGTGACATCAAACCGCAAGTCGGCTGGAATTGTGGATTCATGGGTTATACGCTATTGTGCGTGGGAAGATTTTACTTCATCACCATCACAGGCAGAAAACTTAGCCGAATGGCTAGATAATCGAATAGACAAAGATAAGCACGATTTGACAAAGCTAAAGACACTAGTTGAGACAGAGAAGGACTCCTATAATGCCAAAGCTAATGTTCAGAAAAAAGACTCAAAAGGAAAGTTGATTTATATTGATAGCAATGGTTCCGAAACGGATAAAGCTTCATCTAAAGGCTATAAAGTCGGAGAGAAACTACTTTCAGAAGAAGAAACAAAAGAATGGCTTTTAAAAAATCGCCGAGGTGGCGAACGCTATCATAGGGATATTTTTATTAATAATAGATGGGAAAACGTAGATGATTATTTTTCAAAAAATTTTGAATTAGAGACTGTTAAGCATAAGCCTCAATTAACGTATGGCGTATATACTAATGAGCAACTTGACAGATTCAAAAAAGGACCAGCTGAACTTTGCATGACTCTAAAGACGAAGGCTAAGGAGATCGTCGACCAGATTTCTGTTTTGGAAAAAAGTTTGGATGATTCACCTTGGACGCCAAAATCATATCAGGAAAATTTCCTTATTGGTTTAAAGGCAAACCTCCAAGAATTAAGTCACCTAAGTAAGGATTTAGAAGACTTAATCAAGGGCTATGAAAAATTTCTAACTTCAAGTGATCCCGAGAAACTATCGGATCCAAAAGCGTGAGTGTTTCATTAAATAAAATTGACTCTGACAGTTTTAAATTGCTGTCACGTTTGCCAAGTAAATTGCTATCTTCAGCATCAAGTTGTAGAATAGATGGGTTACGACAAACAATTCAAGGTGCTGCACATTGGAGAGACGCACTGTTGAATGGCTCAATGCCGATTGAGTCTAGTATTTGGCCCGTCGGACCGATTGGTCAGGCAATCTTTAGTTCATTTCCTAGGGGACTACTTCGTTTTACTAAGGGAAATAAAGACGTCACAGACTCTGTTGTAGAAAATCTTTTGCAAATAGCTGATGGCTTGAAATCAGACTGGGATAACAAAGTTTTAGACGAACTTGAAGAGTGGCTGAAAAGCGAGCAGGAGCTCCGTAGTAAAGAATCATTAGATGAGGATGACCAAACCGGTGGAACCAATTCACAGCCCCGAAAAAGGCCATTTAGGCCTATAACTGCGAAGGAGAAAACTATGAAATCATCTGAAATTAGGTCGTCACTGGAGGGTAATCTTTCTGGGTGGGCAAAGTCAAAAATGGAAGAGGCCTGGGGCGAGCAACTCGCAGGATGGAGTTCAATATCAGAAGTTTTTGGGCTACTAGAAGGAGAGGCTTCATTTGGCTGGAATTTATCGCGAGGACTTTTGAAGCACATTGGTTGGGGAAAAGTTAAGGAAATGAATAAGTTACTTAAGTCTTTGCCTCAAATATCTGAAGTAGCTAAAGCATTAGGTAGAGCAAAAGTTTCAGATAAGGAAATTGGGCCAGAGGAGCGTATTATGGCAAAAGTTTCACGCGTCCGCGAGGAACTACATTGGATTGAGGCGCCTCAAGCACGTACGCATACAGATGGAATTCATAAGTCGGATGACATTCCGCGAATGCTACCTATGGAGAGTTCACTTTATTTACATCCGATATTTCGTAAGCTATGGAAAGCTAAGTTTATAGAACGCTCACTGGCTTGTTATCAAATCAAGGGCTTAGAAAAACGGAAAAAATATTCAGAAGTCGTGACAGACGAGGAACAAGTTGTCCGAAAGAAGCTGGAGCGTGGTCCAATTATTTTATGTTTAGATACCTCAGGATCTATGCAGGGAATTCCTGAGATTGTAGCGAAAGCGATTACCCTTGAAGCAATGAGGTTAGCCCATTCCGAAAATAGAGATTGTTTGTTATATTCTTTTAGTGGTCCTGATGATGTAAATGAACATGAATTAAGCCTTAGCCCTGATGGTATTGAGAGTCTTTGTTCTTTTTTATGCATGTCATTTCATGGAGGAACTGATATCCACGCACCTTTAAATGCCGCAACTAGTAAACTAAAAAAGAAAAATTGGAGCCGTGCAGATATCATACTCATTTCAGATGGTGAATTTTCTGTGTCTAATGAGATATTGTCTACACTCAGTGACGCTAAGAAAAATCACAGTCTACGAGTTCATGGCTTACTTGTATCAAATAACTCAGCTGGTTCATCTGAAATGAAAAAACTATGTGAACCTCTTCACGTTTTTAAAGAGTGGGCGGGGGTTCGTGGATTATAAATTCCACTTAAAATTTGGTTCAATCCAGTACCAATAATAAATATCAAAATAGAAAGGCACACATCATCATGGGCAAAGGCGTACCAAATGGTCCAAGCACAACTGGTAATCCCTCAGGTGGCGGAAGAGGTAATAATCCGCCAGGAGGCAAAAGATAAATAACCCTGATAAGTTAGTTAACTCCAAGGCATCTCAAAGAGATGCCTTGTTTTTTAGTCTCTTAAAGATTTACCCCTAGCAAAGAGAGGGTGAGGGATCTCCCCGTAGGGGAAGGGATGGTGTAGGGGGTGAATGGGGTTAGTTTTTGGAAAGTGGTGTGTACTTCCCAACATATTAAATGAAAAAGCTGAGAGCAGAAAAAGGGGTCAGACACCACTAGCGTAGTCTGACCCCATTAGTGGGGCCAGGCACCA
>CAYOWH010000141.1:0-3786 GCA_964407615.1 uncultured Bacteriovoracaceae bacterium | reverse complement strand
GCAATGAAACGCCCCTGCGCCTCCTCGAATGTGAGCGGGGCCAGCTCAGCAATCGGGATCGAAACCCGGCGAACAACGCCGTTGCAAGATCCGGTCACGGTGCGCACCCCGTAGGCGTCGCTTGCAAACATGTCGGTGATGACGAGTTGTGGCATGGATTTAAAACCCTTTAACGGTCACGTAACCGGCGGTGACGGTCGCTCCCGCTGTGCTCACGCGAGCGCGGATGAGCTGCGCTTGAACGTTGGCAACCGTGGTTTGCACCGTGGCGGATGCAATGGCGGTCAGTGGCGAACCGATGGCGTACCACGTTGCGCCGTTGTCGTCGCTCCCCTCCAACTGCAAAGCGGGCGGAGTGGTCGCTGCGCCGATATTCACAACGAGCTGCGCGTTGCGGCAGTTCTGAACGTTGAGGCTCGGTGTTGTGCTGCTCAGGGTGGTGAGAACCACAGAGCGATCGACGATTTGACGCACTGGGTCGGCCATGTCGGAGCACTGAAGCCGGTTGACTGCGCGGGTGAAGCTCGGCGTCGTGCCGCCAACGGTCTGCACGTAGCGCACACGGTTACCCGTCAGCGGGAGTTTCGGGCTGCGATAAATGCCGGTCGCTGTGATGCGTGGGAAATCGAACACTCGAAACCAATTCGTGCCGCTGTCGTCGGACTCCTCAATTGACACGTCCAGCGTCGGCAATGTGCCGGAAACAACCGTCACGGGAATGCACACCTCGTAAGACGCGCCGAAAGTCGGAGTGATGGCCGCAACCGTCGCGCTTGAGGTCAGCGCCGCCGACGCAACATCCGCCACGGTGCCGGGAATCCCCAGGTTGGCGGATGTGACGGCCCCCAAAGTCTGCGAGGCCGAAAGGCCGACTGTCCACGCGCCCGACTGAGCGACGGAAGGCACGTTATTGACGGCGACCGGCGCGGCGTTTGCAATGTCACCCGTGGGGCGCGGCATCATCTCCACGCGCTCGCGCTCGAAGTCGAACACGCGAAACATGGAAGTGCGGAAGTCCGTTCGTTTGATAACGCCGCCGCCGCAGTTCGTCAGCGCCAGATTCGCCGGATTGGTGGACGAGCCCACCCACTCAAGAAAGAGGTTGGTCGTCGCCACTTCGCGCACTCTCCACGCTCCATCCAAGCCCAGGCTTGCGCCGGTGACGGCATCGCGCACCCCGACAAGCTCCACAAAATCGCCGTTGAGGAGCCCGCTCCACGCCACGTTTCCAACGAGCGTGAGCACTCCGGCTGCGATCGTCGCGGACTGCGCGACCATCGCCAGCGCACCAAGGGAGGACATTAGGTTTCCGCCCTGGACCTTGGCGACATACCCACCGTATGAAGTCACGGTCGAAGCCGTCCCGATCACTATCGTGAACGTGGTTGAGGTCGGCGCGCTGGCCACCGCCGTGGCGGTCAAAAGGTTCGGGAAACTGGCCGCCGCTTGGTCGCGGATGCCGTAAACCACCACCACGTCACCGGCCACAAGTCCGTGGTCGGTCGCGGTCGTGATCGTGGCCGTGGTCGTCCCGCTTTTGACTGCGGAAACAATCTGCGCGCTTGGGACTGTCAGTGACCTGCTGTTCGCTGCGCGGATGCGGAACTTGTACGGCTTCGCGTTGTTCGGGACTACCTGCGTCCGGTTCACGAATTGAGTCAGAGCGGCCAGAGAATCGACCGGGGCGGCTGCCCATTGAACGCGGTCGGCCATGAGCGCCAAACGAAATTCGTTTGTCGGCTGGAAAGCGTAAGTGGCGGCGGCGTTGAGCGCCTGCACGCTGGCGGTGCTCAGGATGGTGGCGGAATGGTTGCCCGCTGGCGTGCCGCTCGGGAGCGAGTCGCCTGCATCGCTGCGAATGTATGCGCTGGCGTTTGTCGCGGTGGCGTTCTCGAAAATCAGGCTCGTGCCGTCTTTTGCGTAGCCCAAGGCCGGGCGGAAAAACACAACGCCCTTGGCCCCTGCGGGGTTGGCGATGGTTTGCGACGCAATGGTTCCGCCGGGTCCAGCCGTGGCCGTGAATGTCGTCGGCGTCGGGATCGTTGCCACCACAAGCGCGGGATAATTCGCGAGCGGGTTTGAGCACCCGGAGATTCCCACGCGCTTACCTGGAACAAGGCCGTGCGGCTCGGTCGTGACAACGGTTAAAACCGTCGTCGCCTGCGAAATGCTGGCAATTGCGATGTCGGCTTGAGCCGGGAGGGAGTCGAGGGAAACAAATTCCAGCGCGAACTCCTGCCCCAGCGTGCGCTGGCTCATGTGCAAGCCTATCGACGCCTCAAGCGGCATCTCGAAAAGGCGCACGTTTTCAATGACGGTCTCGGTTCCGGCGAAAAGCGGGCTCTTGGAAACTGTCAGGTAGCTGCACGCCAGCGCGTTGCCCTCGGCGCGCACGATGTCGCCATTCCCGAGAACCTGCGTCCAGTCGGAGCCGGGCGTGTTGGGTGCCCACACCTCGAAGCTTTCGCGGTATTTGGTCGTGATGTTCGATGCGGATGCGCGCAAAACTCCGTTGGAATCGGTTTTCAGCGTGCTCGGCGTGCCGTCGGGTTGCTCGGCAATCAAAGGGATCTGGTAGTCGTTAGGCATGAGGAGAGGAGGCTTGCGGGCTCATGTCGCCGCTCGGGTTTGATTCCGAGCGGCGGTGATGAACCGGCTAGGCTGCGGTTCCGAAACAGAAGGACGCTGCGCGGCGCACGCCGAAATCAACGTCTTGCATCGCGACAACGCGAACCCGACCGGCACGCGCTCCGCTGTAGGGGTCAACGGTCAGCTCGATTCCGCCCCAGATTGCCAACATGAAGTCAGCGAAGTTTCCGAAGAAAACGTGTCCTGCGGTGATCTGGTTTGTAATCTCGGTGCGGTAGCCGTTGACGGTGTTTCCGGGCTCCCAGAGCGCCATTGAATCGGTGCTCGTTGCGAGGCGGCGCGAGGTTTTCGCGTGCCCACGGAATCCGGCGTTGGCCACGTATGCCATCGCCTGAACGTCGGCGTTATCGAGCGCAATCTCGGTTTCCATCTGCACCAATTCCGCAAAAGTCGGCTTGGCTGCGGTGGCAAAGGTCACCGTGTTGACGCCCACGGAGCTGCGAATGCCAACGGGAGCCCCGCCGGTCCCGTCGCCGTAGAATCCGGCAAGGTCGATGGTCTGCGCGAGACCGCGAGCGAGGTCGGCCCGAACGAGCGCCTCAACGGAAAGGCTCGATTGCATCAGCGTTTTCCTGGTGATGTCGGAGCAAGAGCCGACGGTTTTTGGGCGGAGCTGGAGGAGGCCGAAGTCAACATCTTCTTTTGGAACGTCAACGTCTTCGCCCACCCAATAGCCTCTGGTTCCCGTGTTTTGGCGCGGAATGTCCAGATTCCCGACAAGGCCGCCCAGCTCGGTCCCGAGCTGCATAAGGACCGTGCGATTCCGCAAAAGCTCGATGAAGCTGGAGGCAAGAAGCGTGGTCTGAACCGTGTTGCCTGCGGTGCCGGTGTAGCCAGCGCCCGAGGCGATGGAAATGGTGTTGGTTCCGCGCTCCCCGAGAAGAGGAACGGTGAGAACGTCGCTCGGGATCATTGTTCCCTTGAGGGTCCGATGCGTCACCTTGTCGGCGGCGGCGGCGCAAGCGTCCATTTCAAACGCTGCGGCCTGCTGCGCGCCACGGTCGGCGGGGTCGGTCAAAGCCCGGAGGAGTTTCACGAAAGAGAAGCTGCGCGCTTCTTTTTCGCTCAGGCCGATGGGTTTTGCACCGTCCGCGACTCGGCTGTTGCGCCGGTTCATTTCCTCAAGGAAAAGCTCGC
>CAYOWH010000140.1:0-3787 GCA_964407615.1 uncultured Bacteriovoracaceae bacterium | reverse complement strand
TCTTACTTTTCTTGAAAATTATTACACTATTTATGATTTAGAAAAAAATCAAGTCGCTCTCGCGCGTCGTGACCGCGAACATCGCAAAAAAGATTTCTTAAGCATGGAGGATGCCGTTGCTAAAATTCCGAGTATTCTTCAAGAAATCCAAGACAATCTTCTTCAAAGAGCCGCGGTCTTTTCAAAAGAAAACATGAAAAAAATCGACACCCTCGAGGACTTCAAAAAATTCTTTACTCCCAAAAATGAAAACAAACCCGAAATTCACGGAGGCTTTGCGCTTTGTCACTGGGCAGGATCACGAGAAGAAGAGGCTCGCCTCAAGCAAGAATTTAAAGTAACCATCCGCTGTCTTCCCTTTGATAAAGCTTTTCAAGAAGACGGCAAGTGCTTTCTCACTCAAAAACCTAGCTCCAAGCGCGTAATTTTCGCCAAATCTTACTAAGTCCTAGTAAATGATTTAACTACAAATAAAAACTTTTTCACCCCTCATAAGACCGTATTTAACAACATCCTCGCCTTCGGCAGTAAATTCTTCAATTTTTTCAAAGCCAGCAGCACGAATTCTATCCCTTAAATCCCTACCATAGTAACGAACATGATCAGATTGACCGAAATGTAAAATTCTTAATTTTGAATCAGTAATTTGTGTGTTTTCATAAGTTTTGTCCCAACCCTCGACTACGGGAACCATGACAAAAAGCTTACCTCCTTTTTTTAAAACTCTACGAAGTTCTAAAAGAGCCTTTTGATCGTCTACATGCTCTAGAACATGAGAGCAAATAATAGTTTCATAAGAGGAACTAACAAGATCTAAATTTTCAATATTTAAATTTAAATCGACATCTTTATAATATAAATCAGCTGTTTTATAATTTTTAAAATGACTTCTAAATTTTTTTTCCAGAAACCTTTCCGGAGCAAAATGTAAAACAGGCTCGTGAATACTTTCTAGTCCACCTTTGTTATTTAGATACAATAAAAGAAGCCGATGCCGCTCGACAGAAAAACACCTAGGGCATTGAGCGTCAGGTCTAAGTACAGCTCTAGGTATCCCAAAATATAAAAAATACCCAATATAACCACATGAAGTACAATGTTTTTTAAACCTTCTGTTATGTAGCGAAAGAATCCATAAAATGGAGCGAAAAATAAACAACTTTAGAAAACCCATAATTTTAATTTAAACCATAATTCCAAATATTCAATGAATTTAACTAATAGTTAAATTTTCCTTTATGACTACAAACTACTTTCAATCAAAACTGAAAATATAATCTTACTAAGTCCTCGCTTATCTGTTTAAGCTCATCTGTTTAAGCTCATCTTTTTAAACTTCTTGCTAGCCTCACTTAGCGCCTATTGACTCGTAGCGTTATAGCCTTTATAAGTACTCTCTATGCGTTTTTTTTTAACTCTGTTCCTACTTACAGCCTGCTCACAAAATATAGAAAAAAAAGACTCACCCGTTTTTAACAATAACCTCATAGAAAATACTTTTGATTCTTACACTCTTTATCATCCAAAAATCTCAAATGAAATTTTTCAAAAAAGCGCAAAAGCTGTGGTTGCAATTCTTTCCGCAAATGGAGGCACGGGAACGGGTTTTTTTATTTCAGAAGATGGTTTTCTCCTGACAAATGCACACGTGGTCAAAAACTTTTGCACATTAGAGGAGTGCTCTAATTCTCTTGTTTTCATCAGACATTTCACAAAAGGCGGAGAAATGGAGAAATTCACAAAGTTCAAGATTTTAGCCGTCAACAATCCTCTTGATTTTGCTCTCGTAAAAATTGAGTTACCTACCGACAAAACTGTTCCCTACATTGAACTCGACGAAAAATTCAAAGACCCTTCTTATTTTGAAGAACAATACAATCCTTTTATCATAGGCCATTTAGGCGCTTCACAAACAAGAATCTCTCCCACTCAACTCATAGAAACCGAAGGAGGAGATTATTTACTGAACTCAGGCGCTTGGCCTGGAAATAGCGGAAGCCCTGTGATCGATCAAAAAACGGGAAAAGCGATTGGTCTTTTTCATTCACGATTAATGAAAGAAAAAAATCCAAATTTTTTTCTTAAAACTCTTTCAAGAGCCTCAAGGATGGACATCATACAACCCTTGATTGAACCCCTGATGAAAAACTTTCGAAGCAAATCTTACTTATCAATCTTCTCTAAAGAAGCTATAATTTTCCAAATTCCTTCTAAAGAAAAGCTCTATGAAAATGAATTAGAGAACGGTTCGATCATGCTTTCTCAAGAACTTGGGAAAAAGAACTCTGATAAAAACGCTCTTAAATGGATTGAACAAATGTTACTCCTTCCCTATGCAGGTTTTGATGTTAATGAACTTGCTTTTAATATTTATACGACAGAGCTCAGAACAAATAAAAAGCTTTTCTCGAGCGCTCAAAACGCCCAATTGTTTTTAGATAAAATGCTTGAAGTTGAAAAAAAACAAAAAATAAAAAAGGATTTACCCATGGATGTTTATTCTTTTTTTAAAATAAGCTACGGACTCCAAACTCAAGAAGAATGCTTACAAGAAAAAGATAAAAACGAAAAACACAGCTCCCTCTATAAACTTTTTCTTTTTTCAAATTATTGCTCGAGCCTTAACACTCCCACCGGCTTTGACATCATTGAAGCTCTTAAGATGGAGCTAGATCCTGAATTTCTACCTATCAGTGACTACAGAAAAATTATGGGATTAACTTTGAGCCACCAACTTCTTTTAAGAGATCACCTAGATCAGCAAACCTTAGATTGGGCAAAAAACATTTTCTCATCCATCGCTCAGTCAGAGAAAAGTCCCGGGGAATTTTTATTTCTCGAAAAACAACTTCTATTGCTTAACGAAATGCCTCAGCTTCTGTTAAAAGGTGGCTTCTTCGAAACCATACATTAAAAACCGTATTTTAAAACTATAACGACTTAGAGACTCAATGGGAGACTCGTGGATTTGGGAGTATCTGGTAGGGGATTAATTTAAATATAACATTTAGGTTTAATGGAGCGGCAGACGAGCTTCGAACTCGCAACCCTCAGCTTGGAAGGCTGATACTCTACCAATTGAGCTACTGCCGCGTTCCTTTATTTTTAGTAGCACAACTCTCTGACAAGTCGAATCCCAAAAAATAAAAAGTTGTATTCCTATGGCTTGCACACTTGTCACCCTTATACAGCCGTTGTAAGTTGACGTGGTTCGTAAGCAGTTCAGCTGCTGGCGTGCTTTTGCCTTTTTATGTTCTCGCATAAAGGGCTGTTAAAAATAACATTTAATATTTGAAAGAATATTAGAAGAAAGAAAAACAGAAAAAGGAAGCTCTAAGGAGGCGAAAAAATAGTATGTCTAAAGAAAAATTTAACCGCGATAAACCCCACGTGAACATTGGTACGATCGGACACGTCGACCATGGAAAAACAACTCTCACAGCTGCAATCACAAAAACTCTTGCAGCAAAGGGACAAGCTGAATTCAAAGCTTACGATCAAATCGATAAAGCTCCTGAAGAAAAAGAACGTGGTATCACGATCAACACTTCTCACGTTGAGTATGCAACTGGCAAGCGCCACTATGCTCACGTAGATTGTCCTGGTCACGCCGACTACGTAAAAAACATGATCACAGGTGCTGCGCAAATGGACGGAGGTATCCTCGTCGTTTCTGCAGCAGACGGTCCTATGCCTCAAACACGTGAACACATCCTTTTGGCTCGCCAAGTAGGTGTTCCTGCTCTCGTTGTTTTCATGAACAAATGTGACATGGTAGACGACGCTG
>CAYOWH010000139.1:0-3843 GCA_964407615.1 uncultured Bacteriovoracaceae bacterium | reverse complement strand
TTGTCTGCTTTGACTGCTTTCTTAGCAGGAGCCTTTTTAGGAGCTGCTGCTTTTTTAGCTTTGCTTTTTGTTGCTTTAGCGGTTTTTTTAGCTGCCATAACGTTCTCTCTTCACCCCGTCCTTACAAAATCAACTCTGATCGTGATACGAGACGAGTTTTAACGGGAAGTTTATGGAGAGCGAGAGTAAATGCCTTGTAAGCAATTTCTTTTGTCACGCCTTCCATTTCAAACAACATTGTTCCTGGTTTAACAGGAGCAACCCATAACTCTGGATTACCTTTACCGCTACCCATACGAGTTTCAGCAGGTTTCTTTGTCACAGGTTTTTGAGGGAAAATTCGAATCCAAACTTTTCCACCACGTTTGATACTTCTTGTCATCGCGATACGACTTGCTTCGATTTGACGAGCAGTGATCCAACCGGGTTCTACACATTGTAAACCGAACTCACCGAAGTCGAGTTTGTTACAACGAGTAGCCTTGCCTGCAAGGTGACCTTTGTGAGCTTTACGAAATTTAACTCTTTTTGGTGCTAACATTTCATCGTCTCCTTAAATAGGTAATCCTGCAGCACTTGCAGCTTGAGCAGAAGCGATTGCGCCTCCACGACTACGTCCTAAGCGAGTTCTCATATCGACTTCGCCTTTGTAAACCCATACTTTGATTCCGATAATTCCCGCAGTCGTCATTGCTTCTGCAAATCCATAATCGATGTCTGCACGGAGTGTGTGCAAAGGAATAGATCCCTCTGCATACTTATCTGAACGAGCGATTTCTGATCCACCTAAGCGACCAGAAACTCTCACCTTGATTCCCTCAACGCCAAACTTGAAAGCTTGTTGAATCGCTTTTTTCATCGCACGACGATAAGCCACACGACGTTCAATTTGGTTTGCAATACTTTCTGCAATCAATTGAGAATCCGCTTCTGCTTTACGAACTTCTGTCACGTTCAAAAAAACTTCTTCGACAGGCTTCTTGATTTTCTTGGCAATATCTGTGCGAAGTTGTTCAATCCCTGCACCTTTTTTACCAATCGCAATACCCGGACGAGCCGAGAACACGTTCACTCGAAGCTTTGAAGCTGTTCTTTCGATTTCAATTTTGCTCACACCTGAGTTGAAAAGTTTTTCTTTTACAAAACGACGAAGAACAAAATCTTCAGACAAGTTACGTCCGAATTCTTTTTCTGAATACCAACGTGATTTCCAAGGTTTAGTTACACCGATACGAAATCCGGTAGGATGTGTCTTCTGACCCATGATTTATCCCTCACTGCCTTTCTCGCTTTTTTTAGCGGAGGCTTTGGTTGCTTTTTTTGCCTTTGCAGGAGCTTTTTTTGCTCCTGTCTTCTCAGCAAGCTTCATTGTTATATGTGAAGTGCGAGTAAGACGTTGGTCAGCACGACCTTGTGAACGAGACATCCAACGCTTGATACGAGGACCCTCATCAACACGAAGTTCACTTACATAAAGTCTTTCAATATCCGCAACGCCTTTTTGTTCAGCATTGCTTGTTGCAGACTTTAATAATTTGTAAATGATTTTTGCTGCTTTTTTATTCTCAAGAATCAGCAGACGGCTTGCTTCTTCTAGAGTTTTACCACGAACGAGATTTGCGACGAGACGTGCTCTGTAAGGAGACACCCCTACGAAGCTAAGCTTTGCGTGTGATGCTGAAGGAACTAATTGATTATTTTTCATATCTTCATCCCTTCCTTATCAACCCGCACTTGCTTTTTTGTCGCCTGGTGTATGACCACCAAACTGACGAGTTGGAGCAAATTCGCCGAAACGATGTCCAACCATGTTTTCACTCACGTAGAGTGGTACAAACTTTTTGCCGTTATGAACAGCAAAGCTTAATCCCACTGCATCGGGAGTAATTGTTGAGGCTCTTGACCATGTTTTGATCACAGTCTTTTTGCCACCCTCTTTACGCGCTTTTGCGATTTTTTCTACAAGAGAGTTATGTACGAACGGTCCTTTTTTTAGTGAACGTGCCATATAATCTTACCTACCGCCTGTTTGTTTACCGCGCGGACGTCCTTTCAAGATGAAAGAGTCAGTGCGTTTATTATTACGAGTTTTATATCCCTTAGCTGGTTGTCCCCAAGGAGAAACTGGATGACGGCCACCTTTTGTACGACCTTCACCACCACCATGAGGGTGATCAACGGGGTTCATTGTTGTTCCTCGGTTATGAGGACGCTTTCCAGCCCAACGAACACGACCCGCCTTACCAATCACAACACCTTCGTGCTCAGTATTTCCAACCTGACCGATGGTTGCAAAGCAGTTTAAATTTACCAAACGAACTTCTCCGCTTGGCAAACGAACTTGTGCGTAGATTCCTTCACGACCCAATAACTGAGCCGCAACCCCTGCTGAGCGGACAATCTTAGCTCCACCGCCTGGATTCAATTCAATCGCATGAATGCTTGAACCCACAGGAATATTCAAGAGAGGAAGTGCATTTCCTGGCTTGATATCCGCTTGAGGTCCTGTTTCAACTTTGTCGCCTTTTTTGAGACCGACAGGAGCAAGAATAAATCCTTTGGCTCCGTTTGCGTAGTTCAACAATGCCAAACGCGCGCTGCGATTTGGATCATAGTAAAGACCTTCTACTTCAGCAGGAACTCCAATGTGCTCTCTACGGAAATCAATCAGTCTGTACTTGCGCTTGTGACCGCCGCCACGAAAACGACTTGTGATATGACCATAGTTATTTCGACCGCCTTGGCTACTCTTTTTAGAAATAAGAGAGCGCGGAGGCGCTTTGCTTTCGAGCTCAGAAAAATCTGCCATGGTTTTTTCACGCATGGCTGGTGATGTTGGATTAAACGTCTTCATAGCTACCTCTTACTTGAGCTCCAAACGCTTGCCCTCAGGAAGTCTCAAATAAGCTTTTTTGAAACTTTGAGGAGCAATCACTGAAAACTTGTTTTTCTTTTCTTTTTTACGGAAATTCACGATGCGAACGCTCAAAGGTTTGATTCCAAACACTTCTTGTACCGCTTTTGTGATTTGCACTTTGTTCATTTTTTGATCGACCAAAACAGCCACATCATTGTGTTTCTTTTCAAGACGCGCTGACTTTTCGGTCACGATGGGTTGAATAAGTCCGTCGACAAGAGTCTTCATATTATTTCGCTCCAAACTGCTTAACGAATGCTTCGTAAGCGGGCTTTGTAAACACAAGACAATCCGACTTGATAAAATCAAGCGGTGTCCATTTTTCTTCAGTAAGCAAATCTGCTTTACGCAAATTGCGAACGCTCTTCACGGCAGCCGCCTCAGTTTTTCCACTCACAACAAAACCTACTCGAGCAGAGTCGAGTTGAAGACTGTGAAGGAAACTTTTTACAGCCGAAGTTTTAGGAGCTTCAGATTTCCAATCGAGAATGTGGATTTGACCACTTCCTGCACGATCAGAAAGAACCGTTGCCAAAGCTGTTTGACGAACTTTGCGGTTTACCTTGAACTTACGATTAACTGGCATAGGTCCGAACACAACACCACCACCTACTTGATGAGGAGCGCGTGATCCACCTTGACGAGCGTGACCAGAACCTTTTTGCTGACGAGTTTTCTTACCGCCACCAGAAACTTCTGCACGACCTTTCGTCTTTGCTGTCTTCTTATAGTAACGATAGCGCTGACCTTCGCACACAAAGTGCAAAACGGCTTCATTCGCTTCTGCTGCAAAAAGAGCCGCAGGCGCTTCAACACTACCTTTTGATTTTCCGTTTATATCTACGACTGGTAAATTTAATGTTGCCATCTTTTCACCTCGTTAGAGTTTGATCTCAACGTCGACGCCCGCAGAGAGGTCGAGTTTC
>CAYOWH010000138.1:0-3894 GCA_964407615.1 uncultured Bacteriovoracaceae bacterium | reverse complement strand
TTAGATTTACCAAAGGTCATACACCAGCCAACAAAGGAAAGAAGATGAGTCCAGAGCTTTATGAGAAATGCAAAGCTGGAATGTTTAAAAAAGGTAATAGGCCAGATAATTGGAAACCAGATGGAACTATTGTTGAGAGAGTTGATAAGACAGGAAGAGTCTATAAATATTATAAAATCAAAGATTCTTATTGGATCCTGTATCATCATAAAGTGTGGAGAGATAACAATGGACCAATTCCTCCAAAGCATGTGGTTGTATTTAAGGATGGTAACTCAAGGAATTGTGATATATCTAACCTGGAGCTCATTACAATGGCAGAGAATGCAATCAGAAACAGCATTCAAAGATTTCCAAAGGACATACAAGAAGTAATTAAATTAAAAGCAAAACTAAAAAAGAAAATCAATGGCAAGAAACAAAATCAATGATCTAAGAGATCACCTCTTTGCAGCATTAGAGAGGTTGGACAATGATGAGCTCACAGCTGAGGAGCTCCAAAAGGAACTGGACAAGTCTGAGGCTGTTGCACAGATAGGCAATGTCATCATAAATAGTGCAAAGATTGAGGTTGAATTCATAAAAGCAACCGGCATGATTAGAACAAATACTGATTTATTTAAAGGAGTACAAGATGAGTCCAGACAACTGTACAGTGGTGGAGAAAGTTAAGGAGCTAATCATCCAGGATGAGCTTGATACTCCAGAAAGATACAGAGATTTGATTTACAAGAGATGCTATCTTTATGCAATCCTCAGAGATGAAGGATGGCATCTCAGTAAAATTGGTAGGCTATTCAATAGAAACCATGCAACAGTTATCAATGCTCTCAGAGTCCATGACAACTATTATGGCAAGGATAAGATTTATGACAAATGCATCAAGAATTATGAGGTCATATTTAGGCCTCATATTGATGAGGTATTGAAGTCTAAAGAGACTATCTTTCAGGACATTATGAATTGCCATAATACAACACAATTGAGGTTTATTAAGGACAAGATTGTCTCTGGATGGTATGACAACAAGACAAGTCCCTTATTGTGAGCTCCTATGTTTTTTTATTTTTTTATGGGGGGGGTAGAAAAAATGCTCGTCATCTTGTCATAAAATTAATGAAAGTAAATACCACATTAAGATACAGCCATGACAAGCCACTTATAAACCTGTCATAAATAAGTATTTGCGTCATGGATTTGGAATTAAAAAAAATGTTTATATTTGCAAAGGGGTTTGCGGTTAGCTGCCCAGTAAAAGGTTTGACACTGTACCTTTCCCCCTACTTTTTTTATCAGTGTCATAAAACAGTTGTATGAAAATATCATTATTTAAGTCATTATTTAACACCAAAGAGACTGCCTATTCTTTGACCATTCCAGAAGTGGTTGCAAGAATTCAAAGAGGTACTCCAGATTTAATCAAAAAAATTGAGATAATCAGAACTTTGAGCAAAGGTCAACGAGAATATGACCAAGCTAAAAAGGAACTTTATGCAATTATGTTCAATGGAACATTCTCAGAAAGAACTGCAAATGGATTGATTGAACATTCAGGACTCTGTATTCTTGATTTTGATGGATATCCATCTGAGGAAATTATGCAAGCTGAGAGACAAAGGTTGATTGATGATCCATATGTGATGATTGTGTTTATGTCACCTGGAGGAAAGGGATGGAAGGCTGTCATCAGAATACCAAAGTCAAATGCATCAGAGCACAAGAGAAGATTCTTGGCCTATGCTGATTATTTTAAGTCTGAATATTTTGACAGAAAGAATCAAGATGTCTCAAGAGTTTGTTTTGAATCCTATGATCCAGATATTTATTACAATGAATTCTGTCAAGTTTTTGAGGCAATGTCAGAGGACAAAGGATTTGAGTATATTGAACGGCCTCCAGTTTGTATTCTCCAGGATGAATCTAAAAAGATTGAGCTTATTGAGAAGTTTGATTTTAAAAATGCATTTGTTGAGGGTAGCCGTAATCAATTTATCTTTGAGATTGCATGTTGCTTTTGTGATTATGGAATCAGCCAAGATGTGACTGAGCATCATCTGTATTCAAAGTATGTTGCCGGATCTTCATTCAGCCATGCAGAGATGTTGAGTGCAATCAAATCAGCATATCGCAAGAGTCAATTCAATTCTAAGTATTTTGAGGATAGGTCAACTATTGAAAGAGTCAAGCTCAAGCTTAAGAATGGAGTCAATGAGGATGAGATAAAAAAGCAACATAATATCTCAAATGAGATTCTCAATGATATTAAAGATAATGCAACCAATTCTGATGATGTATTCTGGACAATAGTCAAAAAAAAAGATAATGAAGTTGTCATCATTGAGCCATTGAAATATGCTCAATTCTTGGTTAAGAATGGATTCAATAAATTCTATCCAGAGAATGCTGAGAAACCAACATTTGTGAGAGTCATTGAGAACAAGGTCAAGCTCTCATCTGTGGACCAGATTAAAGATTTCGTTTTGACCTATCTGATTGAGAAAGGCCACATTAATGTTTGGAACTTTTGCTCCAAATCAACTTATCTATTCTCAGAGAATCATCTTAATATGATTGACTCAATCTATTTAAAGATGTTGCAAGATACTGAGACATCCAGCTTTCTTCCATTTAAGAATGGTGTCATTAAAGTTACTAAGGATTCAACTGAGCTGTTGAGCTATATTGATGTGGATGGTTATATCTGGGAGAATCAGATAATTGACAGAGAATTTAATCTTTGTATTGACTTTCATAATGATTTCAGAGATTTGGTCCACAAGGTTAGTAATGGAGATCATAAGAGAATTGCAAGCCTTGAATCAACTCTTGGTTATTTAATGCATTCATTCAAGGATAAAACCAATCAGAAAGCAATCATATTCAATGACCAGGAGATTGATGACAATCCAAATGGGGGGAGTGGAAAGTCATTGATGCTGACAGCTCTTGGCTATCTTAGAAAGACAGTGAAGATTGATGGCAAGTCATTCAATCCAAGCAAGTCTGATTTTGTTTATCAGAGAGTTAATCTTGATACTCAGATCCTGGCATTTGATGATGTTAAAAAGAACTTTGATTTTGAGCAATTGTTTATGATTGTCTCTGAAGGAATCACAGTCAACAGAAAGAATAAGGATGAGATATTCATTCCATTCAACAGATCACCAAAGATTGTCATCACAACTAATTATGTGATATCTGGAGCTGGAGGATCACATGACAGGAGAAGGCATGAGATTGAATTCTTTCAATACTTCAATGCAAGCAATTCACCTTTGAAGGAATATGGCCGATTGTTATTTGACCAATGGTCACAAGATGACTGGTCAAAGTTTGACAACTACATGATAAAAAACTTGCAACTATTCTTGAGAAGTGGATTGACCAGTGCAATCAGTATCAATGCTGAGGCAAAGAGATTCATCCAGGCAACAAACAAAGATTTCTTTGATTTCATTACTGACAATCCTATGGTGTTGGATGTTTACTATTTCAATACTGAATTGCTTAATCAATTCCAGAATGAATACAATGGATACAAGGAAATGAATCCACAAAGATTCTCAAAATGGATTGCAGAATATGGAAAGTACAAAGGATGGACCATGGAGAAAGGCAGAAACAGCAAAGGGAGATATATCACTTTTAAAAAATAACCAATGAGATACATTGTCATCTTCATAATGTCTCTAATCATTGAGATAGCAAGTACATTCCACATTACTTATATCAGTGAAAAGAATCTCATTGGCATGCTGTTTTTTGCATTCATTGGTCCATTCCTTGGCCTTCCATTTGTTGGCTACATTGTTGAGTCAAAGAATTGGAATGAAAGAATATGGATGGCATTTGCAGCAGCCTTTGGTTATTTAATAGGATCAGCAATCGTAATAA
>CAYOWH010000137.1:0-3914 GCA_964407615.1 uncultured Bacteriovoracaceae bacterium | reverse complement strand
CGCAAGTTGTTTTTTTTCGTGAGCCAAAAGATTTTCTACAGTTTATAAAAGCACTCTAAAGTAGGCCACAGGCTAAATTATAATTTATAGTTTTCACAACCTTTTTTTTGAGCGCTGAGAGAGCTCGGCTCAATATCGTAAGACACTTTAGCTTTTTTCTTGTAAGGCGACTCACTAACAAAAGTATATCCCTCAAATTTTCTACTTTTTTGGTCCTTCATTTCGATAGTTCCTATTGGTTTAGGAGACCCAAGTGCAACAGCCGTTTGATTATCTTCTGCGTATTTAAGTAATTTGGGAACAATCTCTTTACCGCGATTTGCAGGCTGAAGATGATCAGCATAATATCGAAGTCCTGCATCTCTTTGGCTATCGAATCCTTCTCTCGACGATCCCACTCCCCCAGTAGCCCACCTGTCAGTTGTTGACCCTATTCTCGGTACTTCTTCAGCTTTACTCTGCCCGGTGGCGGGATTTACAGTTAAATTTGCCTTTGCTGTGCTTAGAAATTCTATAGCTTCCTTTCTTCTGCGAGTAAAATCAATATCTTTAGCGATTGAGTCCATAAGATGTCCTTCGATAATTGGCCTATCCGTTCTACCAAGTTCATCTGTATTTCTATTGCTACTTAGATAAATGCTTTGCCCATAGAAGGTTCCATTCATGTACCTGTTATAGAGGTTTAGAGGATCGTCATAAGTTATAAAGTTGTAGCCATTGATATTGGGATTAACTGTTTCAGCTTTTGCTGAATTCATATCTTTTTGTTTATGAAAATACTTCAGAGTTTCACTCGGAGCTAAAGAATTAAAAGTAAAAAGATCAACTTGAACAGGATTAGTCTTTGGTTGATTTTTTGTATAAGCGTCTGCAAAATTTGAGGCGAGAGAGCCCCCAAGTGAGTGTCCCGTAAACAACAGGCGCCTACCTGGAAAAACAGCGGAAAATTTATTGAGTGCCTTTGTGTACTCCGGGTTGAGCGAATTATCATGGAAAAGATTTTCATAAGTATCCTTAGCCCATTCTTCAGTTTTGTCCTTAATTTGTTTAGCGACACCAGTGATTGGCTTTAGAGGTGATAAGAGCTCGGACATATATTCCCCACCGCGATTTCGAATATTTTCAATCCAGTTATCCATTGTCGATGACCCCTTTACAGCAATTATCGGTGGTAAGCCTGGATTAAGCGGGCGATAAGCAACGGTAAACATTTTACATTTGTCGATAGGAATTTCGTCTTTAACTCCCGAGTTCACACAAGCAAAACCTTCAATGCGATATCCATCCATTACAAGTAAATCCTTTAAGCAGGGGGCTAGTTTAGATACATACTCAGGGTCTTTAAAACGAAAGAACCCTGGAATGTCTTTATCTTTCTGAAGTAGCGTTTTTAAAATGGACTTGTTTTTTTCTAGATACGTAAAAAGCTTATAAGATTTTTGACTACCTAAAAAAGCGAGATCTACTTTTTTAGCTTGCTCCCTTTTTGTATCAAGCTCTGGATTCAAGCTTTCTTTTTGATTATGTAAATGATTTTCTTGTGCGCTGAGAATTTGAAAGGGAAAAATAAAAAATCCAGCAATTGCTAACTGCGTAAAAACCAAAGGCTTCTTAAAGCCAGTAAATCTATGAAACATATTTATAGATTACTTGAATTTTTTAAGCCGATTAATGACGAAATTAATTTTTAATTAATCTTCAGCGCTCTCTTCGCCTTCATCTGCAGCACCCGCAGCAAAGCCACGAGTCATAGAGCGAAGTTTGCGATTATTTTCGAGATCTTTTTGAGCGTCGATAGAAAAACGAGTCCAAGGTTGAGCCTTCAAGCGTTTGAATCCGATAGGCTCTTCAGAAATTTCACAAACTCCGTACTCGCCTTCTTTCATGCGTTCAAGTGCGGCCATGACTTCGTTACGAAGTTGATATTTACCATCAAGCAAAATCTGGGAACGTTGCATACCTTCTTCGTAGCTACTGCGATCGAATTCATCGGGAGCGCCTTGTTCAGCGCTTGCGCCTTCTTCTTTGATTTCGCTTTCAAGAAGAGCAATTTCTTCAGTTAAAGCAGAGAGCTTTTTTTCAAGAGCTGCTTTGAGCTCTTTTATTTCTTTTTGAGTGAGGCCAGAGGCATTAATCGGCATATATAATAGGTTTCTTTCTTTCGACATGCAGACATACCGCTCATTGACCCTTGCCGCAAGGTAAAAATAGGTTCTTTCAAAGGAGGGTTCGTTAAATGCTAACCCCTTGATTTTAAATCAATTTTAAGGGCTTTAGAGGCTTAATTGAACAAGCCTCTCATCAAAGTCCGAGTTGCTTCCAGAGATAGTCGTAGCTGTAAATTCCCGTATCGTGGCCATCTGACCATTGAACCCGAATGGCATAATTGCCCACGGTTTCGATTCTTAGAGGACCTACATTCGGATCGACATCGTCTTTTTTAATTTTTCTCTGGCCTGTTCCTTCATCTACACAAGAGGCACAAGGGCATAAAAATCGTAAGTCCTTAAAGGTAATGAGGCTTTGTTTAGAGTTATTCCAAGTGATTTTCAAAACCTTGCCTTTTGGATTTGGATCAAGGTGAACGATTTGTGGAGGTCCTTCTTGATTCTGGCCTTTATCTTTTTTCTCAATTTCTTGGATGAGATTATCTGCAAGGGAAAGATATTTTTTTGCAAGTTCAGACTCAGGACGTGAAATGAGCACGGGAGTTCCGCTGTCACTTTCGTCGACAAGTTTTCCATCGAGAGGAATAGAGCCCAAAAGAGGTATATGTAAATCGCGAGAAATTTCGTTGCCGCCACCTGAGCTAAAAATGTGGCTTGATTTTCCGCAGTGAGGGCAAAGATAATCGGACATGTTTTCGATGATGCCTAAAACAGGAACGCGGACTTGTTGAAACATTTGCAAGCCACGTTTTGCGATTTGTGTGGCAAGGCCTTGAGGTGTCATGACAATCAAGGCACCCGAAAGTCTCACAGCTTGAGATATCGTGATTTGGATATCGCCTGTTCCGGGAGGCAAATCGAGCAAGAGATAATCAAGGGTTCCCCATTCCACTTCAGAAAAAAATTGAGTGACAGCTTTTGAAGCCATAGGTCCACGCCAAATAATAGGAGTGTCAGCTCCTAAAAGTGCCATACTCATACATTTGATTCCGTAGGCTTCGGGTGGGCGAACTTTTTCTCCCGCTTTTTGAGTGGGAGCTTCTTTTGTTCCTAAAATTTTTGGAACACTGGGTCCGTAGATGTCTGCATCCAAAAGTCCAACTTTGTATCCCTTTTTTGCAAGAGCGACAGCAAGGTTTACAGTGGTTGTGGATTTACCCACTCCCCCTTTTCCAGAGCCAACTGCGACAATGTGTTTAATTCCAGCCAGCGGACTTTGCGCAGGTCGTTGCGCCTGAGAAGACATATTTTTTTGAGAAGAATCAGTCATGAATAAATTTCTTGTAGCAGATTCTCTTTTGCCACGCATTGTTTTGGGCTTCGTGATATGAAAAAGTAGAATGGCTCCAAAAAAGCTTCCACCCAAACAACCCCCTCAGGTTACCCACAAAGTGACTTTGTTGAGAGGGGATGGAATTGGCCCTGAAATTTGCGATTCGGTTGTGCAAATTTTTGAAGCGGCAAAAGTGCCTATTGTTTGGGATGTGGTTGAAGCTGGTCTAGACGAATATGAGAAAAACGGTGAGTCATTGCCTGAATCGGCTCTTGAAACTTTGCGTAAAAACAAAATAGCTCTCAAAGGACCCACAACAACTCCTATCGGAAAAGGTCACCAAAGTATCAACGTACGTATTCGAAAAGCGCTTGATTTGTTTGTCAATGTTCGACCCTCTTTGTCTCTTCCTGCGCTGCCTACGCCTTTTAACGATATTGATTTAGTGATTGTGCGTGAAAATATCGAAGACA
>CAYOWH010000136.1:0-3924 GCA_964407615.1 uncultured Bacteriovoracaceae bacterium | reverse complement strand
GTTTGATGCCAAACCCCAAGACTGGAACAGTTACTGCAGACGTCGTGAAAGCAATCAACGAAGAGCGCAAAGGAAAAGTGGAATATCGTGCTGAAAAAGCAGGTGTCGTTCACGCTCCTATCGGCAAAAAAAGTTTTGGCAAAGAAAAATTGCAACAAAACCTTCAAGCTCTTGCTGAATCCATTATCAAAGCAAAACCTGCGACTTCAAAAGGCGCATATTTAAGATCAATAACAATCGCACCGACAATGGGTCCTGGGATTCGTATTGAACCCAGTCAATTCAACGTGGGCGTATAAGGAGATAGGCTGTGAATAAGGTACAAAAAGCAGAATTGCTTGAAGAACTCAAAGTTAAGTTTGCGAAAGCAAACGCAGCCTTTGTGACTGAATATCGAGGTCTCACTGTAGAGGCTATGACCGATCTTCGTCGCAAAGTTCACACGGCCGAAGGCGAAATCAAGGTTATCAAAAACCGGATCGCCAAGATCGCTACCAAAGGCACTCCGTATGAATCATTAGCAGAGCACCTCAAAGGTCCTCTCGCTGTTGCTTTCTCATACAAAGATGCCGTTGGTGTCGCGAAAGCTGTTTTAGAATCGGTGAAGGAAGATAGTCCTTTTCAAATTAAAATCGGAAGCTTGGGAGGCAAAAACCTCGCAGCTGCTGATGTGAAAGCACTTTCAAAACTTCCCGACCGTCAGACATTACTGGCAACTTTTGCAGGGACGCTTGCCGCGCCTCTGCGTAATTTTATGGGTGTAATCAGCGCTGTGCCCCGCGATTGCGTCAATGTTTTAGTGGCCGTTAAAGACCAAAAGGAAAAAGCCTAACTTGAGAGACCTCAAGTTACACAGGAGGAACCTATGAGCTTAAACCAAGAACAAATCCTAGAATCCGTAGCAAACATGACAGTTCTCGAACTTTCTGAGTTGATCAAAAAGTTTGAAGACAAGTTCGGCGTAAAGGCAGCTGCCCCAGTTGCTTTCGCAGGAGCAGCTCCCGCTGCTGCTGGCGCTGCAGCCGCTGAAGAGAAGACTGAATTTAACGTCGTTCTCACAGACGGTGGTGCTAACAAAATCAACGTTATTAAAGAAGTTCGTGCAATCACTGGACTTGGCCTCAAAGAAGCGAAAGATCTCGTTGAAGGTGCGCCAAAGACAATCAAGGAAGCCGTTTCTAAAGCTGACGCTGAAAACTTCAAGAAACAACTTGAAGGCGCTGGAGCAAAAGTAGAAATCAAATAATTCACTCAAGTAATTTTGGGTTTGTATTTGATTTTTAAAAATAAAATATAAAAAGAGGGCCCTTTCACGGGTCCTCTTTTTCTTATTGCAGATAAATTTTTAAAAAAATTTAAAAGAAAAAACAGGTAACAAATAGATGGCGATTAAAGAATCCTTTGAGAATGTAAAAAGAGTCAGAAAAAGCTTCGCAAAAATTAGTTCACCTATTGAGACCCCTAACCTCGTAGATATTCAAAAGAAATCTTTTGAACAATTTCTTCAGGCAGTAGTCCCTCCTGAAAAAAGAAAAAGCGTTGGTTTACAAGGTGTTTTCAAGTCGATCTTCCCGATCAATGACTTCAACAACACTTGCTCATTAGAGTTTGTATCTTATTCAATTGAAAAGCCAAAGTACGATGTAGATGAATGTCGCTTGCGTGGCATGACTTACGCAGCCCCCATTAAGATCACTGTTCGTTTAGTGGTCTGGGAAAAAGATGAGAACTCCGAAAGTCGTTCTATCCGAGACGTCAAAGAGCAAGAAGTTTACATGGGAGAAATTCCTCTCATGACAAACACAGGTGCTTTTATCGTCAACGGTGTAGAGCGCGTTGTCGTTTCTCAGTTACACCGTAGTCCGGGTGTTTTCTTTGACCATGATGGTGGATTAACTCACTCAAGCGGAAAACTTTTGTTTTCTGCACGCGTGATTCCTTATCGCGGATCATGGCTCGATTTTGAATTTGACCCCAAAGATTTTCTCTTCGTAAGAATTGACCGTCGCCGTAAATTACCTGTCACTGTTCTCTTAAAAGCTCTCGGCATGAGCAACACTGAAATTCTCTCTTCATTCTATGATGTAGAAGAACTTCAGCAAGTTTCTGTCGGTGAGTTTGTTCGCCCGCTCAATCCTGATTTCTTGTTAGGAACAAGAGCGTTTGCAGATATTGCAGATCCTAAATCTGGCGAAATTTTGATTAAGAAAAGCCGTAAATTTACACGCGCTATCTTAACAGAATTTGAAAAACGCAAAATTAAAAACATTCCTCTCTCTGAAGAAGAACTCACTCACCGGGTACTTGTTGAAGACGTGGCTAATGCGAAGACAGGCGAAATCCTGCTTGAAGCAAACCAAGCCCTCGACAAAAAAGCTCTGGAAGTTCTCAAAGATGCAGGCGTGAAATCAGTCAAAGCTGTTTTCATTGACGGCGTGACTGTTTCTTCTGCACTTCGCGATACTCTTCTCATAGACAAAATTAACTCTAAAGAAGAAGCCCTCGTGGATATCTTTAAGCGCATGCGTCCTGGAGATCCTCCAACGCTTGAATCTGCGACTAACCTCTTTCATGACCTCTTCTTCAATGAAGCTCGTTATGACTTGTCAAAAGTGGGTCGTCTCAAGATCAATCACAAGTTCAACTTCAAAGATATTCCTTTCGATAAAACGATTCTCACCAACCAAGATATCGTGGCGACTGTTCGTCACTTGCTCGACCTCAAAAACGGTAAGGGCATGGTGGACGATATCGACCATTTGGGTAACCGCCGCGTAAGATCTGTGGGTGAGTTGTTAGAAAACCAATACCGCGTTGGTCTCGTTCGTATGGAACGTGCCGTTCGTGAACGTATGAGCCTTCAAGAAATTGAAACTCAAATGCCTCACGATCTTGTAAACGCAAAACCTGTGAACGCGATTGTGAAAGAATTCTTCGGATCTTCACAACTCAGTCAGTTCATGGAACAAACAAATCCCCTCTCAGAAATCACACACAAGCGTCGTCTTTCAGCCCTCGGGCCTGGTGGATTAACTCGCGAACGTGCTGGTTTCGAAGTGCGCGACGTTCACGTCACTCACTACGGACGTATTTGTCCGATTGAAACTCCTGAAGGACCAAACATCGGTTTGATCTCTTCTCTTTCAACATTTGCAAAAGTGAACGACTACGGATTCGTAGAAACTCCTTATCGTAAAGTTGATAACAAAAAAATTACAGATCAAGTTCAATACTACTCAGCACTTGAAGAAGAAAATCACACAATTGCGCAAGCAAACGTGGCGATGAACGACAAAGGTGAAATCGCAGAAGAATTCACAGAAGTTCGTCGTAACGGTGATCCAACTCTTGCAAAATCTGACGACGTTGACTTGATGGACGTAAGTCCGAACCAACTCGTTTCTGTTGCCGCTTCGTTGATTCCTTTCTTAGAAAACGACGACGCCAACCGATCTCTCATGGGTTCGAACATGCAACGTCAAGCGGTTCCGGTTCTCGTGCCTCAAACTCCACTTGTTGGAACAGGTGTAGAGCGTGTTGTGGCTTCTGACTCAGGTGTAACGGTTGTTGCAAAATCAGATGGTATCGTTGAGGCGGTTGACGCTTCTCGTATCGTGGTTCGCACAGAAGGCAAACGCAAAGATGGTTCAGGTGCGGAGGTAGATATCTACAACCTCACTAAATACCGTCGTTCAAACCAAAACACTTGTATTAATCAACGTCCTATCATCAAACTCGGTGACCGCGTGACCAAAGGCGAAGTGATCGCTGACGGTCCTGCAACTGATTTGGGTGAATTAGCTGTTGGCCAAAATGTATTAGTAGCGTTTATGCCTTGGAATGGTTATAATTTTGAAGATTCTATTTTGATTTCAGAAAAGTTAGTTGAATCTGATAAATATACTTCAATTCATATAGAAGAAT
>CAYOWH010000135.1:0-4006 GCA_964407615.1 uncultured Bacteriovoracaceae bacterium | reverse complement strand
GCATCGACATCGTCGTAGTACTTACCAGAGCCAACTGGAGATTCCACTCGAATCAGCCTGAGGGCTCCATCAAAGGTGCCACCTTTTTCGGCCATATAAGTCCTTACACCATTGAGAGCACTCAATGCCCATCTTCTTGGAGTGAGGCTCTTGCAACCCGCTCCTCCAACGCATTCCCTTGTATGGTGGCCTGTGAAGGCTGCATGTAAAGCTCTTACTGGGCGAAGGGCAATGTCTTTTGAGTTTTGTTCTCTTAAAGAAAACTTGCCTTGCTCAGGTAAATCCACAACTTCCAACTGGTAAGCACCTTGTAGACTTTGCCAAGCTTGTTTTTTCTGCTGATAAATTATTTTAGGATCTATTTTGGGGTCTTGTGTTTTATTGATTTGTTTTTTGATGTCTTTTGCAGCTTCAAACTCCTCAAGTTGTTTTTTGTAAAGTTCGTCTGTAGGTAAATATTTGATGCTTGCTTTGATAAGAGGATCAACTTTTAAATCACCTAACTCTGCATCAATGTTTTCTAGTTTTCGCATATCTTCGAGTGCCTGAAGGGAATCTTCTGCAAAGGGGCTTCGGTAGCGATCAAGCCAAGACTCTTTGGTCATTAATTTGTATTTAATAAAAAAAACAAGTGCACGTAGTTGGGGATTATTTTGAAAAAAATCTTTTCTTTCTTGAGCTAGTTTTTGTCTTGCTTGAGCAAGCTCGCTATCTTTGCCCGCGCTGGTAAGTTTACTTCGAGAGGCATTTTTGATGTCATCTGGATAACGGGCTTCAATCTTAGCTAATTGAGCACGTGCAGTATCTGCAAGTTCTTGAGCTTTTTTGGTTTGCTCATCAGAAGTGAGTTTTAAAATATCTTGAGCCTCTTTTTCGTAAATTTTTCTTTGTTCCGCAAGTCGCTCTTCGAGCACGGTGAGTTTTGTTTCTATTCCACTTCGCGCAACAGAAGAGGCTTGAATATTTATGACAGCTTCTCCTGACGCTTGGTTCTTCCATATCTGGTCTGCAAAGTTGGGAACTTCTTTAACGAGACTGTGCATTTGTTCTATGGTTTTTTTAAAGACAGGATCAAACTCATCGCCCTTGTATCCCATGTAGGATTTGAGAAGCTCGCGGTATTTGTTTAGTCCATCGCTATCACCTAGGAGCTTTTGTACGTTTGGATAGTTGCTTACAAAAGCCTCAAGATCAGAAAGTGAGGCTTTGTTGTTTGCTTGATCCGCAGAATACGCAGCTGTGCTCAGCAAAAATCCAAGCCCAAGAAAAAGATTTACAAATAACTTTTTCATGAAGCTTTTTTAGTGATCTTATATCGATCTGAAAAAAAGTCGGGTGGAAAGGCAATGTTTCTTAACTGAAATTTACTAATAAATCGTGGTACAAATCCAGGCGTCGTGAAACGATTTTCTTTGTAATTGAAGCGAAAGATTTCTTGAGTGGTGATGACCTCTCCTTCCATCCCAGATACTTCAATCATTTCAACAATTCTTCTTTTTCCATCAGGCCCGCGCTGCACATTCACAACTAACTGAACCGCACTCGAAACATATTCGCGAATGGTTCGAAGAGGAAGATCCGACCCAGCAAGCATCACCATCGACTCTATTCTCCTCAGCGCATCGCGCGCACTGTTTGAGTGAATCGTGGTCATGCTTCCCTCATGGCCTGTATTCATCGCAAAGAGCATATCCAAGGCTTCACTGCCTCGACACTCACCCACCACAATTCGATCAGGGCGCATACGAAGCGCGTTGATCACAAGCTGACGAATCGTTATTGGAGCAACATCTCTCAAATTTCCTGGCCGCGACTCTAAGCGAACAAGATTTGGAATTTTAATTTTCAACTCCGCTGTATCCTCTATAGTGACAACTCTTTCTTGGGGATCAATAAAAGAACTCAAAAAATTGAGCAATGTTGTTTTTCCCGATCCCGTTCCCCCACTCACCACCATGTTGATCCGAGCGCTGACACAGCAATTTAAAAAATAAGCCATTCGCTCATCAAACATACCCGATCCCATCAGCTGCTCTAAGGACAAAACAAAGGGAGAAAATTTTCGAATTGTTAAAGAAGGCCCATCTACGGCAACGGGTGGAATCACGATATTCACTCGGGAACCATCGGGCAATCTTCCATCCAGAGTAGGATTTTTATCGTCTAATGTTTTGCCAAGAGATTGCGCAATTGCTTGAAATAATTTTAGAAGATCCGCTTCGCTATTAAAACTCAAAGGAGTCGATTTGATAGTTCCCTTGGTTTCTACAAAAATTCTTGTATGGCCATTCACCATAACTTCGGTGATGGAGGGATCTCGCATGAGTTGATCAAGGGGGCCTAGATCAATGGGATTGCTTTTGCTCACTTGCTATTTTCCTGCCTTCCAAATAGTGCGAAACTTCAGCCATCACTTTGGGAGCTTGACGACGTACCAACTCCCAGCAAGAAATCGTGGCGCCAACAAGTAGTAAAGTATAAAACAAAGACTTGTAGTTAAGCGGTTTTTTACGAGCAAAAATTGGGCCTTTATATTTTTTATTTGCACAAAGAGTGTCGCCCATTATAATTGCGCTCACCCGCTGAAAAGAAGAGTCATCTTTCTTCACATTAATTCTATCGGCGAAGAAAAAAAGAATCTTTATAAAATTCGCTATTTAGAAAGTAGAATTCAAAAAATTGGCTCTCAAAAAATGCAGAGCTTTTTTGGCAAAATACAGCTTCATCATGCTTCGATCATAAAACTTTGAAGCGAGGACTTTCTCGGTAAATACCTGAATCTTTTTTGTTTCTTGGTCTTTTATCGCAAGACCTAACCAACAAAGCCCCACTGGTTTTTCTTCACTTCCCCCACTCGGACCTGCAATCCCAGTTGTAGAAAGTGTCACCAAAAAACGCGAATTCTTAACAGAATCTTCACACAAGCGAAGCAAAGCACTTTGCACAAGTGCCTTTGTGCATTCTTCAGAAACTGCTCCGTGATTTTTTAAAATTTCTGGATCAACGCCTAAGCGAATCTTTTCTTCATTCGCATAACAAACTTGCGAACCCCAGAGAACAGCAGAAGCTCCCGAGACATCAGTGAGTAAACTTGAAAGCAATCCACCTGTGCAAGATTCAACAAGTAAAAGCCTTGAATGTTTCTTTTCAAGTTCGGTGATGATTTTTTCTTCAAGCGAGGGAAGAGACGAGCCTTTTTGATAAGAAATCGGCGTAAGAATTTGATCAATTTTTTTTAATGATTCACTCCAGTGAGTTTCTTCATCTCTGCTTTTTACGTTTCCCATCAAGGCAACGAAATTCTCTGGGAAGTGTGTTCTAAATCCGAGTTTAAAAGGAGAAAGCCCAGCTTCAACAACCTTTAATTTTTCTTGGAGATCGCTCTCTGCAGTAAAGCAAGTTGCCCATGTATAAGTGCGAAATGATGAGTTTAAAAATTTAGGACGAACATTTTTTTCAAAAATCGCTTTTAATTCTTTGGGAACTCCCGGGAAAAAATAAAATTCGCATTTTTTTGGCTCACGACTTGTCACAAACGAAAAAGCAGGCGCGGTGCCCACTGAATTTTCAATCACTTCACAACCTCGTGGCAACTTTGCTTGCTTGAGCTGACTTTCGTTGGGCTCTCGATTGCGACTTGCCAAAACTCTTCGAACAAAAGCTTCAGCATCTTTGTTCATCTCAAAGGGAACTTTTGCAAATTTGGAAAAAGCCTCTGCTGTTAAATCATCGGATGTGGGCCCCAATCCCCCCGTGCAAAAAACGATATCGCTTCTTTGTGCGGCCAGTTCAAACGCAGATACAATACGCTCTAAATCATCATCGACACTTTGCGCGTATCGAACTTCAAACCCTAAGAGCTTTAACTCGCGACCAAAGTAACTTCGATTTGTATCTATCACTCTGCCATCTAGGATTTCATTTCCAATAGTGATTAGTTCTGCCACTTGAGACTTCATCAAATTAAACTCTCTTTAGGCTTTCTTTTCGCTCTCAAGCCTTTTTG
>CAYOWH010000134.1:0-4069 GCA_964407615.1 uncultured Bacteriovoracaceae bacterium | reverse complement strand
TTTTACTTAATATGTATGTGAATCAGCTTTCTAAAGAAATTAAATATAAGAAATCTCTTCACAAACTTCCAAAAGAAAAGGTCTTCGAGGGGTCAGTGGGTAATGCCCGTATGTACAGCGGGAATTGGAAAATAAATAATTTTATACAAAAAAAAGAATTAAATTTTTCACACTATTTTAATTTTTTGAACTTATGGGGAGATGTTTTTGCGCGACCGATTATTATGATCGTAGAATATGAAGAAGAGAAAAGGATTTTAGGTACCTTTCATTATAGTTTATCTTTTATTAGGGATACTCTTAACCCAGATGGGTTTATTAATTCAGATAATCAAAAATACATAATTCCTTTGAAGATTCGAAAAGAAATTCAATCTGAATTTTGTAAAACAGTTAATTCAACTGATCGGCAACGATTTCCGCGATGTCTTTGACAAGGACTTCCTTGTCTTTGCCTTTTTCTGTCACACCGTCATTGACCATGACTTGGCAGAAGGGGCAAGCAGCCGCTATAACGTCTGGTTTTTGATCAAGAGCTTCTTCCACACGTTCAACGTTAATTCGCTTGCCGATTTTTTCTTCCATCCACATGCGCGCTCCGCCTGCTCCACAGCAAAGGCCCTTAGTTTTGTTTCGAGCCATCTCGACAAGTTCTACGCCTTCAATTGCTTTAAGTGTTGAGCGAGGAGCTTCGTAAACTTCATTGTATCGGCCTAGGTAACAAGAATCATGGAAGGCGATACGTTGTTCTTTATTCAAGGCATTGAGCTTAAGTCTGCCGTCATCCACAAGGCTTTGAATGAATTCCGTGTGATGAACAACTTCTGTGGCAGTAAAACCAAACTCAGGATATTCGTTTTTCAAAGTGTTAAAGCAGTGAGGACAGGTCGCAAGAACTTTTTTCACGTTGTAGCGCTTTAAGACTTCAATGTTTGCATCGATCATGACTTTTGCGAGATATTCATTTCCCGCACGACGAGCTGTTTCTCCGTTACAGAGTTCTTCTTTTCCAAGAATCGCAAAGTCGATATTTGCAGCTTGAAGGATTTTTACAAGAGACGTGGATATTTTTTTGTTGCGATCGTTAAAGCTACCCGCACATCCAACATAATAAAGATATTCTGCGGTGGGGTGCTCGGCGAGAGTTTTTACTCCCATGTCACGGCACCAATCCGCACGTGTATCTTGAGACATTCCCCATGGATTGCTTTGGTTTTCCCAGTTGCGGAAAGTGTTTTGAAGTTCCGCAGGCATATTGCCTTCCATCATGACAAGATTTCTTCTCATATCCACAATCTTATCGATGTGTTCAATCCCAACAGGGCACGCTTCTACACAGGCTCTACAACTTGTGCAGGCCCAAACAGTTTCAAAGGTGATTCCCGATTCATCAGAAACAAGTTTCATCGGAGGTTCAAAATTGGGGTCTTTCGCAATTTGAGGCCCAAAATCAAGAGCGTAATGCTTGATGTCTTCAATCAATTTCATGGGGCGAAGGGGTTTGTCTGTTGTGGCTGTTGGGCAAAATTCATTACAGCGTCCACATGAGGTACACGTGTAGGAATCAAGAATGTCTTTCCAGGTAAAGTCTTGAATTTTAGCAACACCAAATTGAGTGATGCTCTCGTTTGTAAAATCAATGGGTTTGAATGAGCCCTTGTTATCAAGACGAGCAAAGAAAAAATTAAATCCTGCTGTGATGATATGAAGATGTTTTGAGTTAGGGATGTAGTGCAAGAAATAAAAAACTGTTGCCAAGTGAACAGCCCATCCAGCGTGTGCGATTAGCATAGCTTTTTCAGGACTACATCCAAAGAAAGCGTATATTTGAGCTAATAATGTAGAGATAGGTCGCGCGTAGCCAGCAGCATGCTCGTATCCTGCAAAAACATACGCAGAAAAGGTAACCATATTTGCAAGCATGAGAGTGCCTGTAAGGGTGAGAACAAAGAGAGCTTCTTTTTTGTGTGCAGGATCACTTGGTAGGCGAGCGGGCTTTAAAATAAGTCTTCGATAGAAGCCATAGAGGACAGCAAGAAGAATAAGGACGTGAAAAATGTCTTGTGAAAAAACAATCGCGCTATAAATAGGGCCTAGAAATTGAAAACTAAAACCGTGAAAAATTCCCTCGATAATGTGTTCAGTGGTTCCAATCGTGATGATGATAAAGCCCCAAAAAATGATCGTATGTTGAAGACCGGGCCAGAAATCTTTGAAAAGCTTTTTTTGTGCAAGGACGTTAAATCCAAAGATGCGTAATCTTTCTTGAACGTCTTGTGTGAGGTCCTCTTTTTTCATCGCTTTGAGGATGGATATCAACTTGTGGAAGGCCTTAGCCGCTGAAGCGCTTGCTAGCCCTGCGCAAATAATTGTAAAAAAGAAGCGAAAATCAAAAACTAAGCTTGGTAACATTCTACACTCCAAAAAAATAGGACTAAGCTAAAGCCTAACATGGCAATCTTGGCTTTTGAATTCTTCTTTCGATTACTTTGGGGATGGAACTTTTTTATTTTTTTTGTTTCTCGAAATGAGAGCAGAGAAGACTTTTTGAAGGTTTCCTTTCGCTTTGCGGCAGGATTTGCCGCTTTTGCTTTTGCCAGTGCTTATTTTGTGGATCTTCCAAACCAAAATCTTCTTTGGGTTTCTTTATTATTGATCGCTTCACGTCTTTATTTGTCTCGAAAGTTTCTCATTTTTCGTCTTTTGGCTGTTTTTATTTATGTTCTTGTTCCTGCTCTTGTTTTTAAAAGTCGAGGAATAATTTTTGGAAGTAATTTTATTTTATCTTCTTGGGTATTGGGCGGAGCTTTTATTGGGCAATTTTTAGGACATTGGTATTTGAATGTTCCTAATATTCATATTCGAGAGTTTAAAAGAATTTCGAATATGGCACTTGCTTCAATAGTTCTTCGTTTTGTGTGGGTCGGAGGTGCTTTGTTTTTGATGAAGGTCCCTCAAGAGGGATTTCAATTCACAGGAGATAGCGATTTTTTTGCTGTGAAAGGAAATACATGGATGGGAATGGGCACCTTTGGCGTCATCTTATTTGCGTCGAGAGTTTTGTGGGGCTTGCTTGCTCCCGCTATTCTTACCTTAATGGCAAAAAAAACAGTCGACATGAGATCCACTCAAAGTGCGACGGGAATTTTTTACGCAAATTCTGTTTTGGTTTTGCTGGGTGAAGCCACAGCATTGTATTTGGAAAAGGAACTTCTATGGCCGCTTTAAAAAATAAACTTGTGAATGAATCAATGGAAGTTAGAAAATATTCCGGACACTGTCGTGTAGATTGGGTGGGGGGAACTACGGATTTATGGCCCTTTTATTGCCACTTAGGGTTTGCTCGGGTTATCAACATGGCTATTCCCGTAAATGTTCACCTGGAGATTTCCTATGAGCCGTCAAGTAAGTTTTCTTTAAAAGTTGAAAGTTCTGATTTAAAAACTCGCTCTCAGCATTCTTCTTTATCAGCTCTTGCAAGTGATCTAAAAAAGACGACGAAGCAAAATCCTCTTCGATGGGTGCATCGACTTTGTTACTACACCTTTCAAAAGTTAAATCTTTCATCAGGAGTTTGGACTCTTTCTTTGAAAAGCGATGCTCCTCCAGGATCGGGCCTTGGAGGTTCTTCTGTTTTAGGAGCTACTCTGATTAAAGCGATTCATGATCTTAGTGGAAACTTAGAAACCGATCCTTGGAAGGTTCATGCTCTAAACTTTAATTTAGAGGCGGCAGAAATTGAAAAACCTGCGGGAGAGCAAGACGCTCTTCCTGCTTTGTTTGGCGGTTTGTTAAGTTGCTCCTTTTCAGCAGATGCTAAAAAAGTTAGTCGATACAGTGATCAAGTGGGGGTTGAGCTCGCTAATCGCTCAGCTTTAATCCACACAGGAAAACCTCACCACTCAGGAATTAATAACTGGGATGTTTTTAAAAAATATCACGAAGGAAATAAAAAAGTTCGCACGGCTCTTGAGGGAATTCGAGATCTTGCAGAAGAAATGCACGGCTATCTTGAAGCAGGAAATACCGAAGCTTTTGTCAAAGCGGTTAATCGAGAATGGGCTTTAAG
>CAYOWH010000133.1:0-4153 GCA_964407615.1 uncultured Bacteriovoracaceae bacterium | reverse complement strand
GCAATGGAAGTTTGTTTACGAGTCGCGGGGTTGTTCGAATTAAAAACGAGCAATACGCTCTCTCGACTGAGCCCCTTGATCCAGAGTGCGATTGTTTTACTTGTAAGAACTACGAAAAAAGTTATCTTCGCCATCTCTATCACACGAATGAAATCAACGGCGGCATTTTAGGAAGCATGCACAACATTGCTTTCTATTTGAATCTTATGAAAAAAGTTCGCGCGAGCATTGAGTCCAAAACTTTTGCTTCATTTAAAGAAAAGTGTTTTGCAGCTTGGGGTTATGAGAGCTAAAAATAAAATTAGTTTTTTTGCCAATTTGGGCCAAGGATTTGTTCGAAAACCCATTTTAGGTTTTTAAAGTGTTCTTGATCTTGTTTGTCTTGTGAGTTTTTGTTTTCGTCTAACAAGGAAAAAGCATACTCTCTAAATTCTTCTTTGCTCATCAATGTGAGTTCGTATTTTGCAAATGCTTTATAGATGATTCTTAGTTCTTCGTTGCTCAAGCGAGCTTTAAAAAAGCCTCGAGCGTATCTAATTCCATAAATTGAGGTATCTCTAAAAAGAGTTTTTACAATCAAGGATTCGCTTGAATTTTTAACTGACAGAAGAACATATTCGGAATCGAGTTCTTCACCATTTTCTAATTGAGTTCTTAAAAAACAAAGAAAGCTTCTCTGGCTTGTGGGATCTGCTTCGGTACTAAAAACAAATTTGTATTTTGCTGAGTTGGGAGCATCCTCTCGTCGAAGTTCGTTTTGTACAGCTTTAGAGTTTTGAAGGTAAGGAGTTTCGTTTGTAGAAAAATTTTGAGAATAAATATTAGATATCAAAAAAAGTGTAAAGATGATGAGGCCTGTTTTAAAGAAACGCATAATTATTTCAATTCCTGTTCCTTATAAATTTATCTTGCAGAAGATGCCCCGTATCCACCTCTTCGAAGAGGCGGAGTGTATTTCTTGTTTTCATCTTCGCTAGGGACAGCGGGCACACGAGGTTTGGGATCATTGCGAGGTTCTGGTCTTTCTGTTGAGGTTACTATAACTGCTAGTGGTATTCGATCGTTCGGATTCTTGCTTGGCGACGAGTCGATAGAAGGTAAGTTTTTTTGAGCAGATGCTTTGTAGACGACGCCTTCTTCAATAAATCTTTTTTTAACGTGATTAAGGTCGTGAAAAGTGAAATGCGTGCTTGAATCATTTGCACTATAAACTCTAAATGAAGACTCGTCTAAGTCTTCTAAGTAAATGTTATGTATTAAACCATAGTTGGCTTTTTTGGATGTGATATTTCCATTCTCAACTCGATAAAGACTAAGTTCGTTATTTTTTAAAATAAATATCGAGCGAGAATCTTTAAATAGAATTTTTTCCTGAGTAATTTCTTGAGGGTTATTGGATAGTGAGTCTTCGTATTTTTCATGAGCATCCATAACTTTATTAAGTTGATTCTCTACAAAATCAATTTTTCTATTTAAGGAACTTGCAATGCGGTCATCAAAAGCCTGCGACAATTCTTTAGCTTGTTCTAGGAGAGACGTGTAATCAGCAACGCGTGAACCAATATCTGCAAAGGGATTGTTTTGAAGGAGAATATTTTGAGTGAAGGGGTTGCTTCGTATGCTGGGATTTTGAGCGCTAAAATTAAGTAATCTTCCTAACTTCATAAGTATGTTAGGAGCTGTGGTCAAAGCATCAGACATGTCTTTTGCCAAAAGATGAGGATGTTTCTCACTGCTTTCTTCGAGAACGGCAGTAGGAGTGCCCCAGATAATTTGATTGTCGAGTTTGAAAAACGCATTGT
The DNA here is from genome assembly GCA_964407615.1 of uncultured Bacteriovoracaceae bacterium. Lineage (GTDB taxonomy): Bacteria > Bdellovibrionota > UBA2428 > UBA2428 > UBA2428 > CANIGN01. The sequence goes on along the minus strand of CAYOWH010000133.1, from coordinate 2,351 downwards.
AAGTCCTGTTATCCCGAATGGTATTATTTTTAGACCTCATTAATTTTTCATATGTATCTTCAATAAGAAGTCCGTTTCCAACAGAACCATCAGTATAGGTACAGGAGATCTTCCAATACTGTACATTTTCGTTGAATCTGCTTGGGTCAACATTTGGACCTACTTCAAGGCGTCCGCTTGGATATTGAACTTGAAAGTTTTGTGCAAACAAAAAACTAGTTAGAAAAAAAGAAAAGATTAAAACGTGCAATTTTTGCATGAATCGCTTTTAGCACGGTGCGATAATCGCAGCAATGGTGAAAGTTTTAGCCTGATTAGTCGTTAAAATTACGAGCTTATAATTACTTTCTATGGCTTCCGTCGCAGAAGGAAGGGGTCTTGGTTTGGTTACATTGGCAAAGAGCGACTTTTGTTTTTTCTTTGAGTCCAAGACTTTTGCTTCATTTAAAGAAAAGTGTTTTGCAGCTTGGGGTTACAGGAGTTGAGACTCTTTATTGATGTCGACCCTATTTAAATAGTTTAAACTTAATAAAGATTGAAGTGGATTTGTAATCCTTTGGTGGATCTCGTGTTTTTTTCTGGTGGAGCTTTGGTTACTCCCCTTTTTTATCTTTTTTGGCAATTTATTTCACAAAAGTTAGGAAGCGTTGAACAGGGTACCTTTTTTAGTGGATTGTTATTTTTATCTATTTTTGATTTTCCACATGTCTTTCAAACTTTTTCGAGATCTCATGGTGTTGAAATTAAAAATCAAATTCGATGGGTAAATATATCGATTTTTTTGTCTGTCATACTAACTTATGGGCTCTATTACGGTGGTGGTAAAAATGTCTTTTACAGCCTCTTTGGAATTTTTGGAACCTGGCATATTGTTCGCCAGAACTTGGGCTTACTGAAACTTTATTATTACAAAAATAAAATATCCAAAAATTTGCTTAATCTAGGGTTTGAGGTTTTCGTTTTTTATGCGACCTTCATCCTTTACAGTTTTTTCGATATGAGTGAATGGCAATCGTTTAGCCGCTTTTTCTCAACTTTTTACTTAGAGATTATCCCACTTCTAATAAACGTAACGGCCTGTATCGTCCTTGTCGTCGTGTTGTGTTTACTCTTTCAATCTTTGTTACGCGTTTGTAACAAAAACTTTAAGTCACTGCCAAAGGATTTATTTTTTTTTTCTTTCCTCATACAAGCTTGTTTTTTGGCTTGGGCTAAGGTTCCGGCAATCATTTTTGTTGCTCTGGGAACGATTCAACATGATTTACAGTATCAAGCGTTTACCCGGCGTTATCAAAAACGTATTTTAGGTTCGAAGAAATCTATTCAATGGCTTTTTTATTCTTTAACCTGGGGATTAGCTTATTTTTTAATTGAATTACTCGATCGTTACAAAGTCTGGCATTATTCCCATGTTTTGGTTCCTCTTTTCCTATCAGTGACGCTTTGGCACTATTGGGTTGATGGATTTATTTGGAAGTTTAGTGACTCAAAAGAATTGACAGAAGTATTTGAGATTTAAGAGTTAAAAGAAATAATCAAATAATCGTTATAAAGGGGGATCGTTTTTAATGTTTAGATCTTAATTTAGCCGCTACGCCGCGTTAGTTCTTTTAAAGCGTATGTCTCTTTGAAAGCCTCTCTGGACAAATGCAGGGGAGCCACTTAATTCTTAAAGGATGCGAAAATCATATGCTCGTTTTCTTACTTTTCTTTTAACAAGCGTTCCATCGGCTCTTCTTCTAGCTCAAGAAGCCGCGGCACCTGTCGTGGGTGCACCAGCAGCTCCGGGCGCGAAGCCCCCTGCGAGTCCTTTTATGATGCAGCTGCCGATGATGATCATGATTTTTGGTCTTCTGTACTTTGTTTTAATTGCCCCTCAAAAGAAGCAACAAAAACAAATTCAAGAATTTCAAAAAGGTCTTTCTAAAGGTGATGAAGTGGTCACAACAAGTGGAATCATTGGAAAAGTTGCCGGATTAAACGAGCGAGTGGTGACACTAGAGATTTCTCCTGGAACCGAAATCAAAATGCTTCGAAGCCAAGTCAATTCAAAATTGAATGACCTCAAAAGTCTTGAAGGATCTGCAACATGAATTCAGCTTTAAAATTTCGAGCATGGGTTTGCGGACTTATCACCGTTTTATCTTTTTATTTATTAGCTCCTACTGTTTATAGCCTTTGGAATCCTGAGGCAGAAAAACTTCCCTCTGGTTTGGTGGATACAGCCATGAGACTCGGTCTAGATTTGAAAGGCGGGGTTCACATGGTTCTAGGAGTGGATCTTGATAAGGTCGCAAAAAACCAACTTTCTTCCTATGGAAGATCTCTTGAAAAATCTCTCAAAGATGAAG
>CAYOWH010000132.1:240-4175 GCA_964407615.1 uncultured Bacteriovoracaceae bacterium | reverse complement strand
AAGCCCTGCTGCCACTGCACAAGTATTGGCCGCGGACCCGCCGCTGCTTTCAATCCCCGGGCCCATGGCGGCGTAAATCGCCTCGGCCATGTCGGTGCCGATCAGCGCCATGCCGCCCTTGGCCATGCCATGTTCCGCCAGAAAACGATCCTCGGCGCGGGCCAATACATCCACAATGGCATTGCCGATGCCAAGAATATCAAGGCTGGGGGGGGTCATGGGCCGGGCTCCGGGAAAAGATTGCGCGGGGATTAGCCTTGGGCGAGGGTGGCGTCCACCATGCCCCAAGCGCTTTTCCTGGCCCTTAGCCAAATAGGCGATCCCGCCTTTCGCCGCCCGCTGATACTGGGCGTGCTGGGCGCCGCTTTGGCGGTGGCGGGGCTGATCTGGCTCGCCGCTTGGCTTGCGGGCTGGGCAGCGGCCGGCGGGCCGGAATGGCTTTCCTGGATTACCCAGGCGGGTGGTGCGGCGGCGGGGGTATTCCTTGGCTGGTGGCTGTTTCTGCCCGTGGCACTCGCCATCGCGGCGCAATTCACCGATAGCGTGGCGGGCGCGGTGGAACGGCGCCATTACCCTGCGCTTGCGGCGCCCGCCGGGGCATCGGTGCTGTCGCAGGCGGGGTTTGGCCTTTGGTTCGGCGTGAAGCTGCTGGCGCTGCAAATCCTGCTATTGCCGCTGTTCTTCATCCCTATTTTTGGCGCGTTGATCGCCCTGCTGATTGCCGCCCATGCGCTTGGGGCGGGCTTGCTGCGTGAAGTGGCGCTTAGGCGCATGAACCTTGCGCATTCACGCATCGCCTGGCAGCGATTGCGCTGGCAAGGATGGTTCCTTGGCCTTGCGCTGGCGCTGATGGCGATGGTGCCGTTGCTCAATTTATGTGTGCCGATCATCGGCATCGCAGCAGCGACGCATTTGTTGATACGCGGGCTTGGTGGTTTTGATACGCTTGCGCCTGCATCTACACAAAGCGGGGGATAACTTTTTTTCAACCGTTGTGGCGCGGCAGAGTCGCATGCTAGCCGGAAGCATCAGCAACGCGAATCAACAGGGGGCCAAAATGTCGCTTTTCCGTCGCAAGGATGAAGCCGCCACTCCGCCAGCACCGGAACCATCAAGCGTGCCGACCGCGCGTGATCCGGATTTGGCTGTGCCACCTTTCCGCCCGGCTGCCGTAGTGCCGCCCGCAGCCAGCGCAGCCGCGGCGACATCGAAGCCAAGCATGACGCCATCACCCAGCGCGCGCCCTGCCGCTCCCGGCGCCACTGGCCGCCCCACTGGCCGTGCCGAGGCAGGCGAAAAGCGCGTGCTGCAATTGGGCAAGGGCATCAGTATCCAGGGCAGCGTGACGGAAGCCGAACGCATCGTCATTGAAGGCACCATGGAAAGCCAGCTTTTGCAGTGCCAGGAATTGGCTATCGGCCATTCTGGCGTCTTCAAGGGCGAAGTACAGGTCGAAGATGCCGATATCGCCGGTGTTTTCGACGGAACGCTCATTGCATCCGGCAGCCTGACCATCCGCGCTACTGGCCGCGTTTTGGGTGTGGCGCGCGCTCGTCGTCTTTCTGTGGAAGATGGCGGGCAGCTTACCGGGCGGATGGAAATGATCAGCGATACGCCGTCCAGCACGCCCATGCCGGTGGCGCCACCCGTGCGCGCGGTTGAAGCCAGCGACTCCTAATTCGTCGCCCGGTGCGTGGAGGAATGTCGCCGAAAGGGCTGCCTTCAAAGCTACCTTTTTCGGTGCGCTTTATTTCTGTTGAACCGTTTGGCTTTGCTGTCCTGATCATGGCAATCCTGGTGCTGACGCCAGGATGCCGACAGGGCGAAGCTGAGGGCGCGTCGCTCGGCCTGGAGCAGGCGCTACGCGACACTAGAGCGAGCCTTGCCGCGATCGGCATGGCGCCAAGGGCCGAAGGCGCCGCCAATGCGCAAAGCGCTGCCCTACCGCCCCCCCCTAGCGCAGGCACGCCCCGCCGTGCCGGGGTAAACGCACCTGCGGCCGCCGCCTCGCTGCAAGGCCGCGACCCTGAGGACGTGATCTCAGCCCTGGGTGAGCCGGCACTCCGCCGACGCGAAGGCGACGCCGAGGTCTGGCTTTATCAAGCGCCGGATTGCCGACTTGATCTGGTATTCTACCCGGGGACTTCTCGGCTGGTATTGGCCCATGCCGCTGCCCGGGCCCATGGCGCGCGGCGACAAACTGAAGCGGCGTGCATGGCTTCCATCGCAACAGCCCCGCACCCATCCCCTTGGACTGTGCAGAGCGGTGGCGGCTGAAGAAAACGCATGAATCTTTGGCTTGATGCTTTTGTGCCGGCCTTTGCGCTGCTGGGCCTTGGCGCGCTGCTGCGCCGCGTGCTGCTGCCGCTTGATGCGGTTTGGGCGGGTATGGAAAAGCTGATCTATTGGGTGCTGCTGCCTAGCCTTATTCTTTCCGCGCTGGCGGCGCTTGATCCCGCCAGCCTGCCGTTGGGCGCCATGGCCTTCACCATTTGGGGGGCGCTTGCCACTGGCACGCTGATTTCCGTGCTGCTCGCGCGCTTCATGGGGCATGGGCATGCCGCCATGACATCCATCCTACAGGGCGGCATTCGCTTCAATAATCTGATGGGCTTTGCCATTGTGGGGGCGATTTTCGGCGCTGAGGGCATCAGCTTCGGTGCGGTTGCCACCGGCATCATCGTGCCCTTTGTGCAGAGCGTCACAACGCTGGCCTTCGCCATGGATGGCAGCCGCGGCCGGCCAAAGCCATTGGTGATCCTGCGGCAATTGATCCTGAACCCGCTGATCATTGCCTGCATCCTGGGTTTTACCGTTGCGGCCCTGGGCGGTTTTCCGCCCGGCGTTAAGCCAACCATCCAAGCCTTGGGCCGAGCATCAGTCGCGCTTGGCTTGTTATGTGTTGGCGCGGCGCTGTCATGGGAAAGCTTCACGGATCGCCTGCCAACCCAGGCGCTGACGGGCGTTTTGAAGCTGGTGGGCATGCCCGCCATCACCTATGGCTTGGGAACACTTGCCGGTTTGCCACCATTGCCGCTGGCGGCGGCGGTGATTTTCATGGCGCTGCCAACGGCCGCGACATCCTATGTGATGGCGCGCGCCATGGGCGGCGACGCCAAGCTGATGGCCGCGATCACCACCACAGAACATATCGCTTCCATTTTAACGCTGCCCTTTTGGGTTATACTGGTGCTAAGGTGAAATGAAGGTTGAAAAGCCATCGTCTTTTCTGGCGATGGCGATATAAAATTCTTGGAGGTAGAACGCATGTATCTCTGGATATTCGTATTCATGCTCGGTCTTGGCGGCGCCAGCCTGGCACAAAGCCTGCCACCGCCGGTCCCAGTGGCGCCTGATGCCCCGGTAGCCAGTAATGCGCCCGCAGCGGCGCCGGCCGCACCGCAAGCCGCAACCCCAACCCCCGCCCAAGCGCCTGCTGCCGCGCCGGCGGAACGCAGCCTGACCGAACGCGCGGGCGCTGCGGTGGGCAAGGCCGCTGAGGAAACCACCTCGGCATTTGGGCGCGCCATGAATTGGACCGGCCGCCAATTGGAAGGTGCCGGACAATGGACTGCCAGGCAGGGTGAAAACATCGCAAGCGACAAGCCGGAAACGGCGGCTGCCCCTGCGGTACCTGCCGCGCCAGCGCAGCCCTTACCGCCGCCTGTGCCTGTGCGCTGAGCGCATTCGGCGCTACACCTGATCTGGCAGCGTAATTTCCAACCAGCCGCGCGCATCCATCCGCGCGGCGTCACCCGGCAGCAGCAAAACGGTGGTGGTATCGCTCTCCACAATCGCTGGCCCCGTCACTGCCTGATCCGCGCCAAGTGCCGCGAAATCATAGACCGGCACTTCAGCCGCGCCGCTTTCCAGCATGATGCGGCGCGCACCACGCGGCGCCACCATGCTGCCCGCTTCCTTGCCTGCCGGTGCTG
>CAYOWH010000132.1:0-230 GCA_964407615.1 uncultured Bacteriovoracaceae bacterium | reverse complement strand
GGCCAATCACCGCAAGCCTGGCATTCACCAGCACCACTTCTTCCTGACGGAGCGCATAGGTGAACAGCGCTTCATGCCGTGCGTGGAAGGCATCGCGCAGCCGATCGGCAAGCCCTGCCCCTTCCCAGGCGACATGATCCAAAGGCACGGCGATATCAAAAACCTGTTCGCCATAGCGCATATCCGCAGCGCGCCGTGTTTCCACCGTACCGCCAAACCAACTTGCAACC
>CAYOWH010000131.1:0-4191 GCA_964407615.1 uncultured Bacteriovoracaceae bacterium | reverse complement strand
GGCCTGCACTGTTCACTCACTGTGGAGGAATACTCCTCATTAACTTCCTGGCTGGACATGGCAGACCACCACCCGAGCTTGGCAAGCGCCTCTGTCCCACTGGCGCACGATGCTCCGAGTCAGCTGCTGTGGGACTGCACAACTTGGCAGTCAGAGATATGCACTGCATACTATGGAGTGCTACCGCCTTGCATCAGAGGTCGTCAGGTGGCGCTGTTGGATGGGGGTCAAGTGGAGATGAAGTGTCTCCCCGACGAGAGTATTCCATGTGAGCAAATGATTAGCGAGGTTTCTGATGCCCAGCTAGTGCAGCATTTGTGTCGGTCCCGGGCGGTCTTCTCCTTTACTGCAGATGGCTCTAATTATTGTCAGGTGGAATGCCTAACCCCATACAACCCGGTGTCATTGGAGGTGCAGGCAGGTGCGTCTATTGTAGTTGGCACCTTCCAACCAGAGCCACGATCGGCTGCTTGTCTAGCAGTGTTCACAGCAGCGCTGATCCGTGATACCCTGCGGGAAAATTCGACTGACTTGCTTCGTGACGCCTGCTGTAGACCCAGATGGCGCGTGATGCTTGCAGACTTACAAGACTGGTATCCCACACTGAGCGAACCCAACACGGGCGACCTTAGTGACCCGCGCCCTCTGCTCAGTATGGGCCCAGACGGACAGAGCTGCATCACAGGGCTTCAGCGGCGGATTCGTTGGCGACGGGCGAAGCCTGTTCCGCGGTCGCTAACTTGGCCTCACCCTTGGCAGAACGACCACCCCCTTCCAACCAATGTCACTCTTGACCTCTCGAACCACTTCCCTACCCTACTGCCGTGCCCAGCTGGGTGGGAGGTGCTGCAGCGGAATGGTCGCGTCTTAATCACCGCCCCGGGACGCAGCTCAGTGGGACTGGACTCAGCACAATTTGGTATGCTACGTGCGCTGTACGGGGGGCAACCTGATCAGTCAGAACGATCTGTGTCTTTCCTTCAACATCTGAGAGCCTCTTGCCTTGCCCAACAACGTGCAGATGCTGATGGCCAGGTGCACTGGAGTCGACACCTGCTCGCGTGCCTGCGCAGAATTACAGGAGCAGAGCTGCTGATTGGGACCCGAGCAGTCTCGCACAACCCGCACTTCCAACACTTTGTATCCCCCTTCGCTGGCGATCAATGGCTGGGAGCTGCACAGGAGTGGCCACAGGTCCCTGCACTGTTGCTGCTAGACTCTTTTGAGCCAGCTGCTCATCCACAGCTCTGGACGACAGTGGCCACCCACAGAGCTCCTATCTGGGTCCTCCTTCAGGACTGTCATACAGATGCACAACTCAGCACTGTTGCGATGCTCCGCCAGCTCGGCGCTCGCCTGAGTGCTACGCTGAGTGCAAAGAGCTTGGTTGTTCACGACGCCACCTGTTGGAGTGATGCAAAGTGGGACGCCCTACCAGCCCGCTTTGCGACGCAGCTCTGGCAAATCCCACCCACTGGCGGCACAGGTGTGCGTCAGGTATCCACTGCACCCCCTTTAATAATCCCTCCTTTGTTGGGCAGCTGGGAGTCTCGTCGTTACGACTTTCATTGGCACAATGGGCAGCTGCCTGAGCCCCTACGACTGCACCGAGAACACCAGCAAGATGCCCTCCGACACAGCTGGACAGGACTCATCGCAGGCACCGATGGCGGGGTGAGATGGCGCGATGAGCGCATGAGTGCTGGATATGTTGTGGGTACAGACCCTGTGCCGGACGAGGAGCTGGCTGTTCGAGTCGGCGGTCCCCTCTCCACACTGCGTGCAGAAGCAGCTGGCTTACTCCAGCTGCTCACCCGGCTGATTGAAAATCAGCAGGCCCCACTGCTGGTGTTCATGGACAGTTTAGTGTTGCTGGATATACTACAGAAGTGGGGGAAGAAAAACTTCAACCCCCTACCCAGTGATATCATCCACTTTGACATCATCTTCCCTCTTCTGCGCATGCTTCGCCAGTGGCAGCACCCGATACGACTCGTGAAAGTCAAAAGTCACACAGGATGCCTGATGAATGAACGAGCAGATGAGCTAGCAGAAAGGGGCTATGGTGAAGAGGTCCAGGAGGTCTACTCCGCCCCTCAGAAGTATGGGTCCCTCTGGCTGAAAGTCCAGCCGCATGTTCGTGCCTTGGCCTCCCAGTGCCAGAAACCGCTCCCGAGGGACAGTGCCCCAAATCGGAGTCTCATTAAAAAAGTAGCAGGGGCTAACACACGTCGGGCAGTCAGTAAGCGCAGCACTTCCTTTGTCCGACAGCTCGTGCACCAAAGGGAGGGAGCTACTATTACGCGAGCAGTGTCGCGGTGCCGAGAGGCAGAATACCGGGTGTGGGTGAAAGCTATGGCCGATCAGTATCCAGTGCAGGCCTACCTTTGCAGAATCAACAAGACAACATCAGCAGAGTGCCTCTTTTGTCCGGGAACCAGAGAAACTCTGGCCCATTTCGCCTGTGTATGCCCGCAATTTCGAGAGGCCCGCACTGCTGCGCACAACCAGGTACGCAAGCTGATTTCGTCGCTCCTCAAGAAGTGCCTACATGACAGCTGGGAACTGCACGAGGAGACTCCTATGGCCAGCACGGGCCTGCGGCTAAGTCGGGTCTCTGTCACCTGCATGGAGGCATCTGGCCGCCCCATCCCAAAGCACCACGATGGCACGATCTGTATTGGTCGCCTGCAACCTGACCTGGTACTTGTGTCCCAATCGCTTCGGAAGATCGCCATTGTCGAGGTTAACAGACCAATGGACTGTTCCTCGGAGCAGCTTGCAGCAGCGTTCGAACGAAAGTTGCGCACTTATGCACCACTCCTGGAAGCACTGCAGGCGTACCTCGACGAAGGATGGCAAGTGGAGATCTTCCCATGGGTGGTCGGCGTCCGCGGTCTTCTCGACGACGCTACAATCAAGTGCTGTCTGGAATTCCTGGAGATGGGTCCGTGCGCGAGAGAGGCGGGGCCGCTTCTCGCTCGCTCGCTCTCTCGCTCACTCAACATCTCTCTCTCTGCCTCTCGCTCGCTCGCTCGCTCGCTCAGGCTCGCTCGCTCTCTATTTCCCTCCCTTTTCCGCCCCCGCACGCGTGAGGGGGCCTGCCGTGTTTTTCAAGGCGCCTCTTCGGGTCTACTGAGGAGAGAGATAGCGCGCGCATAGATCAGCTGAAACTCAGAGGCTGAGAGTCAGTTTGGGAAGATCTGCTGAGAAGATCAGCTGGGAAGATCCGCTTGAGATCAGCTGGGAATGTAGCTTTAAAAATTTCAGAAATTCAATCAGCCGGGGAACTCAGTTGAGAAGTTCAGCTGGGAATAGAGCTGAGAGGGTCAATCAGCCGAAAATCGTGGGCTGGGAATCAGCTTGAAATCAGCTGGGAAGAAAGAACAGAAATCAAGTGGGAAAATCAGCTTGAAAACACGACGCTTAGCCATCGAAAGTGTCTTCAACCAACTGGTTAAAATTGTTGATTCCGGCGCACAAACATTTGTGATATTTTTGAAGGCAGAGTTGTTCAGTTGCTCAGTGTTGCTGAGGGCACATATTTGAAGATGCATCAGATGGACAGACAATGTGCCATTTTGAATTGGGATCTGGTAAAGTCTGGAACGTGTCTGGTAATCGGAGAATGCCACGAGGAACCTGGGATGCATCGTATTTTTTTTTTAATTCGGTTTGCGGCTGCGAATAGCCTCGGAACTTGAACGAGTCCGGACCAGCGAGTCACTGGACCAGGAGTCGCGGGAGTCACGGGACACCAAGCGGATGCCGCTACCGGCCGCCGACTTTGACTCCGCTCCGAGTCAGACTGAGAGTGCTGCGGCGTCAGCGTCACGGTCAGCTGTCAGTGTACGTCACAGTGACTGCACCCCAGTCTTGCCCGGCGGGTCCTGTGTCCGTATCGGACACTCTGACTCCGACTCGGACTCCGAGTCACGGTCCGACTCGGACCGCCTGCGTGACTGCCGGCCGGGCGCGCCAGGGGCCTGGAAAACTTGCGTCCATCCGATGCGAACAAGTTCTTTTCCGGAGACGGCCCGCGGATTCGGAGCGGGTTCGACTGGCCGGCGGAGGGCCGCTAGCAGCAGCGCCGGCGGGGCCGCCCGCGTGACACGGGCCCAAGCAACGACAAACTTCGGGCTGAAGTAGAGCCTCGCCTGCTGGGGCCGTCGCCCGATCAGGCATCGCGCC
>CAYOWH010000130.1:0-4247 GCA_964407615.1 uncultured Bacteriovoracaceae bacterium | reverse complement strand
CCTGGATGTGTGCCGCCTCTAAGAGATTAAACCCACTCTCTGAATTAAGCCGATACCCAGTCAACGCGCAGGTGAAATAGTAACCTGAAATGACACTTACAGCAAAACGAGCATTTAAACCATTTAAAATGCAGGCGTGAAAGACGCCCTAATATAATCTTTAAGACAAAACCTACTAGGTACTTGACCCCATCAAAAATCACGCAAAATAACCGCACAATACTGTCATGAAAATCCCCAGCCTCGCCATCATCGCCGCTACCGTCATCGCTGCCAGCACCGGTGCCATGCCCATTCCCCAGAAAAGTGAGGACAAGTCCCAGCAGATCGTGACTCTGTCCCCTGCCATTCATCAAGGCGCTGCCGACCTGACCGCCGGTCACTTCTCGCATAGCTCTCACGTTTCGCACGCGTCGCACGCGTCGCACTCTTCCCACTTTTCCGGATTCTAAGGGATGCAATTGCACTTTAACAAAGGCGTTTACGACAAAGAGGCCCTTCTCAGGGCCTCTTATAGTTTAGCCAACATCCTGACCGTCAGACTTGACGACGTCGGCGACTCTTGGATCGCAGTGATCACACCTGCCGCAGATGTCACCGATGACACTGCCAGAGACGAATACCTGATCGCCGCCAATGACGAGGAACTTCGTCGAACAATCCGCGGAAGGACAGAACAGCTCAGGATGCTCATCCTTGCTCATGCCTATTCTAGGACAAAATTCTCCGCTCCGGAAACTCCAGCTCAGGGCTAGTTTCAAGAACGTAGACCACTACGAGAAACCCGGATACGGACTTCTACCCTTCGACTTCGCCAGGCTGCCGAGAGGGAAGACATTGGTCGTCAATCCAGCCGGAGAATTCAGGACCATCCCGACCGAATCCATGAAGTTGGTCGTGGATGGAACTCTTCCCACCTCTTCGGAGATATACAGGGACCTTGAATCGATACAGGCCGTCTCCAACGACGTGCAGCTGGCAGGCGAACTAGTCTCGAACAAGGTGGCGGCCAAGCAGGAATCCCTGCGGGAGTTCACCGGCCTCCACATCTTCGTCACGACACTGAGGTGCGATCATACATGCCAGTACTGCCAGGTCTCCCGAAAGAATACCGGAGAGGGCTCATACGACATGTCAAAGGAGCACGCCGAAAAGGCGCTCTCATGGGTGTTCAAGAGCCCGAGAAAGGCCGTAAAAATCGAGTTCCAGGGAGGCGAAAGCATGCTGAACTTCACGCTCATCAAGTGGGTAGTGCTAAGAGCGAAGGAACTCAACAAGGAGCACGGGAAAACCATAGCCTTTGTCATCGCCACCAACCTTACGCCGCTCGACGAAGACATCCTTTCCTTCGCAGAAGCGCATGAAGTGCACTTCTCCACATCGCTTGACGGCCCAGAGAGCCTCCATAACGCAAACAGGCCCCGCCCCGGCAAGAACAGCTACCAAAAAGCTAAAGAAGGAATTCTGAAGATCCAAGAAAGGCTTGGGCGCGAACGCGTCTCTGCGTTGATGACGACCACGCAGAAGAGCCTTTCGATGCCCAAGGAGATTGTCGACGAATACTTATCACTCGGACTTGATGGCATATTCCTGCGCCCACTCTCCCCTTACGGCTTCGCGATCAAGACGAAATCGTTCAAGAAGTACGACTCCAGTGATTGGCTTAAGTTCTACCAGCAAGGCCTCGACTACATCATCGAACTAAACCGCAAAGGCATCCCCTTCTACGAGTACTACGCCGGACTGCTCCTGAAGAAGATGCTGAGCAACAGCGGAACACACTACGTCGACCTTCAGAATCCCAGCGGCACAGCCATCGGCGCCATAGTCTTCAACTACAACGGCAAAATCTACGGCAGCGACGAAGGAAGAATGCTCTCCGAGATGGGCAATGAAGAGTTATGTCTCGGCCATCTCGACACCGACACCTACGAATCCGTCTATGCCGGCGAAAAGTTACTAAGCCTCCTCGACGTATCCATGCAGGAAGGATCACCCGGGTGCGACCAGTGCGCATTCCGTCACTGGTGCGGAAGCGATCCGGCCTACCATATCGCGATGCAGCAGGATCCCGTCGGACACAAGACGTTCAGCGGATTCTGCAGCCGCAACATGGGCCTCATGAAGATCATCATCGACAAACTTGAGAACGGAGATGATTTCACCAAGAAGCTCTTCCGTGCCTGGGCCTGGAGAAGATAACCATGGTGACACTTTCCGACACGCTCACTCACCACTCCCTAGGGCAGGGAGATTCCATCATCGCCAAGGCATTCCTCCCTGGATCGCCTCCACGTCAAGGAGACAGAGCACTACTGGCCGCAAGCCAGAACGACCTCGTGCATGTCACAGGCCATTCGGCCATCTTGGCGCTAAATCAAGAGACATTCGAAGCCGCAAAGCAACTCGACGTAGCCACCGTCCTGATCAGTGAAAAACTCCGCCACGTCGAAGAAGGCGACATCCTGCGCATTTTCCGAAACAGCGGCTCTACTCGCATCCTGGTCAAAAAGAAGCACCGGCAGAACCCCTTCCTCCTGACCGAACGTTGTAACAACTACTGTGTCATGTGCTCTCAGCCCCCTAGAGACATCGACGATTCTTACCTGATCGAAGAGGCGCTGCGAACCATCTCACTGCTGGAACAGGACACACCTGAGATCGGGTTCACCGGCGGAGAGCCCACCCTCCTTGGAGACGGCCTAATCCGGCTGTTCAAGCGTGCCAAGAACATGGTCCCGCACGCCTCCGTGCATTGCCTTTCCAACGGCAGACAGTTCAAAGATGCGGAATTCACACGCAAGATTGCCGAGGTCGGCCACCCTGACCTCATGTTCGGCGTTCCGCTCTATGCGGACAATGCGGCCGACCATGATTACGTCGTCCAAGCAGAAGGAGCCTTCAACGATACCGTCAAGGGACTGCTAAATCTTAGGCGCTTCGGAATACGAATTGAGCTCCGCTGCGTACTACACTCAGCCACTGTCGACCGCCTGCCGGACCTGGCGCGCTTCATCGCCAGGAACCTAATCTTCGTAGACCATGTCGCCTTCATGGGTCTCGAGGCGATGGGCTTCGGGAAGAGCAATTTCACGACGCTATGGGTGGACCCCAAAAAGTATGCCGCCAAACTGGAGGAAGCCATCAGCATACTCAGGAATGCAGGCTGCATGACCAAGGTCTACAACCTGCCTCTTTGTGTCCTTGGCACCGAATCTCGGGCTTGTGCCGTGCGCAGCATCTCGGACTGGAAGAACGAGTACCTGCCAGCATGTGACACCTGTGCGGCTAAATCGAGCTGCTGCGGATTCTTTGCCTCGACCAAGCACCATTACGAAAATCTGGTAAAACCGATTAGCTAGTCTTTCGGCCGAGACACCTTCTCCAGCGTAATTAGCGCATAATTACTTAGGTCGGCGGGTCGAAGGCGGATTGGAGCCGGGGGCGCTGCGGTAATGGCCGCGGACATAGGTGCCGTCCTTTCGGTAGTAGCCGCCCACGGCGACGGTCTTAGGGACGCCGTTGGCGTTGGGCTGGCCGTAGTAAGATCCGTTCTCGGCGACCGCACCATAGACAGGCGCCGAGATTACAGTCGGCTCGTAGGCGGTGACAGCGGATGGAGCAATGTAAGCAGACTGTGCAGGAGAAGCGACCGCAGGCACATAAGCAGGCACCGCATAGACGGTCTCAGTCTTGCCCACCGTGGTGGCCGGAAAGTCATACTTCGTTGCAGCCGGCGAATAGGCATGAGAAGAACCCGACGCGCAGCCCACCAGTAACGCCGAAAAGGCGCAGAGGACTAGACGGATGTAAGGCATAAGATTCTTATGAACATGGGCGGAGGCAGAGGCAAATCGATTCCAGAAACCGGTCCAACGGGATGCCTGAACTAACCGAGATGGACACCACAACGGTGGCAAGCAGCATGACACAATGAAGCAAGCATATGATCTCCAAGAGCACTCCCATCGGTTTGCCGCATGGGCGGCAGCGACTGGGGCGTCGGCTAGCCCGAGATGCAGGTTCAGCGTGAAGACGGGTATGGCGATCCTGGAGGCAGCGGGCTTCGACGCTGGACTGCACACGCCATCTGAACTGCCTTCTCCCGGGAAACTTGATGCAGTCCATCGGAAGTGGTGCCTCCGAGTGATTTACGAGGCCAGGATGAGCTGCCTCTAGCAAATTGAAGCCACTTTCACTGTTGATACGATACCCAGTCAACGCGCAGGTGAAATGGTAACCTGAAA
>CAYOWH010000129.1:0-4271 GCA_964407615.1 uncultured Bacteriovoracaceae bacterium | reverse complement strand
GCGATTGAGAAAAAACAAGGCCATGTCTTGGCTCATTATGCTGATAGTTCTGAAGGTCCTCCTAATTTGAATACCGAGGGTGCAAAGATCCAGCCTGATTGGTTGCACGGTTACTTGCTTAATCCAAATGTAAAGATACGTCCTTGGTTGAAGATTCGAATGCCTAACTTCCTCATGTCTAATGAGGAGGCAACGACTCTTACCAAGTACTTTGCGGCTTATGACAAAGCACCGTATCCATACATACAAAAAGCAAACAAAACTTTAACTCAAGAAGAGATCAAGCAAGTTCAATCAATGATAAGTCAACAGGGGTGCTTGGGTTGTCACGCACAAAACGTAGATCCAGCAGGTGGGGCTCCTTATTTTGCAAATATCAAGTACAGATTACGGCCGGATTGGGTTGTCACTTGGTTGAAAGATCCTGGTGCAATTATGCCTGGCACGCGCATGCCTCAGCTTTGGTTGCCTATCAATCCTGATGATCCTAAGACAGAGCACCAAGCGTTGCCTGGATTTTTTGGTGACAAAGCACAAGTGCAAATGGAAAAAGTGAGAGACTATCTCTATCAGTTGCAAGAGAAGACCGAATTGCCGGTTGCTCCTCTTCACGATCCAGATGCTCCTAGGCCGCTTGCTCGTTAAGTATTTTGAAGAACTTTTATTTTTATATTTTTATTTTTCTAAGCTCTTTGAGTTTTGCGGGCACGAATCATTGCCGAGTTATTCTCGAAGATCCTCTTTTGAGAAATCAGGAAAGTCTTGAAGAGTTAATTTTTGCAGATGGAGATCGGTTTGTTTCTCAAAACATGAAAGACAAGATCGAACATGGGGAAGTTTTTGTCCAAAATAAAGAGAAGATATTTTCTATTTTAGAAAAACAGGAAACACGATTCGCTCTTATTGAAGACGTAGGTTTTAATGAAAATGTTTACGTCATTCACGGAGGTGAAAGTCGTCTTGGAAGAATTGCTCAAAAGGTTTGGTCTTTATACGGAGTTAAAATGGTGATTGATTTTGATCGCCTTCGAGACGCAGCAGGTTCTTATTATTCGTTAACAAAATCTATAGTGATTGGCCTCGAGGATGTTCTGTATCCCAATCAATTAAGTAAAACGTTATGGCATGAGGTGATTCATGCAAAAAATGATTTTCATTCGCTTGTCAGTTTGATGATTGCAGATGGGAGGGATAGTGAAAATCCCTATCCCTCTTTTCATTTAGATGAGCTTATTGCTTATGAGACAAATCTCAGACACTTAAATAATTCTAAGTTGCTTGGACAGAGAGTGGTCGGAGAGCGGAAAAATATACAGCCTCGTCTTTATAGCTATGAGGAAATTATCAAAGATTTATCTCAACGCACACTTGTAAAGAAAAAGGAAATTTTATCCTTACAAGAGCATTTGAAGTCTCTTGAGAAAAATCCAACAATAGCTTTTCAACAACTTTACGTCACTCTTGATTTTGTAGATCTACATTCAGAGGTTAAGGTTTTTACGAGCGGTTTTTTGAAGGATTCTTTAGGAAGTGTTCCTGAGCGTTACTTGGAATTCTTTCCACATCTAAGGGATTATTTTTTTAAAGGAAGCCCTGAAGAGTTTCGTCAGGATTTTTTAAAACGGACTCGGTATTCGATTGATTTAATCTCAAAAGCCTTGGAGATTGCTGAAAAACATGCTGGCGAACCTCATTGATTCTTCAAGTTTTTCTTTATGTATTCTATGACATCCGAGTTGCTTGATTCGAGAGCAATTTTATTTGTATACGGAATAATTCGGTCGCTCAATTTATTTTCTTTTGCAAAATCTAGTAATTCGTCTTTTATGTGATCTTGTTGCTCTTCGCCCATTCGTTTGGGAAGTATGTTTGTCCATTCTTCAATTTTGAGTCGGAGAGAAGCTCTTTTTTGTGAATTGTTTTGAGATTTTTGAGTGTTGTTTTCTTCAAAAATCTCAAAAAGAATTTTTCCTTTTTTTCCACTTCCAAAAGGTAATAACACAGCGTCCATTAGAAGAACGTTACTGGGAGTTGTTGTGTTGTCTCCGATCAAATCTTGAGCGAGGGCTTGGTTGTATTCGCTATCACCTGCTTGATTGTCGATATTAAATTGAAGTTTTTCAACATTTTTAATTCGCTCTTTTATAACATTGCCTTTTTCATCTATAAATTCGCAATTTTTTGTATTTTGAAAAGAAAAACTAAAAAGTGTGAGTTTCGTATCTTCTAAGAAAAACACATCATTTTCAGATCGAAGTGTATTTCCTTTTGTCGGAAAGCCGCGGCAGGTACTTGTCCAATAACCTTGAGCGTTTGCAAAAATTTCAGGGATGGATTCGCTTTTATTGAGCATCGATTTGGCAACTTTTGATTTTGGCGCTTCTTTAGAAAATAAAGTATCTAATAAAAAAGAATTTTTTTCTTGAGTCTTATCACTTTGATTTATGGATGGAATGTTATCAGAATCAAATGGTAGTGAAGCTTGTTTTTGGGTCTGATTGCAGGCCGCCACAAGCAACAAAGTACTTTCTAATAAAATTCTTTTACGTAGGGATTTGCTAAGAGCTAATGTTTCCATAAATCCACCAAATCAATGTGCAACATCTGTTCCTCAAAAAAACCTTCTCAAAAGCTGTTTAAAGCCATTTATAGCCTCTATGAGGCTCTTTTTGTTCCAAAAGGGCCGTCATCGCGGAACTTTTAAACAGTCGACATGGCGTGTCCAATCCTCTATAAACCTTCTCATGAACACAGCCCTTAAGGCTGTGGTTCAGACCCTAGGTTATGAGTTTAAAAACGTTAATCTCATAACCGAGGCTCTGACCCACCGGTCTTACTCTCATGAAAAACAGTTGGATTACAACAACGAGCGTTTGGAATTTTTGGGCGATACCGTTCTTGATTTAATCATCAGTCAGTTATTAGTGGAAGATTTTCCAAGTGCAGATGAGGGTACGCTTTCGGCTCTTCGATCTCAATTTGTTTCTGAATCCACTCTGGCTGATTATGCGACTCAATTGGGAATGGGTGATTGGCTCTTACTGGGTAAGGGCGAATTGCGAATGGGTGGGCGTAAAAGAGTGTCTACTTTGGCAGATGCTTTTGAAGCTATTTTGGGAGCTCTCTATTTGGACGCGGGTTTAGAAGTCTGTGTTTTGTTTTTGAAGAAACTTTTTGCAGAGAAAATAAACGTTTTAAAAGAAGAAGTTTCAGGACAAGGGCGCCCCAAAGATCCCAAGAGTCGCTTGCAAGAGCTTTGTCAGCAAGCATGGGGGCAAGCTCCTGTATACACATGTGTGGCGGAGTCTCGCTCAGGCTCTAAGAGATTATTTGAAATGAGTTTGAAAATTAGAGATGTCGAAATTTTGCGAACAAAAGCTGCGAGCAAAAAAGAGGCAACTCTTTTAGCAGCGCAAGATTTGCTCAAGCTATCGAACGGACAAGTAGAGAATATAGAGTCTTTGTTGCTTTCAAAGCTGGCCTCAAAAGTCGCTTCAAAGAATCAAGGATTAAGTGAAAGGTAATATGGAAAAGAAAAAAGAATCATTCAAAGTTGCGAAGATCGCTATACTAGGGCGTCCGAATGCGGGTAAGTCCACTATGCTCAATGCGCTTTTGGGAGCAGAGCTTTGTGCGACATCTTCAAGACCTCAAACGACTCGTAAAAAAATATTGGGAGTCATTCAAAGATACAAAGGTCGCAAATGGAGCGGGCAACTTATTTTGACCGACACTCCAGGAATCAATTTTCAAAAGGGAGCCCTTGAGAGAACCTTCTTTAATGCTGTGGAAGAAGCTTTGAGTGATGTGGATGTTGTTTTGTGGATTGCAGATGCGCGAAGTTTTGAAAAAGATTTGATCGATCTTGAGATGGACAAGGTTCAAGAAGACCGTGTTGCCAACTGGATGCAAGATAAAATCAAAAAAACCGATCAGCCTTGGATTTTGGTTTTGAATAAAGCTGATGTTGTTGAAAAAGGTGAGTTGCTTCCTTTGATTGAACGAAGTTTAAAAATTCTTCCTCAGTTTAAAGAAGTTGTACCGATTTCTGCGGCGAAGGGCTTGCAGGATAAAGATTCAAACTTGCCGGCTCTTTTAAATGTTTTGGATACTTATGCCCAAGACAGTGAGCCTCTTTATGATCGCGAAACATTTACAAGTACTTCAAGTAGAGAATTGATTCGCGAATTCGTGCGAGAAGCTATTTTTAGAACAACAAAAAAAGAAGTTCCCTATCAAAGTGAATGCCAAATCTTGCGCTATCAAGAAGC
>CAYOWH010000128.1:0-4277 GCA_964407615.1 uncultured Bacteriovoracaceae bacterium | reverse complement strand
CGACCTTGGCAACGATCGACAATCCATTTGAGAACGCGCATGTTTTCGCTGTATCCAGGCCAAATAAACTTTCCACTTTTATTTTTGCGAAACCAATTTACATGAAAAACTTTGGGAAGATTTTTAACTTTCTTCCCAAAGTTGAGCCAATGCTGAAAGTAGGCGCCCATGTTGTAGCCACAAAAGGGAAGCATGGCCATAGGATCGCGTCTGACGCCCGAAGCAAGGCCTGCTGCTGCCGCCGTGGTTTCGCTTCCCATCGTTGCTCCCATGTATACTCCGTGTTCCCAGTTGAGCGCCTGATGCACGAGGGGCATGGTGTCGGGTCTGCGGCCTCCAAAAATGATAGCAGAAATAGGCACACCTTCTGGATTTTGCCAGTCGGGATCAATCGTGGGGCATTGGTGAGCAGGCGAAGTGAAGCGAGCGTTTGGGTGAGCTGCTTTGCGACCACAGTCTGGTGTCCAATCTTGGCCAGCCCAATCGATGAGATGAGCGGGTGGCTCCTTTGTCATGCCCTCCCACCACACGTCACCATCGTCGGTGAGCGCAACGTTTGTAAAAATTGTATGCGTCTTCATAGAGTCCATCGCGATAGGATTTGTATCGTATGAAGTGCCAGGGGCCACGCCAAAAAATCCCGTCTCAGGATTGATCGCATGGAGTTTGCCGTCTTGGTGTGGCCAAAGCCAAGCAATGTCGTCACCAACGATTGTCGTCTTCCATCCTTCTTTGCGATATTTTTCGGGGGGCACGATCATCGCAAGATTTGTTTTACCGCACGCAGAAGGAAACGCAGCTGTGACGTAAGTTTTTTCTCCATTGGGAGCATGCAAGCCTAAAATGAGCATGTGCTCAGCCATCCAGTTATTTTTTTGTGCAATGGTAGAAGCCAAGCGAAGGGCAACGCATTTTTTTCCGAGCAAGGCATTGCCGCCGTAACCCGATCCGTAAGAAATAATTTCTTGAGTCTCAGGAAAGTGCACGATGTATTTGTCGTCGTTACAAGGCCAATTGCAATCTTGCTTGCCCTCACTCAGAGGAGAAGCAACAGTGTGCAGGCAAGGAATAAACGTACCGCATCCATCGCGTTTGCAGATAAGTTGGTTTTCAACTTCGTTTTCTAATCTGCGCAAAACGTGCGCGCCCATATGAGCCATGATGCGCATGTTAACAACGACGTAGGGACTGTCGGTCAATTCGACTCCGATTTTTGCAAGAGGAGACTCAAGCGGGCCCATGCAAAAAGGAACCACATACATCACGCGACCGCGCATGGAGCCTGCAAGCTTTTTGTTGAGGAGAGTGCGCATTTCAGCTGGGTCCATCCAGTTGTTCGTGGGGCCAGCATCTTCTTTTTTGAGTGAGCAAATAAAGGTCCGATCTTCTACGCGCGCAACATCTGCGGGATTTGAACGAGCCAGGTATGAGTGAGGGCGCTTCTTAGGATTCAATCGAATGAAAGTTCCATTCTCTACCAAGAGCTCTGTCAGCATTTTGTTTTCTTCTTCCGAACCATCACACCAGTGAACGGCGGCGGGTTGGCAAAGTTCGGTCATTTTGTGAACCCAATCTGCAAGTGCCTTGTGCGTTGTGTGACGTGAGGGAAAATGAAAAACCTGCCCGTTGTCCTCTGGATTTTGCTCAGAGGCATCGCTTGCAGTTTTTGGTTTTGTATTGGGCCCCATGCCTAAAATTCTACTTAAGTTCCTAATAAAAGCGACTCTTCTAAACGGATAACTGCGCCTTGTGTTATAGGACTGGTTAGAGGCTAAGGATCGAATCTGTTAGAGGGTGTTTAAATTTATATTTGTACGTTTTATCAAAAGCGGAGGTATCGATGACGCAGGAGTATTTGAAGAAATCTATTAAGTAATTAGGGATGTTGGCGCTTTTAAAGGGCGGAACTTTGACCATTGTTCTTAAGAAAATATCGGGAATAGGGAGCTCTTGAATCTTTTTGATCTCTAATAATTTTGAAAGGGGTAAAACTCCAGGGCCTGCGATGTTGAAAACGCCTTTGTGGGGTTTTTTAAGAATTAATTTTAAAATGTTGGTGAGATCATCTTGGTGTAAAAGCTGAAAAAGCGGATCAAAGCCCAAAGGAGTAGGCACAGTGCCCATTCTAAAAATTTGAGAAAGAGCATTTGAAATTTTTGGCCCTACAATATGCGAGGGGCGTAAGATAACCGTATTGCCTTCGTTGTAGGTGAGGGCAAATTGCGTTGCCAAGTGATCGAGCTCCAACGCATCGGAGAGTTGCGGAATGGTTTGCGTTGCACGAAGTGTATCGCTTTCGTGAAGGTAGAGTGGGTTTTGCGAATGAGCTCCGTAAACGTGAAAAGTGCTAAGCACAACGACGAGTGGAATTTTGTGCTCTTTGCAAAGTGAGAGTAAGTGTTGTGTGCCCATGACGTTTTCGCTGTAGCGATCGTTACGGCTTATGCGAGAGGTTGCAGGAATTCTTCCAAGATGAAAAAAGGCTTTGAATTTATGCTGGCGAAAAAGATCATCAACCTTGCGGCTTTTGTAATGAGTTTGATGAGTTTCTCCGTAAAAAAGATTTTCGGGGCTTTGCTCGCGCGGGTCCATCCCTACAAGTGTGTAGTGATCGCAAAGCACGCGCGAAAGTTCGCAAGCCAAACCCCCTCGTGAACCACTGATAAGAATGGGTTCAAGTTGTTTTTTCATAGGCATTTTTGCTAAAAATTTTATCGCCTCTTCGCGCAAGGCCTTGGTTGAGGGTTTCTTGCATGAGCAGTTGAATCTTTTCAACTTCTTGGCGAATCTCAGCGTCGGTTGCATTTATGTTGGCGGATGTTGAGAGTGGCGGCAAAATTTTAAGAGAGATTTTGCACGGAAGAGGTATCAGCCCAAGCGGCCCCAAAAGAGGAAAGGTGGGTGTGATGGGTATGTAGGGAATCTTAAGCAATTTTGCTAAGCCCTTAAGATTAACAAGAGAAGGGTAGGTTTCTTCTGTGCCCACAAGAGTTACGGGAACGATGGGGACTTTAGCTTCTTGAGCGAGTCTGTAAAATCCCAAAGGAAATTTTTGAAGCTGATATTTTTGATCGATTGTTTTTCCGCTTCCACGCACACCTTCGGGAAAAACTAAAACGCTTTCGCCTTTTTGCAAAAGCTGGAGGCAGTTTTTTTGATCGCCCACAATTTGTCCGCTCTTGAGAAAAAAAGATCCGATGAAGGGAAGCGTGGGCACCCAGCGTTCTACCATGGCGCGTGCAAGGCGGGGCTTATCACTTTGAGTGAGCAGGGTGTAGACAATGAGCATTCCGTCGAAAGGGATTTGCCCACCGTGATTGGCGATAAAAAGCGCGGGGCCTTCGGGTATGTTTTCAATCCCCACGACTTGGGTACGAAAATATTTTTGAAAGAAAAATTTTGCAATAGGGGCAATACTGAGCAAGGTGTCGAGAGAAGTGCCCCATTGATCAAAGCGCAAGTTTGATTCTTTGAATAGGCTTTCAATCCTTGTTTTTTCTTGAAGGCTTAAAGCTTCGATCACATCAAAAATTATAAGGTGCTTTCAAGTGGCTGGCTAGAATCTGTTGTGCTAATTTGTTTTTCGCTGCTAAGCGCGCAATTGTTAGCGCGAGACTCTCTTGCCCGGGTGGTGGAATTGGCAGACACGCAGGTCTCAGAAGCCTGTCCTCGAAAGGGGGTGCTGGTTCAAGTCCAGTCTCGGGCACCAAATTGTCTTTGTTGTATTTTTGTCACTTTTGCTCCGCAGAGCGACTTGGTTAGTTTCTGCTTTAAATTATTAAAAAAATATTAAGAAGCGATTAAAACTTGTTTTTGAGTGCTTGTTTGCCGAAAAAGTTGTGTTGAAAAAAGTGTTTGCAAATCTTTTTCTTGGGCTTGGATTTTTGCTGAGCACAGCTGCTTATTCTGCGGATCAAGCAAACAACAAAGCCTCACTTTCTGATCTTGAGGCTTTTGTAAGCAACTATCCAAACGTACAAAAGCTCCTCGATGATAGCGGTGGACTTAACAAATACCTTGAGCTTCTCAAGTCTTACATGGGATACAAGAGCGATGAGTTTGATCCCGTTTTTAAAAAAACCATAGAACAAATGCGCACACTCGTTAAAGAAGTTCCCAACTTTGCAGAGCAAATATGGAAGAACCAAGCGTCAGGAGAAGCTGTCATAAATATTCAAGCCTCATCTGTTGCGCGAAGTGGAATTGAAACAAAACTCACCGTGCTCGAAGAGCGCCTAGCGGAACAAAGAAAAATTTACGAAAAAGAGGCTCAAGAT
>CAYOWH010000127.1:0-4279 GCA_964407615.1 uncultured Bacteriovoracaceae bacterium | reverse complement strand
ACAGCTCTGGCAGCTCCGATATCCTCCATTGATAGGATCAAAGATTCTCCCATCCTGACACTTGTTCCCTTCCCGATCCATGAACTCACATATCTCACCCAAGGCCACCATGAAAGGGAAGGCACTTGTGGCCTTGCTGATCTGAAGGTATGACTCATCAAGAATCACCTGGTCAAGCAGAGGCACCGCTGTGATGAAAGGACTCTGAAAGGCAATCTCATTGCCGATCATCTGAGGCATCCCCTCAAGCTTGTGGCATGGCACATATCCAAGGTTGTGGCTGAAGTATAGCACAGGCTCACTAAATTCAAGCTCTGACTTCTTGCCTACTTGATAAACCTTCCAGATGTTCATGTCATCATAGATCTCAAGCACAATGCCTGCCTTCTCAATCTTGCTGCCCACCTTAACCTCTGATCTGTCATCAGTGATCACCATGTAATACTCCCCATACTTCTGCCCCACAATACTCTTGCATGAGTAGTATTCTGGCATCGGCTTGATCAACTCATTAGATACGATCTCTTCACCTTCCTCATCAATAACTGTATCAATATCTTCCGGCTCAATGGCAATGATGCCATTGGGATCAATGAGCTTTAACGTGGGCACCATGCTCTTCATGAACATCTCAAGTGAGCCGAATCTTTCAATCTCTGAATTGACAAATCTTTCAAAGGTATCATTGCCAAAGATTGGCTCAAGCTCCTCATTGTACCTGATGCTCCAGTTCTGATCAGCAAAGGCCCGGCTGATGGTGGCCTTAAAGTCCTCAAAGATGCTTAATGTGGTAGGCTTATAATTAGCCTTGATATATTCAGCCTGTGCATCGGTTTGGTTTGGGGCCCGCACATTTAACAAGTGTGCCGGGTAAATGTCAGGCCGGGTGTGCGGCAAGATGCTGTCATACATCTTAGCGGCATAGTTATAACCCGGCCAATACTCAGGATATTGACTTACTCCAGTGCGTTCCTTGGTTATTGGATTGACAGGAGTGCGTGCAGAGGCAGACTCCCAGCCCTTGTGAAGGGCAGAAAACTTGCGCACAATCTTGTCAATCTCCTCAATACTTAGTGCCATTTAGAATATTGTTAGTTGGTTTTTCAATGATGTTTGAGCCACAGCTCTTGCTTCTACAATAGTTTGGTATCATGATTAACGTTGTATTAAAGAGAGGCCTCTGCCCTCTGATGTGTTCAATGTTACGGTGTTATATTTATAGTGGTGTGCATACTCAATGAGCTTCTTAACATCAGCAATATGTATGCTGTCATGGTAGGCAATCACACCACCCGGCTTGATCACTCTTTCAATCTCTTTGAACTCTGGGAGGATATTCTCCCAAGAGTGATCACCATCCACAAAGATAAAATCAAAGTGATCCTCTGGCATGTTGGCAAGCACCTTGATGGACTCACCAAGTATAAAGTTCCATCCCTTACCCGCCTTGTTAAAGTCAAGCTTACGATAATCATTGATGTCAATGCCGGTGTACTTGCCGCCAATCGGTAGGGCCTCAATCATCTTAACCGATGTCTCACCCTCAAAGACTCCAATCTCAAGCACGTTCTTATATCCGTTCATCTTGATTAATGAGCCAATGAATTGACACACATCGGGCTCAGAGTTCCATCCATGTCTGGCTTCCTCATTAAAGGTGGCAGTGGTCACAATCTTTTTTTCAGCCTTCGGTTTGGTGGCCACTTCCTTCTTTGGCCGCCCTGCTTTCTTTTTAGCGTTTTGGGTCTGCATGTTTATTTGAGATTATTCTGTGAATAAAATATTTATGAAGCTTGTTCTCCTCCCTCATCCATGACTTGAGCAGCCTATCAAGCCACTCAATGTAAAAGGCAGGAGTGAAGCCCTGCCCACCATAATAAGATTGGAGATAATACAATTGTGTGACCTGTGCATAGTTCATGCCCCTGCGATCTGTGAAGTGGATAAAGCCAATCTCTGCATAATCATTGCGACCCACCTCACCAATGGCAGGATCCATCCCTAATTTAGCCATTGCACAATTCATGTATAGCTCATCTGGCTGCCCACCGCCCCACTTGGTTCTTAACTTATGCACAGGGATTGGATTGTGATGGTAGTAATCTTGAGCCACCTTAAATAAGTTCAATGACTCATTGCACTTCTTAATATATTGAATGCTGCTGTTGATGGCAGGCAGCACAGTTGTATCATCAAAGTTATATTGACTCCAAATATCATCAGCCCATGCCCATTGCATTGAGTCAATCTTGCGCCCCTGATCAATGGTGTGATATCCTACACAATGGCTTGCATACGGCTTGCCACTTTGGATCAACACATCAATCATTGGCTGAATGTCTTTTAAGGCCACTGCATCCACATCTAAATAAACATTATGTGTGAATGGCAAGTAATAATATAGATTAACCTTTGCCTTTCCTGGATCAATCTTTTTATTTGTGTAAAGGTTCTCATGTAAGATGGGCCGGATCACATCCACCACCTCATGCAGATCACCACAATATTTGTCCACATCCTCCTTGCTTTCTACCAAGCAGGCAATCTGAATGGACTTATTAAACCTCTTAATTGAATAAGCCAAGTTATAAGCAGCCCAATAATATTGAGGCCTGCCAAATGCCATGAGCACCACCCCTGTATCAGAGGCAGTGCTGTGGCTTATTTGTTGGCTTGGTTCCATCATTAACTGAATACACCTGGAGGAGCATCATACTGTGAAGGGATATTTTTGTCCCTCCATGAAAATGTCACCTCATAACGCTGAAGCTCATTGTTCTGCTCGGGAATGATGAAGTTGGCAGATGTGGTAATGCCCACAGATGGATTGATGTAAATCACCTTACCAGAGTCGCAAGCATAGGCTAAGATCCAGGCTATCCTGCGATTGTTTACATCATTCCAAAAAGCATTATTCTCATCTGTCACGTTTGCATCATATAAAGTGGCAGTACGATCTTCATTGATACGGATTGGAGTTCCGCATCCGATTGGTGAATCAACTGTTACCGGTGATCCGGCAGGAAGGGCAAAGCGGATATCTTCAATCAATTTAGCAGTGCCGGCTGTAATTAAGGCATTCACCTCTGTCTCATCAGAAGGATCAACCAATTCAGTACCGCAAGCACCCACAAGAATTGCAGACACACCGCCAAGCTTATAATCATTACAGTTGATCAGGTTGTGGTCAAGCAGCGACGAATCGCAATAACTAACGCATCCCATTTTGTAAGAATTTAAAATTTGGCTCTGCCCGATTAAATAGGATGAGCAGATTAATCCTACATAGCTGCGATGACTTTCACAAAGATAATAAATTTATTGTTGATACAAGTTGATGTTATCTTGAGTCAATAATCTGTCACCATCCTGTGCCAATATAAATGGCTCAGTGTCCAGATCCAAGATTGATGGAAGGCAGTTGGCATCAGCCGCCACACATACTGTCTTGCGCACCAGTGTATTCTTTTTAATAAGATCAATGGTGATGCTGCCTAAATTGTCTGCATCATTGTACTCAATATCCGGGAAGGTGTTTTCGGCCGGTGCATACACCTCACCATTGATATACACATTATCAAAAAAGAAAACAATGGAAAGGAAGTCAAGCACATACTCAGGCATGCGCTCAAAATAAAATGTCCATTTCTTAACAATATCTGCATAAGGTGTGACTGTGCGCCCCGATGCATATCTGAAGATGTCTGAGTCCACCACATACTGAGCCCTAAACTTACGGCCCTGCAATCTGATGCCTGGCAAGAATGATGTGCCATTGAATGCAAGCCCAAATTGATTCTCAGCATTGCAGCCTTCGATTTTAAAATACTTGCAGTCATCGGAGTAATCTCCAATGTTTACCTCATCAGTGTACTTATCATAAATTGCATGCTCCTTGAATGCTCTGGCAGTGAGCAAGCTCACCTCCACATTGGCCCTTAATCCAAAGTCGCAAAGTAGCACCAATCCCAATTTGCCTGGTCCTGATGGTGTCACGTTAAAGGTGTAGGTGCCTGCCGATGTTATAAGCGGCCCTTCAGTTATCTGATCCACCACAAACCTCAATGTGCCATTATTAATTGAATCTACCACAATTGTGATGCTATACTCTACATCCTCGCACAGCTCAGTGATGCTTTCAAGATATGTGATATTGCCTGCCACTGAATAATCAATTGTGGCAAGTCCGTTGCCTACATCCCAATTGTCTGTGCCCACTGAGTAATCATTAGTCCACCCAATGGGCTCACATCCGATGCACATCGGATCACCATTGAAG
>CAYOWH010000126.1:1861-4342 GCA_964407615.1 uncultured Bacteriovoracaceae bacterium | reverse complement strand
ACCATTGAACTGCCGACCATCGCTCTTGTAAACCGTATCGCCAACCTTGTGCATCTTCTTTCCTTTCGTTCAGCGGGACTCATTTCCCGACTGTGAGAGACATCTTATCACGGACTCTTGCGGGAGTCAAGTCTTTTTTTCGTGTCCCCTGCTCAACATTCAGTAACAGTCAGCGTTTCAGTCGTCACCGTAACATAATCATTACGAAACAGCTTGTAGGTATCGCGAGGCGGAACAACGTCAATATAGAATGGATAAGTTTCAAACCATACAGTCTTTGTAACGATACCGGTTCCCTTTTGATACTGCTTATGCAGTCGAGTGCTTGTATAGCTAAATTCCTCACCTGCCTTGAATGTAATCTTCTTTTCGGGACAGGTATAATCCTTGATAAAACGAATGGTAAAATTGTAGGCTGTCGTCGTCTTCGTCTTCATGTTTTCGTTTTCCTTCATCATGTGGAGCATATTACCACGGGTCGCGTCAGGAGTCAACAAAAAAAGAAACCCCATCCCTAGAGTACCAGGGACAGGGTAAACTTTTTCCTTGACAGCTTTTCGTTTTGTGGTATAATACCAGCCGCGCCGAAGGCGCGGCGGCTGAACCCTACATATCGCAGGGGAACCGTCGCGCCATCATATGTATTGGTTATCGGATGCGTACATTCTGAGTCTGTAGCATCCTAAACTTAACCCTTCATGGATAGAACCTTCTGAGGACTCCAACCGTTGATAAAGGGAGGGTTTTACGCAGACCCCTCACAACTGCCCATATGTTGCGATTACTTCTTGCGCTTCGCGTCCGAACGCTTCTGACACTCAGCGGAATACTCGTTCAGCAGAGTATCAATCTCGCTGGGAAGCACGACGCCACCGTGGCGAATAGTGCGAAGGGCATCGACCATTCGGGACTTGAGCGTCACCGAAACATCGGACTGCGGAGCGGGCTTCGTACCAGCAACGAAGAATCCACCCTGCGGACCACGACTCGACTCGATTGCACCGCTCTCCTGTGCAGTATCAATATCCGACGCGGTGAAACCACCAACGAACTGAAGAACGCCCTTCGGGCAACCACGACCATTCTTGTTGACGTAATCAGCGATGAACGTCTCGATAGAGGTCTTAGCCATTGGATACCTTCCTTCTTGCGCGAGGATTCCTCGCATTGGGTTTGTCGAATCGGCACCACGCTTCATCGACCTTGCAGAACTAGTTTACCACGAACCGGCGAGAGAGTCAACTTCTTTTTTCGTCCCCCTCTTCTTTTTTTCCGTCCCTGCGGGGGCTGGCTTTCATCCACCCTACAGAAGACAGTTTATCACGGAGCGGCGAGAGAGTCAAGGACTATTTTCGACCCGCATCACGGACAATTTGTGTCCAAATATTCTCATTCTGAGGAAGAATAACATTTCCATTTTTATCGGTTGCTACACCGAGGGAAATGCAGATGTTTCCATCATCTTCCTGAAAGAGTAAAGCATTTGGGCAGGATGTTTGCACGATTGAAAGAATATCATTCAGCGTCATTATTTATGCCTCCGTCCATTCGCCATTCCATTCCTTACCGTCGAGATAAAGAATGTGATTCTTCTGATAGAGTGACTTATTTGTAAAAGCCTTCAATCGCTCCCGCGTTGTTACCGTATTCCACCCAGCGGTGCTAATGAAAACCTTTCCATTCTCACGCTTGACAATGACGTTTCCGTGCAACCAAACCCAGTAACCATCGGTGAACGTATTATTGACCTTCACACGACGACCATTATGAAAAGCCCTAAGAATCGTTGCAGTCACCTTACGCATCGGCAGTCTCCTTTGGGAACCGTTCCCGACTGTCTGAAACTAGTTTACCACGGATGGGAGAGAGAGTCAAGCGAAAAGCGACGGAGCATACGCATCCTGACGCTTCTCATAGTTACCGCTATTGAGCGCGGCTTCGGCTTCATTGCGAGTGCGGAAGTAATGGCTTTCGCGGGAATAGGGTCCACAGTTACACCAACGACCAATGTAACAACCAGCGGCAGACATAAGGACTTCAAGGTCGAGTTTCATATTACAATCGCTGCAAGTCATTTCGCTATCTCCATTCGGGGTGATTCCCGATTATGAGAGACATTTTAGCATGGGTTGCCCCGAGAGTCAAGTTCTTTTTTTGCTCCCCCGATAGAGGTATCCGCCCAGGTGGATTTTTCCGCTTGACTTCACTTTTCAAACATGGTATAATGCCAGCCGCGCCTTCGGCGCGGGGGCT
Source organism: uncultured Bacteriovoracaceae bacterium (assembly GCA_964407615.1). Lineage (GTDB taxonomy): Bacteria > Bdellovibrionota > UBA2428 > UBA2428 > UBA2428 > CANIGN01. Next base: position 2,089 of record CAYOWH010000126.1, on the reverse strand, counting down.
GGAATGTCAAGCAAATAATCAATCCTCATCAGGAAACATCTCACAGTAGATACTCCAAGTGCAGAGGGTCATTCCACCAATAGAAACAACAAGATAAGAGTAACGCAGGATTTCTATCATTAGTACCTGTTCACATCAATAAGATGGGAAACAACAAGCCTTTCCTTTAGAGGCAAACTATAAAGCGGACGACGAACACCAAAGAACGAAAGCAGATAACTAATCATT
>CAYOWH010000126.1:0-1761 GCA_964407615.1 uncultured Bacteriovoracaceae bacterium | reverse complement strand
TCATTAGATGCTCCTCACATATGCAGCAATAAGGGTAAAGGCAAGGATTGAAAAGACAGGAGCAATAACAAGGATTTCCATTACGAGTTCACCATTCCAACGAGAGTGTGGTATTCAGCAATGAGGCAATCATTCTCATCCTGAAGGTCGCGATACTTCTTCTTCAATGCAACCAATCGCTTGAGTGCAGCATTGTCGGCACGAATCCCCTTTGCATTATTTTCCAACATCTCAATAAGATTGCGATACTTCTGCATCTCGATATCGATTCCTGCCATTGCGTTGCTGAGACTCATTTGCTTCCTCTTTCCTTAGTGGGAGACATTCCCAACTGTTAGAGACAGTTTACCACGGGTCGCCCCGCAGGTCAAGTAAAAAGTGCTAGGCTCGCACCATCGAAAAGATTGCACAATCCTTCGCAAACTGCATATCAAGGGTCGAACGAAGCCACATCTGAGTAATGTAGATTTCCTTTACCCAAAGGTATTCGTACATCATTGTATGACCCATCTCATGTGCAGAACGGAATGACGACTGAATCATAGGAAACAGATTACCGTTACCATCCACGATGAACAGGATATGTTCCTTCCGATTATTGACAATCACTTCTGAATCGCCCATCTAGCACCATCCTTTTTTTGATTAGGAGACATTTCCCAACCGTGAGAGACATTGTAGCATGAGCTGCCCCGAGAGTCAACAAAAAAGAAAACCCTACCCCTAGAGTGCTAGAGATAGGGTAAAAGATTTTTCTTGACTTCCCCACAGCCTTGTGGTATTATGCCAGCCGCAGCGAAGCGGCGGCTGATATGTTGATTTGTTCAACATATGCAGCGACCACCCCTACTACATGGGAAGAATAAAACCCACCATGCCACAGGGACAGGATGGGCAACATATGGGAACGAATCCAGTCCGTGCCGATATGTTAGCGAGCGAAGGCGAGGAACGTACCGTCCGAATGTATCCGCTCATTCTCGCCCGAGACGGTGTTGACGATATGAACCGCACCATGCCGACGCGCAATCGTCTGAGCCTTGCGGATACATTCATCGCGACCATTTGCCGTGCCGAGTTCGACGTTCTTGCCACCATTCTTCTGAAAGATAATCCAAGCCATTGTGTTTGCTCCTGCGTGAGAGTTATTGTTTGAGAGGAAAGAGGCGCGGGGTTTTGTTATCAGGAACCCCGCAAACCCGATTAGTTATTACTTCTTCGCGTTCTTCTTCGCCTCCGAACGCTTGACGCACTCCGCATCATACTCCGCGAGGAGAGTATTCACGGTGTCGGTATCGAACGTGGAATCCGCAACCAGCGTGCGAAGAACCGCAACCATTCGCGACTTCAGCGTGTTAGGCGTGGAATCCTGCGGAACCGGCTTTGCACCGGCAGGAAAGAATCCACCCTGCGGACCACGGGACGACTCAATAACGCCCGACTCCTGCGCCGTCGTAATATCGCTCGCCGTGAAACCACCGACGAACTGGATAACACCCTTCGGGCAACCGCGACCATTCGCGCTAACGTAATCCGAAACAAACTGCTCAATCGACTTAGCCATTGGATACCACCTATCGCGGAATGATTACCGCTCACTTACGTTTTCGCGTTCCGCACCATGCTTCCCGCGACCTTACCGAACCAGTTTACCACGACTCGCTGGAGGAGTCAACTCTTTTTTTTCGGTCCCTGTTTTTTTTCGGGGCAGACTTTCAACCACCGAACAGAGACTAGTTTATCACAGGTGCGCGGAGGAGT
>CAYOWH010000125.1:0-4470 GCA_964407615.1 uncultured Bacteriovoracaceae bacterium | reverse complement strand
TGCTGCTGACGAGTTCGGTTGAGTCGCAGGCAGTTCTTGGTCTTCGTTTCTTCAGGGCGGTGCTCTGCTTATCTCCATAAATTCGAGCTTCGCGTGCTACACCTCGATCTTCATTCGGATTTTCAGCTACGTCTCTTCGGTACCATGCCACCTTCTGATGCTCCTGCACCCTCAAAGTCCCAAATTCGCAACGAAAAGAGGAAACGTGCCCGCCAATTGCTTTCTGTCCGTTCTATTGTTCAGAAAAATTACACTGCTCGTATTGAGAAAGAGCTTATTGAGTTAACTGATGTTTCGAAGAAGACCGAGGGCGAGCTAGTCAGTGTTAAAATTGCCAATGATCGACTCCAGAGTATCGCACAGTCAGCCACCTTAGACGCTATTATTTTCAAGAGATCTGCTGATAATCACGCCGCGAAATTGGTTGAAAAAGACAGCATTATTGCTAGTCTCTCCCCTGCTGATGCGGCCGAGCCGCCTTTGTGAGCTATCCGCAGGCTTTGCCGTCGGTTTTTGTGCGCTTCGCCACTAAGTCCAGTGGTGTACCACCTTCGGGGTGGTTACCGCGAAGACGTTTTGCTGTTCTTGCAGCGATCGGTTTCAGCCATCGTTCCTGTCAGCCTATTTTCATTGCTGCCTTTTGCTCATCCGGCTCCGTCAGTTTCTGTTTTTCCAGCTGCGGGCAGCGGGAGAAGCTCGCAGAGTGCTTCGTCCCTGACTTCGCTATCTTCGTCAGCAACCCTGGGTGGCACATGAAGCTGGCCCGGCCAGCTCCTTCAAATTCGCTGCTCCTTCCGGCTCCACCCCACAGAAGCGCGTGGCGCCGGGCGCGCGGTCGCGGGCAAGCGTCCCTCCCCTGCCTTCTCAAGCAAGTGCCGCTCCGGCCGGCGGGGAGCTGGGCGCGAGGGATCATCAAGTCGATAAGGGCGTCCCGCATGGCGGGGCTGACGACAACGATGACGACTCTGAGGTGGCATGCGAAGCTGGCCAGCTTCTTCTTCTTCAAATTTGCGGCTACCCCTCAGTAGTGCGCGGCGCCGGCCGCGCGGGCGCGGGCGAGTCCGCTCTCAAGCAAGTGGCGCACCGGCCAGCGGCGTGGCCAGGCGCGGCGGATCAGCGCGTCGACAAGGGCGTCCCGCACGGCGGGTCCGATGTCCAAAACGACGACTTGGAAATTGAGGACGGCGGGAGCACCGCCTCTGCTCTGTCGGGGGTCCCGACTTTTCCGCAATGGGGGCTTGGGCCGGCGGCTCCGGCCTCAAGGCGGTGTGTGTACGACCGGGGGTCGCGGATTCGTGCCTCCTACGGGGACAGGCCCTGGTCACCGCCTGGTGGGTCGCTGGCCGGCGAGCCCTCAGGACTAGCAGATGCCAAGCTTGGTGGTGACTGTCTACTTCTGAATTAATTGTGCCGCGTTGGTGCGACTCCATCGTGCGAGTGTTTCAAGCCCTTCTCCGCTTTTGCAACCAGGAGGCGTGCCTCAGGCCGAGATGGCCGGCCGAAGGCTCTTCCCTTTTCCCCTCGTATCTGGACAGTTCGGTTTCCGACCAATTCTGAAGGCAGCTGGCCGTTCCTGATCTGGACGGGGTGATACGGGCACTCGTCTTCGCGCCTTGCCAATTCTATCATCTTGGCCCAGCGGCCCCGAGTGTATGTCCACTGCGAAGGGCTGGGCTTGCAGCACGGGTCGTGTTGTTGGCCTGCCGGATTTAATCGAGCTGCGAGTGAAACAGTGGGCTCAGGGGCCGTCGGGCTTGACAGCAGGGCGCGACTGGCTCCGTACGGAGCGCCGCTCACACGGCGGGCACGGTGCCAAGCCTCCATCCGAGATTCAAGGAGCGCTGCAATCCGTGGCAGTGTCCCTGCTGCTAGCGGGCAGCGTGATCGCACGCCGTGTCCAGTCTGTTGCAGGTGTTTCTTGCCACCAGCAATTTTGGCGAGCAGCAAATTCCGAGTCATCTGCCCGGGGACGGGAGCCGGTCGACGAAGGCATACAGCCGGGATGAGCTGTGTCGGCGCTGCGCGCCTGCCGCGCTTGGTTCCTCGCCTGCTGCCCCCTAACAGCCCCAAGTTGGCATGGGCGTGCGACAGGGGTCACGTTTTCAACTTGGTTCAGGATTGTGCCCTCTACGGGGCTGCACTGTTGGGCTGCTGGTTGATGAGCACGCTGTGCTGCAGCTTACGTGTGCCTCTCTCAACCTGCTTGTGGAGAAGCGTGCTGGCGAGCAGCTATTTGGCCGGGTTAGGCCCAGGAGTTATCACCGCCTTGCGCTGGATGGGGCCAAGTGCAGGGTGCTGCACTACTCGGCTTGCGCGTGGCCCCTGCTCATTCTGCGGAGGCTGCAGTAGCAGCTCAGGACAGTTGCAGCCGGAGCTGGCGCGTGAGTCGGAGGCTGGGAAGCAGCTACGCTGCTACAGGAGGCTGCTGCCGGAGCAGAACATTAGCTGCGGGCGTAGCACGAGATGAGAGCCGCTGCGGGAGCAGCACGGGATGGAGGCGGCTGGAGCAGCCAGTTTTGGAAGCTGTAGCGCCAGACGGCGACTGCACGTACAGCTTGAGCCTGCTTCTGCGCGAGAATCACAAGTCGGGGAGCAGCTACGGGAGGAGGTTGCAGATGCATCTCGGGTCGCCAGCTGCGGGCTTAGCGCTAGTTTGGGCTGCTGCTGGAGCAGCACGGGGCGGAGGCAGCCAGAGCAGCCAGACTCGGAGGCAGCTGGGGCGACTCGAGATAGTTTCTGCTGGAGCAGCTTGAGACTGAGGCTGTTGGCGCATCACATTTTGGAGACTTTAAAGCTGCTAGAGTCAGAGGCTGCGGGGGGGGCAGCTTAGGAGAGGCTAGGGAGCGGCACGAGTGCCGGGCCAGGGCCGCGGCAGCAGGTAGAGTTGGAGGCTGCTGGAACAGCCAGAGGAAGCAGCGCTGGAAGCACGCTACAGATGGAGGCTGCGTGAGCTACTCTGGTCAGTTGCTGCATGGGCAGCATGAGACAGCAGTTACAGGAGCAGTTACTGGTGGTGGCTGCAAGGGAAATGTGAATTAAAGGCTGCAATAGCAGCTTGGCAGCGGTGCTGGGTACTGTATCGGATGCTGACGGATGAAAAGGCGACCACGCCCTCGGTGGGGGCTTAGCCTGTTCACCTGCTGCTGCGCAGCTGGAGCAGCACGGGATGACAGCCGCGGGGGCGGCTTGAGCCAGTCGCTGCCGGAGCAGCGTGAGATCAAGGCTGCGGAAGTGGCCAGGGTTGGAGGCTGCGGGAGCAGCCTGGGACAGTTGCTGCGGGAGCAGCTTGAGTCTCCGAGTGACAGGCTGATGGAGCAGCGCGGGACGCTGGCGGTGACTGCGGGACCAGCTGGAGACGGAGGCTGCTGGAGCAATCTGAGCCGCTTGCTGAGGGCGTCACGGCAGCGCAAGGCAAAGGCCGCGGTATCTGCGCGGAAAGACTACTGGACGACTTCTGCGGGAGCAGCTCGGAATGGACTCGGAAGCTGCCAGTGCAGCCAGAGCCTGTTGCTGCGGAAGTGGTGCGTGACGGTGGCTGCGGGAGCAGCCTGAGCGCAGGACTGGGGTTGCGGGCTCAGCGCGAGATGGCTGTTGCGTAAGCAACCAGAGTCGGAGGCTGCCGCAGTGCGGGAGTGGCTAGGGATGGGGGCAGCGCTAGGGCGCATGCCGAAGCTAGATGTCGTGGCTGCAGGAGCAGCAGGGGCAGGAGGCTGCGGTAGCAGCTCGGGGCAGCTGCTGCAGGAGCAGCGCAAAGTGGAGGCTGGCTCAGGCTGCTGGAGTAGTACAGGGCGCACGCGGAGGCTGCGGGATCGACTTCAGATGGTCGCTTGCTGATGGGCGTTGCGTGCAGCAGCAGCCCTGTATAGTTGCTACAGGAGCAGCGTGCGATGGGGGCTGCTTGAGCAGCGCGGGACGCAGGCGGAGGCTGCGGGGCAGCTCCAGGCGGAGGCTGCGGGAGCAGCTCGTGTTGCCTGTTGTGGGCCGGGCGTTGCGTGCAGCAGCAGCTCGGGATAGTCGCTGCAGGAGCAGCGTGAGACAGAGGCTGCTGGAGCAGCGCAGGGCACACGCGGAGGCCACGGGATCAGCTGTAAGCAGGGGCTGCGGGAGCAGCCAGACTTGCTTGCTGGTGGGCGTTGCGTGCAGGATCAGCTCGTGACACGTGACAGTCGCTGCAGGAGCAGCGTGCGACGGAGGCTGCTTGGGCAGCGCGGGTCGCAGGCTGCGGGATCAGCTCCAGGCGGAGGCTGCGGGAGCAGCTCGAGTTGCCTGTTGTGGGCCGGCGTTTCTTGCTGCAGCAGCTCGGGGCAGTCGCTGCAGGAGCATCGTAAGACGGAGGCACGCGGAGGCTGCGGGATCAGTCGCAAGCGGGGGCTGCGGGAGCAGCTAGACTTACTTGCTGATGGGCGTTGCGTGCAGGAGCAGCTCGTGACAGTCGCTGCAGGAACAGCGTGAGTCGGAGGCTGCTTGGGC
>CAYOWH010000124.1:0-4583 GCA_964407615.1 uncultured Bacteriovoracaceae bacterium | reverse complement strand
AAATTCCCAAGACGAAAGCTCTCTCATAGGAAAACTTTGATGAACAAAAACTTGAAAAATATCTTTATCCAAAAGTGGATCATAAATTGTATTGATTCCACCTTCTTGATGTTCACGCACAAAGACAGCGCGATCCATCTCTTCTTCTTTTAAAAGCATGATGTCTTTTAAGTGGCTCATACAAAACTAAAAAACTATTTTTTCTCTTTCGGTTCATGAGGATTTCTAAAATTGACTCTCATCAATTCACCAATGGCCTCAAGAGCTCCCTTTGGACCATATCCCATTTCTTTTTGGAGTCCACGAAAAGCTCTAATCGCAAGCTTTTCACCCATATTTAAAGCCCGATCGTCTGGATCTCTTCTTCCAGAAAGGGCTTCAACGTCTTGAGAAGCAAAAACATCAGCCATTTTTGATAATTTTTGATCCTCATCAGCCTTAAGACTTTGACGAATTTTCTGAACAAGATCTGGGAAAATTTCTTCAAAAGGAAGTCCACTTGAAGATCCCATTCCAAAAGATTGAGAGGAATCTCCACTTACGTTCTTTTTGCTCTCAAGACTCCATGCTCCCAAACGCCCCAAGATACTTTGTCGAAATTCATCAGCTGATCCGTGTATCCCAAACATTTTCTCTGTGGCCTCGATATCTGCCAGATGAGGCTCTTCACTTTTTCCTGTAATACGATTTTTTATTTTTTCTCCCCTAATTAACTTCATTACTTTTTGAATATAATTTTCCAAAATTTTTCGGAGCTCTGGAAGTTCGCCCATTCCCAAAACGCTACGAATCTCTCTATCTACCCAACGCAACCACTCTTGATTTGTAAGATCTAATAAAAGAGCATAGTCATGATATCCTGTGACCGCTTCTATTCTTAGATATTCATAATCACTGTGCTTTTGAATATGCAATCTCAATTCTCGAATAACCGCTAAAGGTCCCAAGCATTGGTTTTCGCTTTTGAGTGCTGCGTTTTGTAAAAGAATTCTTAGCTCCCGTGCAGAAGGACCAATCAAACCTTCGTAAAAAGCTTGAGACTGATGTTCTTTCTTCAACTCAGGGAGATGAAGCTTAAACTCGCGCCTTTCTTCTTCGTTAAACCGCTCAGGAATCATATCAGAATTATAAGCTCGAGCTTTTTCTATCGGACTGAGAGTTTCTAGAATCTTATGTAAGAGATTTGATTTATTTTTTGTGAGGGGTTTTTTCATACGAGACATAACCGCCCACAAAGCCAAAACTTCAGAAGTGTGCGGTAAAACTTCCTTTACTTCTTGAAACTGTTTCAATTCACGCTCGTAAATCCTTGCTTCATCAGAATAATTCAAAAGGTATGGAACTCGAATAAACTCAAAGCGCCCGCGAAAGCTCATAAACTCAGGATGCTCTCGAAAAGCCTCTAGCTGATGATCATTTGTCGTTGCCAAGAGCAAAGCATCCAAATCTGCAGAGTATGGACCCACTTGTATGCGTGAATTTTCACTCGCAGAAAGCAGATACTTGAAGGATTCCACTGGACGCTTCAACAAATCACTAAACTCTACAACACCTCGGTTGCCCGCAACTAATTCTCCATCCAATTGATAGAGGTTAAGACTTTGCAGGGCAGGAGGAAGATGCGCAAGAGAAGCATCCATCGTGACTTGTCTAACCTGAGCATCAATTCCAAACTGAGGTTCAATCACCGCTAGACCGTTTCGCAATTGATAAGACAAATAAAATCTTTCAACGCGAATATGTTTAAAAACTTCTAGTAAGTCACCATGATATTCATTGATGAGTGTTTCAAAAAGAAGCATGTTTTTATGACTTAAATCAGAACTTTCAAAACGACTTCGAAGATATTCGAAATCAACTTCATTAAGTTTTTTTTCTTTTTTCCATCGAGCCAAAATTTCTTTACGCTCTTCTTTAGGAATTAAAAAAAGTGGATTTTCATGCAACTCTGAACGAAGTACCGTTCCTAGCTCATTCGATGGACAGTGAGCGTAAGAATCGAGCTCTGTTTCTTGAGTGCTCGCCGCGATTCCCATGCTTTTGCCACTTTTTTGCAAAGGAAAAACCCATGAAAAAGTATAAAGAGCCCCCTCTGAAGTGTGAGAATATGCTTCAAGTGCCGCAAACAAATTTCGGCAGAGTGTTGTTTTAGCTGAGCCATTGGGCCCGTGTAAAACCACTACCTTGTCAGAACGACCTGTCTTAGAAAAACCTTCCAGAACTTGTCGTAATTTTTGCTGAACTTCTTCTTGTCCAAAAACAGGTTGAAAGCGATCTTGATAATGAACCTGAAAAAGCCCCTTATCAGAAGTCTTTTCGGCTTCGCTGTACTTTTTATCATAGTAATGAAAAGCATCTGAGATCCAATCTCCCACTTTGCGTAAATATTTATGAGGATGACTTTCGCAAAGCTCTACAAACTCTTCGAAAGAGAGAATACGTTTTTCTTCATGAAAACGACGCTTAACGGATGAACGAAGGGCTTCAAATAAGGCGCTCATAAGATTCAGTATACTGACTGAAACTTAAAGGCCTAGAGAGTCTTTTTATAAAAATTTTTAAATTAAGCTTGTGGCTCAGCCAAAGGAGCAATGAACCCAACGTTACGAGCACGTTTGATCATCTTTGTAAGACGACGTTGATTCTTAGCACTTACACCAGAAACATAACGAGGAACAATCTTTCCACCTTCGGAGGTAAATCTTTGAAGAACTTTAAGATTTTTGTAATCAAGAACTAAAGTTTTATCAGCAACAAACGGACAAACCTTGCGACGACCAAAAGAGCGTCCGCCGCCTTTAGATCCGTCTTTTCCACCTGCGTCCGCATCTTTGCTTTCAAACTCTTCACGAGCTGAAGATCTGCTAAATTCGCGGCCTGATGATTCTTTGTTGTCTTTATTATCCATAATCCTTAATACCAATTCCTATATAGTCTCTATATAGCTAGACTGAAGGTGTGTTTAGCTCAACAGCTAAATGCCTTAGAAAAGCCTTTATTTAGATTTTTTAGTCGCTCGCTTAGCTTTTGCTCGAGATTTTTTCTTTTTCTGAGCTTTACGTTGACGTACTTTTTTTGTTAATCGATTATCGCCGCGACCCATAGATTAGAAACTAATAGAAAGTTTTCGGTCCAATTACAAGGCTTCTACAAGAAAATCATCAATAAATACGAATTTTTTCTCGTTTTGATGAGATCCCACAATAGAAAGACGCCGAACACCCTTGGCTTGATAAAGCCTCATAAAAAGCTGTCCATAACCCGAATAGAGGGTTTGAGTTCGATCGACAAGGGTTGCCCTCACAAAAGCTGCGTCCCCATACAAGTCAGGAGACTCTTCTTCATTCAAAAATAGCCCGTACATCACAAGACGCTTGGAACAAATATTATAAATAGAAACAGAAACCCACTCCTTACCCTCAACGATTGAAGGAAGGGCATAAACAACCCATGCTCTTTGATGGCTAACTGTAAAGGGCTGCCAGATAAATCCCCCATCGCATCGCGCTCCGCGATCGCATCTCATTTTAACTTTTGTCTGAGGAATGATTGCGTCTCGGTACTGACTTCTAAGTTCTGCAAGCGCTAGTTCCTGCTGGATATTTGTACAGCCCTCATCATTTAAACGAGGGTTTACGTGAGCTTGCGCCTGAAAAAAACCGATGGCTAATGAAAAAACAACTAATTTACAACGATTCGCGATCAAGTAACCAGATCTCCTCTCCGAGGCGTGAGCCTAGGAGAAGTATCCGAGATTTTTTTAGAAAAATCTACCTTCATAAGAGGATTAAAGTAATATCCTCTTGATCCGTTCATCACATAGCGACTTTCTCGTGGATTGGGCTCCACTAATTTACGCAGTCGGTTAATGTTGATGTAGATGTTATTATCGTGACGAAGCGGGTTATAATCTTGTCCCCAAATCTTTAAAGCCAAATCTTCTTTTGAAAATTCTTTTCCAGGCGCTTCCGCTAAAAGAAGCAAGATACGCATAAGCGTAAATTTATTGTGGAAAGGAATCTCCCCAAGATGCTTCTCACGCACGTAGTGGCTGTTGGGATCAATCACCATGTCGAGCATTTGCTCGGGCACAAAATGGAAGTCTTCAAAAAACTCGTTCACAAAGCGCTGAGAATGTTGAGTTAAAAGAGATAACTGTTGAGCCCACACATCGTAACTTTCAACTTGAAAACGTGCCACGATTGTACGGTCTGCCTCAGTGTTGAGTTTATTTATGATTGGTAACAATTCAGAAAGCTGCGCAGAGGGAACAGTTTCTCCTAACTTGCGACGCAAAACAAATTCGATCAAACGAGAACGAATGTAGAGACGCTCAAAAGAAGATTCCTTCGCAAGCTTTGACATTTCTTGAGCCTTACGAAGAGCCTCTGCAGGATATCCCATTCGAGAATCCAAACGCGAAAGCAATTCTAAACAAACTGCCACGTGGCGATTCATCTGAATGTTTTGATGATAAACAAGAGCTTCTTGAAGCATGGCACTTGCTTGCTCGTGCTGTGCAGCTTCGCCTGTTCGCAAAAGAACTTCTGCTTTGAGAAGTCTCAAACGCATTAATTCTTTTT
>CAYOWH010000123.1:0-4699 GCA_964407615.1 uncultured Bacteriovoracaceae bacterium | reverse complement strand
GAGCCGGAGCCGGCCCCCTTGATAGGGGGTGGGGGAGACACTGGGGTCCCCACGGGCTCGTGGGTGCGAGATGCCGCAAGTGCGCAGCGGAGTCACACGAGAGGCACACTGTGACTAGTGGGGTGCGCGGGCAGGGAGCGGGGCCCCGCCCGGGGAAAAAGGGGGGGGGGAAAAAGGGGAAGGGGAGGACACGGGACCGGAACAGGGGCGCGTCAGCGCCGGCCCGCGGCCTACCCCGGTGGGGCGTGGCGAACCGCGCCCGGAGGCGTCCCGCCCGTCGAGACGGGCTCGGCGCGCTCCGCGGCGGGAGGTCCCCGTCGACCGCGGGCCCGTCCGCGGTGCGCTCCTCGGGATCCGACATCGGGAGCGGCTCGGCGAGGAGCTTCTCCGTCGCCGCGCTGACCGCGTCGAGGGTAGCCACGAGGTTTCGCCCGACCTCCGTCCTGGGGTTATCCCAAGGCCCGTCCTGCGATCTGGGCCCCGCACGGCGGGCGGCATCAAACAGCAGGCAACGGACAGATCGCTGTAGCAGCGTGACGTCCGCCGCGAGCTTCTTGTGCTCAGCGAAGACCCGTTCCGTGAGGTTCGCCGCCGACCCGCGGAACACGGAGAGGTCGTCCACGGAAGCGATCTGCTCATCGCCCGGGGCACGGAGCTCCAGCCGAGCGACGCGAGCCTCCAGGGCCGCGAAGGCGCCCTCGGAGTGACGCCGGGAAGCGCCTGACTCATCGAGCAGCGCGGCGGTCAGCTCGCGGAGCAGCTCGACGTCACCCGCCAGATGCCGCACGTCGACTGGGTCGTCATCCTCCTCATCGAAGGCGGGCTGCAGGCACCCGAGCTCGGCCCGGGCCGTGCGGGGAGGGGGCTCGAGCCGGAAACGGCCCGGCACACGGGCCGCCGCCTCCCCGACGATCGCCGCCAGGGCGCTCGCGCGGTCATTACCACGGCAACGGATGAAGCGGGCCAGGCCAAACACCTCCCCCGAGGCTGGGTTGGCCGCCGCCGAATGCGCCGCCGCGTACGCCCGGATCGTGGGGCCCGCGTAGCGGACCGGCGTATCCATGAAGTGGGCCTCGCGGAAGCGGGCCGCGAACGCCCGAATAATGAGGAGCCGGGGCGAGCCCGCCAGGTCCACCAAGGGGAGGAGCGGGCGCGAGGCGAAACGATCCCCGCTCGCCACCGGCTGGACTGCCCGGCGTACCACCTGGTGAATCGCCCGCAGCGCGTCCGCCAGGGGGAGCAGGGTAGAGAGGAGCCCCTGCATCGGGTGGTCGAGCATCTGCTCGAAGTCCGGCTCCAGCCGGTCCACCCCGAGACGGTCCCGGATCGCGGCGTCGGAGAGCACCGGGGTGTCCTCCCCCGCGACGAAGAGCCTCGCCTCGCGGAGGGCGTCCGTCTCCCACCGCGGGAAGTCCTCCTCGCCCACGCGGATAATCCCGCACGGGATGGCGTCCAGGATCGACATCCCCAGGCGGAGCGTCAGCCGTCCCGCGAACTCCGCCGAGTCCATCGGGGCGCCCACCCCCGCGCGGGTCCACTCGTGCCGAGGGAGGCGCTCCCGGAAGTCGACCTCCGGGGGCCAGATCGGAGGGAGGCCTGCTGCCGGGCGGGACGCGCACCGCGCTCGCGAGTGCCGTCAGGCGTGCCGACGTGAACACGTATGGGCGGGTGGACGCGGGGTTGCGATGCCGCAACACCTGCGACACCAGGAACTCGCTGGAGCCCTCGTGCAGGAGCTCCGCAGCGCGTCCTCGACGGAAGCTATGCGCCCCCACGCGCGCGACGGGCAACCCCGCCGCCTGCAGGGTGGCGCGCGCCAAGCGGCCGAACTCCGCCGTGGATGGGACGGCCAGGAGGTCCGACCCCTGAGACAGCTCGTCGAAGAGCCACCTCCCGAATATTGGGAGGGCGTGGGCCTGTAGGCCGAGAGCGTAGAGCTCGTCCGCGACCTCGCGGACGGGAGCCGGCCACGTGGCCAGAGCCTCCGGGCCGGCCCGCTCCGAAGGGCGGAGGGCCGCGGTGAGCCGGCCGCCCATCTCGCGCAGTGTCGCAGCGTCGAGCGCGCGTAAGCGCCGGAGGCCCCGAAGGGTACTCCGAACCAGGCAGGACGCCCCCGAAGCGGGGGCCGCGTCCGTCGGGATGAAGGCGGCCTGGCCCGTCGAGGCCGGGTCGGTCTTCGAGCCGAACACCGAGAAATCCACACACTCCGGGAAGTGCAGGATGTCACCCAGCTGGCCCTCCGCCAGGTCGTCATAGCGGAAGGCACCCGCGAGCAGGACCCCCATGTGGTCCGCCGCTGCCTCCCTGGCCCGGCGGCTCCGCTCGGGGAGCCGTCTGGGGGTGGGGCCCGCACCCCCCGCGTCCCCTGGCGGGAGAGGCGCGGTCGGGATCTCCGAGGAGAAGATGGGACGGGCCCCCCCTCGCCTTGGCCCTCCCTGGCGCCGCGCTCCGCGGCGGACCGCGGCGACGAGGGGGTGGGCGCCTGGGGGTGGAACCCCCGCGAAGTCGCTAAACGCGTCGAGCGCGCAGCAGGCGGCCTTCACGGCGGCACCCCCGCCCGATCGCGCCCGATCGGCCAGGAATTCGGCGAACAGCACAGGGTCCGCCGGGAGCCACGCGGCACCGCGACCCTCGGCGAAGCCGGCCCAGGCCCGCGCCGGGCCCGCATACCGGTTCCACGTGAGAGGGGCCCGCCCCATGGCGAGGGCCTCCGCGACAGCCGGCGGCAACGCGCCGGCACCGTGCTGTGCGAGGCCTGCGGCTTCCGCCAGCAGGTCCTGCGCGCCCGATGAGAGGCATTTCTGCCGACGAGGGCGGCCCGCACGACGCCGGGTGATTGCGTCGCGCAGATCCTCCCTCCTACGAAGCTCGGTGAGGGAGGGATGGCGGCCTGCCATCGAAGCGCAACGCTACCATCACCCGGTCGGTCACCAAGCCGTGTGCCGGGACGTGGAAATGGGATAGAACGCGGGAGATCGGGCCGAGCTCGAACGAGCCGGACACGTCGCGGGCCCAGCCGCGGCTCGACCGGAGGAGGGGCCACCACGAGGCCGTCCTGTCCATCGGGACCAGCAAGGTGCCGCGAGCCCCGGCTCCACGAAGCGTACGCAGCGTGAGACCCACCAACTCAAAGGGGGGGAACAACCAGTTGTTCTCCGCCCCCCACGGCGCCGTAAAGGCGTCGGTCCACACCGCATCCGGGTGGAAGAAGAGGGAGCAGAATCTGCCCGCGAAGCGCCCCGAAAGGGGCTGACAGCTGTCCGCCGTGGCGAACCGATCTATGGAGTGAGGGCCCCACATGCCCTCCAACAGCCGGAAGCACTCCGGCCGGAGCCGGTAGTCGTGCAGCTGTAACTGCGAGACTCGGGAGAGGAAGTCTGCCCGGACGTTCTCCTCTCGCGGGCGCCAAACCGGGGAGAGGGAGAAACCGTCCTGCTCCTGCATGTCTGCGATTGCGATCGCGAGGGACTGCAGCTCGGGATGCCGGGACCCGCCCGAGACGAACTCGCCCCAGGCTCTGCCCCCCCGGGCGAACTCGGGGACCACCCCCCCGAGGATGTACACGCAACCCAGGTTATCCAGCACCACCAGGTGCCTGCCGCCACGCAGGAGCCGGCGGACGGCGGAAAGGAATCGCCAAATGCCGAAAAGCTCGCGGAGGGTCGAGCTAGCGGCCAGCAGGTGCGCCGGGAGGGGCGCGATGAACTCGAGACCCCTTCTGGCCTGTCGGATCACCTCCGTGCGGGACAAGCCCGCCGGAGCCCGCTCTGCGAGGGCCGTCACCAGGGACGACGCCGCCGCCTCTGGGCCTTCCGCGAATACAACGGCGCCTACGCCTTTGTCGCCGGCATCCGAGAAAATGTAGCCGTCGCGCTCCCCTTGCAGGGGGCGTGGGCAAATGGGGCTTACGCCGACCCGAACGATGTTCGCAACCCACCAACGGATCTCCGCCACGCAAGCCTCGGAGAGGCGGACCGCGGCGTTCCACGAGGAAGCCCGCCACCTCATCGGGCGGCTTTCGATAACTGCGGACATGGCCCGCGTACGGAGTCGAGATACCGACCCCGTTGCCACCCACGTGGCCCCGACCAGCCCTCTGAACCGGGCCAGGGCCCGACAAGCGGGCTCGCGGCCGGCTTCCAGCAGGTCCGAGCCGGCCCGGATTATCCGGGCCGCGGTTGCCGCGGGAACCGAATAGGTTTGAGCCGCGAGGCAGACCGTGGTGCCCAGGGCAACGAAGCTCTGGAGGGCCGCGGCCACCCCCTGGCACTTGGTGGGGTGCACCAGCCACCCGAACCGGGGGAGGATGTGCAGCATGAGCTGCGCCGCCGACAGGGCCTCCCGGGCCGTCGGAAGGGCGAAAATGAGGTCATCTAAGTAAACTAGGAGGCGGACCCCCTTTGCGCGGAGGAAGCGGACGGAGCACGCCATGACCGTGGTGAATACCCACGGGGCCGTAGAGAGCCCGAAAGGGAGCACGGCGAAATAATAGTGCTGCCCGTCCCATTCGAAGCCCAAAAAACGGGTCGAATCCTCGTGCATGGGGATGTGGTGGTACGCAGAAGAAATATCTACCGTGCCACCCCAACCGGCCTCACCGAAGAGGGCGCGGCCCTCCCGTTGCAAAGTTTCCATACGGAAACGTTTCTTTGGCAAGTGTTCGTTCACGTGGCGGCCGTCCCAGATAAGGCGACGCTTG
>CAYOWH010000122.1:0-4731 GCA_964407615.1 uncultured Bacteriovoracaceae bacterium | reverse complement strand
ATGGATTTCAGCTTGATGAGCTGTCAGATGTGGACATCACTACCACACCACTTGCCAACAATCAATTTTTAGTTTATACCACTGGCGTAAATAACCTATGGAAAAATAGAACTTTAGGCAATGTCCTTGGTGGCACCACATCTCAATATGTAAGAGGGGATGGCAGCCTTGCTACCTTCCCGACTATTCCAACAGTCACACCATCAGCCCTGACAAGGACTAATGATACCAATGTGACATTGACATTGGGAGGTAGTCCAAGCACTGCATTATTGCAGCCATCAAGCTTGACTCTTGGATGGACAGGTCAATTGGCAGTGTCAAGAGGTGGAACTGGATTGAGCTCATTAGGTACTTCACTGCAATATTTAAGAGTAAACAGTGCAGGAACTTCTTTAGAATATGCCACATTGCCAACAAGCGGCACAGTGACATCTGTTAGTGCAACGGTGCCTGCTCCAACTAATCCTGCGCTATCTGTTAATGTAACTAATCCTACCACCACACCTGCCATTGCAATTACTGCTAATGGTACCACTTCGCAATACATAAGAGGTGATGGCTCACTTGCAACCTTCCCGGCTGCCAGTGCTTCGGTAGTTTATAAATCTGCCATCAGTTCGGCAAATCATACCGGCACAGCTAACACTGTTAAATACACACAGCTCATCCCTGCCAATACATTTGCAGCAGGTGATGTGGTAAGGATAACTTATCGAACTGCCAAGACCGGAACTGCCAACTCAATGACATTACGCATCTATGCCAATACAACTGCTAATCTTAGTGGATCACCTATCTTATTGGCATCCCACCAAAACGCAGGAGCACCATCATTCTTGGTAAATCAAATGATCAGGCATCTTGCGATTAAAACGGCTAATAATAACACTGAGGTCTATCTGGCAGCAGGACTTGGTGTGGCAACCGATTACGGATTGTATGATTTAACATCAACTGCTGCGGTGGACTGGACACAACAGCAATACATAGTATTCGCATTGCAGCTAAATACAACAGGCACAGATGTAACTTATGGCTCATTTTATATGATCGAAAAACCGTAAACATGAATAAGATCAATATCACATCAACACAAATTGAATTTGTAAGCACAGCCAGTGGTATAATATCAACCAATCTAATTGATCCTAAGTGGGAGGCTGTTGATGACAATACCTTTCATGTCATCACTGAGCAGGGTGTCTATCTTCTAACATTGACTGAGAATACTATAAACGGCCAAACCTACACAAGCTCTTTTGATTTAATTGAGTATTTAAATAATTTGTAAATTAGCAACTAAATAAACCAACTATGGCAGGGGTAAAAGTAACCGACTTAACTACATTAGGCACAGCAGATGCAACCGATGTGATGTACATTGTGGACACAAGCTCCAATCAATCCAAGCAGATTGAGGTTCAAAACATATTTAATGGGATGCCTCAGTTTGAAAGTGGCACCTTTACTCCAACCGTATCAAATGAGACATACAGCGAGATTGTGTCTCCTTTAGCTGCTTATTATAGCAGGGTTAATGATGTGGTAAGTTGTACATATTATTTAGATGTTGCATTGGATGTGGCCGAAACACAAGCAGAGTTTGAATTGAGCCTACCTGTGGCATCAAACTTTACCAATGTTAAAGACTTGGTGGGCATAGTGGCTTGTAACAATGTGCCTGCTGACTTGACATCTTGGGGATTGCAGGCAGATACTGTAAATAATACAGCTAAGATAAATCTGACTCATGCGACAACTGGAGGAGCATTTTCTTATATCTACATCACCGTTCAATATTTAGTATTGTAATCATGCGCTCAACATCGGCACAAGGATTGGCAATAATTAAAAAGCATGAGGGCTTGAGATTAAGCAGCTACCTGTGCCCGGCAGGGGTGCCCACAATTGGCTACGGCAACACCAGATATCCTGATGGGCGCAAGGTGATCCTTGGCGAAAAATTAAGCAGCGAAAAAGAGGCCACTCAATTATTGCTTGCCTCTTTACAATCTTTTGAAGCTGCTGTGAATAGACATTTACCCAACCTTAATCAATGTCAATTCGATGCACTTGTGTCATTTACTTATAATGTGGGCACAGGTGCATTCATTAAGTCCACACTTTTAAAGAAGGCAAAAGTCAATCCTGCCGATCCATCAATATTGGATGAGTTCCAAAAATGGGTAAGAGGCGGTGGCAAGGTGCTGCCCGGATTGGTGACTCGCAGGCGAGAAGAGGCCAATCTGTATTTCTCACTCTGTAAATAAAGGGGCAGAATTGAATTAACACATTGGCCCAATCATTCGTAAATTGAGCCATGAGTCGGAAGCCTACCAAAGCACGTAAGATTTGCAACATCATCCTTAAACATTGGAAGCCCACCATTGGCTCCCTTGTGATATTGGTGTCTGTCTTTATGCTGATCTTAAAGAAGATTGAGGTGGAGACTTTGGCCGCTATTGTAGCAGCAATGGTGGCGGCAGGCTACATCCCTAAAACCAACAGCAATGACACCAACTGACACCATACAATGCAACAATCCAGGCCACTGCCCTAACCATCCAGTAAGGCAGGTTGTTGAGGTAGTGCCAACAGTGATCCATCAGGACACCATTGCAGCCGATACCTTGCCCATTGAGGCGGCTGAGGTTATCCCTGTTAAAAAAATAATTCACATGTCTGCTGATTCAATTCAACCTGTTGATGTATCTTTATTAAGTGAATCAACGTACCACACCATCAAGATTCACGAAGTAAGAAATCAGCCAGATATTGAACAGCCTATGAATATTGATCTACTCTGCAATTCACTCACCTTCACATTTATGTTGGCTGTTGCTGCTAAGTATGCCGTCACTTGTGCCCCATCATGGGTGCAATTGTTCAATGAGCTTAAGCAAGAATTATCGTAAAAGTTTAATGGCTTAACGTATCTTTGTGATATGGCAAGCCTGCATATCCTGGAATCATCCATTGATCTCTTCTATGTCATCACCGATCAGGATGGGGCAATAGTGGCCTCCAATGATTTGTTCAAGGAATATAGCAGCCACATCAAGCCATCTAATATCATGGACATTGCTGCCCATGACTCCGATAAGGATGAGCTTCTAAGGGCCATAAAGAAGGCAAAAAAGAATACTCCCGATGCTGTCAGGGTGTATGCCAAAACAAAGCAGAAGATTGGATCAGAGAGGTACAACATGTGGAATGTTTACTCCATCATGGACAGCCTGCACTTTATTGGGATTCAGCTTGTGGATGTGACATCCATCTCAGCTCATGAGCATGAACGGCAGAAGGTGCTTTTGGAAGAGTTCCGATTCATGTTAAGCCATGAGCTCAGGCAGCCCCTTACTTCAATCGGTGGCTTGGTGCGCATGCTGCTTGACCATCCAGAAGCCACTGAGCAAGAAAAAAGCGGCATCATGATCATGATTGCCTCATCAGTGGACAGGCTTGATGAGGTAGTTAAATTGTTGGTCAAGAAAGCCACAAGGCAAATTTAAATATCTTTGTTGCATGAGCCTTCCTGCAACCGATATCGAATGTGATGAGAGATTAGTTAAGGTATTGGTGGTGTATGTGATAGAGCGTGACATGCCGCTTAATGTGGTGAGCCAGATCTTAATGGATCAGCTCAAGGATAAGTCAAGTTATTTGGCTAAATTTAATGAAATTTTAGACCATGTCCGAGACCACACTTAAACATCATGCCATCTATGGTGTGACAATTTTAATATTATTGCTGCTCACATTTAGATCATGCGAAAATCAGAGGGCAGCGGAGGCTGATCTTAAGACCATGATTCATTATAAGGATAAGCTTGTGCGCAGGATAGCACAGGACTCATCCAATCTAATCAGTCAGGGCATCAGATTAATTCAGCATGCCGAACTTGAGGAGGCTCTGGTGGAAGAGATTGAAATGATGGAGATGAGAGAGCCAACAGAGGTGGTGAAGTATGAGACTAAAACAATTGTTAAGACAGAGATCAAGCTTGCCGATCCGGTGTATGTTGATTCCTTTCCACACCTTAAGCTGCCAAGGCCCTTCTTTAAGAAAGATAAACATCTGACAATTGGTGGTGCCATAAATCGTTTAGGAAGCCTCCAGATTGATTCTTTAATCATTCCGACATCTTACACTGTGGCCTTTGGAGATACAATCAGAGATGGCTTCTTTAATAGGTTAATCAAAAAGAGTGATCCGGTGGTGCGCATCAGAGTGGACAATCCCAATGTGGTGGTGACAGGCATGAGTAACTTTGTGGTGCGAAAGCCTCCAAGGTGGTATGAGACCACAGGATTCAAGATCGGAGTGGGTGTGCTGCTTGGTTTCGGGCTGGCAGTGGCAGCACCTTGAGTGAAAATTATTTCACTCATTAACAATAAGTTAATAAATTTTTTGGTGTTTATTTATATTCTGCTTTGCGAATTCAAATAAGTTTATAATATTTGCAGAACAAAATCAAAACATCATGAAAACAGAAATCCAAATTTTAGCTTACAGCGCAACCGGCCACAACTTAATCTGGCATGAAGGCATGAATGATTTTATCGGTTATGAGCGTGATGCTCCTGCCACCGATCTTGATGAACTCAAGTATGCAAAGGAAAAGGCCAAGCAGTACCCTGCCATCGTTAATGTGTGGGCCATAAAAATCAATATCGAAACAGGCGAACTTATTGAATCTTATTTTTAATTTTAGAAACCATGACAAA
>CAYOWH010000121.1:0-4786 GCA_964407615.1 uncultured Bacteriovoracaceae bacterium | reverse complement strand
CTGCCATTCCCGCGATGCGATCGCAATCTTTGATTCCCAAAGCTTCTTCCGTGTGAGTGCGATGACCATCTAAGCTTTGTCGATTGTAATCGATGATCCAAGTGACATTCGAAAGTCCGCGTTCACGCGCTTCGGGCATTGCCTCTAAAAGTGAGCCTTCACGAAATTCAGAGTCACCCATCAAGCACCAAAAGTGAGGATTCGTGATGGAATATTTGCCGTGCTTTTTAGCCATTCTAAAAGCTTCTGCAAGGTAAAGAGCATTCACAGGGGGAATTCCCACTGATCCTGAAGGTAAGAAATTCCAATTATCTGGATCAAATGAAGAGTGATAACTTTGAAACACAGGCTCTCCAGTATGAGAGTAGTGGCGTAAGTTTTTCATTGCCAAACGTGCTCGCTCATCACTCATACGATCGCCATTGCTTTCACGAAAAAGTCGCAAAAGATAATCACACGCATGATTTGTGGGAGAAGCATGTGGCTTCACGGCTAAAAAGTCATCAGGTCTACGCTCTACAAGATGGAGCAAACCCAAAAGATGCAATGCTGAAGAACAAGCCGATGGGTGGCCTCCGACTTTCGGATCACTACGTTCGGCATCTGGTCGATTATTAGCGATATAAATCATCGCCATGGCGTGAGCCTGGGCTCTCAACAAAACTCGACTTAAAAGTTCCGTACTTGGCACTTCATCTGTTCGTGAATTTTTCGAAGGCTTTTCAACGCCCGATTTAGCAGATTCTTGTGAATTTAAAGATTGCGAACGAGAAGACATAAACTATGAATATGAATCAACTTTGGCAGCTGATCTAGTGAAAAAACACCAAGTTCGCAGGCTCTTATGACGATTCACAAAAAAACATGGAATATTTTAGAAATTCCCCTTTTCAAAAAGCCCTTCTCCGTTATATCCATATTAAGTCCCAGCAATCGAAGTGTTCCCTTCGTCTAGTGGCCTAGGACTCATGGTTTTCATCCATGCAACACGGGTTCGACTCCCGTAGGGAACGCCAAATTCAAGCTAGAAGTCATTTATGAAAATACTCAATTCTGATTTGGATTCAGCTGTCCAAAAAGGCATTATAAGCTCAGATCAAGCCTCTCAATTGTGGAATCACTTTGAATCCCTGCGTTCTGATCAAGCCCGATTTCAAGGGATTTATGTTTTATATTATTTTGGAGGATTACTTGTTTTAGCCTCGATGTCCTGGTTTCTAACAACCGCTTGGGGCAACGGTTTAGCTCTCATGGGTGTTTCAGCTTTGTTTGCAACAATTTACATCCTTGCAGCGAAGTCATTGTGGAACAAAGAAAACCTTAAAATTCCTGGCGGTTTATTGATAACAGCCGCAGTCGGACTCACCCCCGTCTTCATTTATGGATTTCAAAAAGCAGTAGGCCTATGGCCAGAAACAACTAGCAATTTTTCGAACTACCAATCTGTAACTAAAGGAAATTATTTATTTATGGAATTAGGTACTATCATTGCCGCTTTAACTGCTTTGAGGTTTTTTCGATTCGCATTTGTTACCTTTCCCCTCTCCATCTCTCTTTGGTATATGTCGATGGATATCACCTCAATTCTTCTTAACAAAAATAATTTAAGTTTTGATGAAAAAGAAATGATTTCGATCCTCTTTGGATTTGCTGTGCTTTGGACATCTTATTATGTGGACAAAAAACATGAAGATATAGATTTTGCTTTTTGGACTTATCTCGCTGGAGCTCTTTCCTTTTGGGGCGGACTTAGTTCTTTGTTAATGTTTCGCGAGAGTATCCTAGCTCAATTTAGCTATTGCTTGATAAATGTTTTTTTAATTGTCATCGCTATCTATTTACGTCGACGAATCTTTCTCATTTTAGGATCCATAGGTATTCTTTACTACTTGGATCGTTTATTGTTTTTAATTTTTAAAGATTCTTATGGATTTCCAATTGTACTTGCTTTGCTTGGAATTTTAATTTTATTTCTTGGAATCAAATACCAAAAAAACAAACATAGCTTCGAGTCTTATGTTGAAAGCTGTTTCCCTAGGTTTTTAATGAAGTGGCGACCCAAAGAAAGAGCCTAATACAATTACTGTTTTTAGTTCAAAATCAACTTTGAACTCATTTATATAAAATTGATGTAAAAAGCTCTTAATTATAGATAGATAAAAACAAATATTTAATGCTATAAAAACCTAGCCTTATAAAAATTCAAAAAACTTTATGACATTTAAGAAAAAAGACATTGGTGATGATTACGAAATTGAAATCGGTCAAGGCGACAAAAGCCAAGACGGAGATTTTGAACAGCTTTTAAAGTCGTCCTTTCAAAAAAAAGAAACTCGCCTCAGTGTAGGCTCTAAAATCAAAGCAGAAGTCCTCTCTGTCGGAAAAGAAAACATCGTTGTTTCAACAGGAACTCGAACAGATGGAATTGTCGCTCTTCAAGACCTTCTCGATGCCAATGGGCAAAAAGATGTAAAAGTAGGCGACATCCTTGATCTCTATGTCACTCAAATGAGAAGCGAAGCGATTCTTCTTTCTCCTTATCTTTCTCAATTTTCTTCTAAATCTCGTCAGGGATTCAAAAACAAAATGGCTCCCGACAGTGCCGCGGCCGCAAAAACATCCTTTAGAGATTCCCTCAAAGTAGGTACTCAAATTCAAGGTAAAGTTACTAGGATTGAACCCTTTGGTGCTTTCATTGAACTAGCCCCCGGGACAGAAGGCCTCGCGCACGTTTCGGAACTCAGCTGGACTCGCATCAAAGATCCTTCTGAAGTTCTTAAAGTGGGAGACCTTGTAAAGGCACAAATTCTCAGTATCGAACAAGGTGATCGAAAAACAAAAATCTCACTCACGCTAAAAGATGCTTCTCAAAACCCTTGGCAAAATATCCCAAGTCACATCCAAGCTGGAAGAGTCGTACTTGGAAAAGTTACTCGTTGTGCTCCCTTTGGAGCTTTTGTGGAATTAGCTCCTGGGATGGATGGGCTTGTTCCCCTCTCTGAGCTCAGCAGCTCTAAGCGCGTGAACAATGCAGAAGAAGTTGTCACAATCGGACAAGAAGTTTCTGTTCTTGTGAAAGAAGTAAATCCTGAAACCAAACGCATTTCTCTTTCGATTAAAGCTGCAACTGATGCCGCAGCAAGCGCTTCCGAGGCACAAGACATTCAAGATTACGCAAAACAACAATCTGCTCGCTCAAATCAAGCATCAAGTGATTTTGCAGCCAAAATGTTAGCCGCTTTAAATAAGAAGAAATAAATTTAATAATTTATTCAATAATTAAAAAAAGAAACTAAACTGACTGCGCTGCTGCCCATGCGGAAGACCAGGCCCATTGAAAGTTGTATCCCCCCAGCCATCCTGTGACGTCTACAACTTCACCAATAAAATAAAGACCCGGGACTTTTTTGGCTTCCATCGTTTTTGAAGATAACTCGTTGGTGTCTACACCTCCGCGAGTAACCTCTGCCTTTGCATATCCCACGGTATGAGTGGGATAAAGCCTCCAATGTTTCAGCTGATTCCCCAAGTCCAAAAGAACCTTGTCTGAAATTTGCATCAAGGGACGCTCAAGTTCTGGCCTATTTAAAACAAAAAACTCAACCAATCGGAGAGGCAAAAATTCACTGAGAATTGTAGCAAGCAAAGCTGGGTTTTTTTGATTTTTTTGTTTTTGAAAAAAATCCTCTATTTTTTGATCGGGCAATAAATCAATCTCAATCGCATCTCCCTTTCTCCAATATAGAGAGGCTTGCAAAGCAGCGGGCCCGCTCAGTCCCCGATGAGTGAAAAGTATATTTTCACGAAAGGACTTTCCGTTGCAAGTCATCAAGCAATCAACTGAAATTCCAGATAATTCCTTGATCGCCGCTGCATCAGGGCTATGAGAGGGATCAAAAACAAAGCCGTCAAGGGCGGCAAAAGTAGGCACAACATTTAACCCAAATTGCTTAGCAAGATCATAGCCGAAAGAACTCGCACCTAGAGAAGGAATCGAAAGTCCGCCCGTCGCAATCACCAAAGACTTAGCCCATATACTTTGAGCACCCAGATTGATTTCAAAGTTTTCTTTTTTTGAAATTTTTTGAATTTGAACTCCAAGCTTGATTTCAACCTTTGCACGAAGGCATTCGGTCTCAAGCATTTTCACAATATCTCGTGCGGAGTGATCACAAAAAAGCTGTCCTAACTTTTTTTCATGAAACGCGATTCCGTGTTTTTGAACAAGCGCTATAAATTCTTCGGGTGGATACCGAGTGAGGGCCGACTTACAAAAATGTTCGTTCTCAGACACAAAACGATCTGCAGTTGTCCCAACATTTGTAAAATTGCAGCGGCCTCCACCAGAAATAAGGATCTTACCCCCAAGTTTTGCGGAGTGATCCAAGAGCAAAACCCTTCTCCCACGCTGAGCCGCCTGAAAGGCGCACATCATTCCCGCAGCTCCGGCTCCTACTATAACGACATCAACTAACATACCTTTAAAATTTCATATTCCTTCAATCGACCCATAACCTGCATTTCAAAACCATCACCCACGGCTTTGCCCATAAGCTCAGCTCCAAGCTTTGAATCAGGTGCAACAATCTGAACCTTGATCGCGTCTACCTCTATTAATATGCCCCCACCCTTGGGAGCGAGAAAAAAAAGCTTCCTCTCATTACCTGACTCCACTTCAACCAAAGCGGTCATTCCAACAGTGGGACTAGAATTAAAATCGAGAAGCTCCAGATTTTGATACGAATGAATAATCCACTGAAGTTCCGCAACTCGACGAGCTTGAGCA
>CAYOWH010000120.1:0-4928 GCA_964407615.1 uncultured Bacteriovoracaceae bacterium | reverse complement strand
ACAACCTTAAAGATGCATCTAAAAAGTTAGCATCTTGGCGGATGACAGATTCATAACGATTTCTTGCTTGAGGAAACATTTCCAAAGCTTCAAAACAAATAGCCATCAAATAATTGACCGAAAGAAGGTGACGCTTTTCTGACAAAGGTGTTTGGCCGAGCGCCAAAACTTCTGTAAAACTCTCTAACTCATACAAACAACGCATTTCAAAAATTAAGGCTTCCATGCATGTGGGATCTAGCTTTCGATAACGTCTGATACAATCGCGAGCACTTGTCCAATCGGATAAAATTGCAAACTGCGCAGCAAGGTCTAATGCAATTTTTTGAAAGTCTTGATCTCCAAGAGTTGTAAAATCTTTTAATTCATTCGACCAATTAACATCAAAAACATCAAGCCTCTCAACGGAAGAACCTAACTCGCGTAGCAACTGCTCTCTTAAAGACTCAATGTCTCTCGCCATACCTTAAGTCTAGTGGTGACACTTGGGATTTGGCAAATAGGGTTGCTAAACAAGAAGTTTTTCTTCAATCCACTTGGTGTAAGTGTCTCCACTCACATAATCTTCATGCTCAATGATTTTTTTATGAAGTGGAATATTTGTTTTGATTCCTTCGACAACACACTCATGAAGAGCTCTAAGAATCTTAGCTCTAGATTCCTTACGATCGCGACCAAAGCAAATAACTTTCGCAAGCATCGAATCATAATAAGGAGGAACACTGAATCCTGGGTAAACACCTGAATCAATTCGTACACCTAATCCACCTGCCCAAACTAAATTTTCGATTTTTCCCGGACTTGGCATAAAGCTGAAAGGATCTTCTGCGTTTATTCGACACTCAATCGCGTGACCTGATAATTTTATATCACTTTGTTTGTATCGAAGACGCTCACCCATAGCCACATAGAGCTGCTCTTTTACAAGATCAATTCCAGTCACATATTCCGTGACAGGATGCTCAACCTGAATGCGCGTGTTCGTTTCCATAAAATAAAAATTCTTTTGCTCATCGAGCAAGAACTCACAGGTTCCCAAGCTTTCATAATTCACAGCAGAAGCAACCGCGCAAGCAGCTTTACCCATCCGCTGCCTTAATTCCTCGTCAAGATGCATAGAGGGAGCTTCCTCAATCACTTTTTGGTGACGACGCTGTAAGCTGCATTCACGCTCTCCAAGATGGATCACATTTCCGTAACGATCAGCAAGAATTTGAATTTCAATATGTCTTGGCTTTTCTACAAATTTCTCAACAAAAATATCCGTCGATCCGAAGGCTGCCTTCGATTCACTTTGAGCAGACTCAAAGGCTCTTTTAAGCTCATCTTCGCTGCGAACAATACGCATTCCCCGTCCACCCCCGCCGTTTGAAGCTTTTAGCAAAACTGGAAAACCAATATCTTTAGCAATACTCAAAGCATCTTCGACACTTTTTAAAACTCCGCTCCCAGGCAAGACAGGCACTCCAGATTTCGAAACAATTTCACGAGCACTCACTTTAGATCCGAGTTTTTTCATAGACTCAGGCTTAGGCCCAATAAAAGTAATTCCACACTCGGCAACCGTTGCAGCAAAGTGCGCCTGTTCACTCAAAAAACCATATCCCGGATGGACCGCATCCGCACCTGACACATCACACGCTGACATCAACGCAACAATATTTAGATAAGAATCCTTAGCTCGATTGCCGCCAATACATATACTTTCATCGGCCATCTTAACGTGTAAATTGGTAGCATCGCATTCGCTATGAACAGCAACTGTTTTTATTCCCAATTCTCGAGCAGAGCGAATAATTCTGAGCGCAATTTCGCCTCGATTTGCAATTAATATCTTCTTCATTTTTGGCCTCCTCAATTTTAAAATTAAAGAACTTCAACTTCAAAAAGGGCCTCTCCATATTCAGCTGGAGAAGCATCTTCAACTAAGATTTTTAAAATCTTACATTTAAAATCAGCTTCGATTTCATTCATCAATTTCATCGCTTCGAGAACACAAAGAGCATCTCCTGCTTTCACAACAGAACCCACTTCAACAAAGGGATTTTTGCCAGGTCCAGGAGCTCTATAAAAAGTTCCCACAAAAGGAGATTTAATAATTCTCGTATTTTCAGCCGATGCAAGAGGAGCTCGAGTTGCTGTTGGTGGAGGAGTAAAAGCCTGAGGACTTTCATTTTTCTCAGCTAATGGCGCAGCAGTAGAAACCACGGGAGCAGGGGAATGATTCACCTGAGAAAGAGATTGCTGCAAAGGCAAAACTCCTGGTTGAGAACTTGCAAAATTAAGCTCAACTTCAAACTCTTTGCTTTTAAACTTGAAGCTTGCAAGTCCCTCTTCACGCATAAACTCTGTGAAACTTCTTAACAAATCGCGATTCAAAGCACCGGATTGAATTTCTTTAACTTGCTTAACGGTATTAATTTTTTTGGGCGAAAGATTTTTTTCTTTGATCATATTTTTCAATGAACCCCTTGTTTTTCTTGTTGTTTGTTTTTTACTTGTTGACCTTTTCAACGTAATCCCCTGTTCGAGTATCGATTTTCAAAATATCGCCCTCTTTCATATGAAGAGGAACCTTCACAATAAGGCCACCTTCCATAGTGGCAGGTTTTGAGGCTCCCGTTGCTGTGTCACCTTTAAAACCTGGCTCACAATAAACAATTGGAAGTTCCACAAAAGTAGGAAGTTCTACGTTAATGGGTCTTTCATTATAAAAAAGAATTCCAACATTGATATTTTCTTTTAGAAACATTTTTTGATCCCCAATAAGCTTTGCACTTAAAGTGATCTGTTCATAGTTGACCGTGTTCATAAAAATAAACATGTCATTTTCAGTATACAAATACTGCATTTCTACAAACTCGAGACTCGGCTCATCGAAACTTTCGTTCGACTTGAAGGTTCGCTCTAAAAGCTGCCCTGTTTCGAGGTTTTTTAATTTACAGCGAGCAAAGGCACTTCCTTTACCAGGCTTAACATGTTGTGCATCGAGAACCGCATAAGGAGCCGCATCGATCAATATTTTAGATCCTTTTCTAAGATCACCAGATTCAATCATAACTGGGTTAAAATCTAGAACTGCCCTTGTGAAGAGTCAAAGGTTAGATGAATAACAGCTAAAATACTTCTCTATAAGGGCTTTTATATACTTGCTATAAGTCTTTGAAGAATAGCAGCCTGAAGCTTGAGTCCCTCTAAGATGCTTTGGGGCTTAAAGTCAGAAACCGACTCAAAGCGACGAGCAGAGGGGGCGCCCGATTTAAAAAAGGCATACAACTCTGGGTCAGCAGCAACTTCTGGGGCAATTGATTTCAAAGCCTCCATCTCACGTTGAGCTCGATCTCGCTGACCTAAGGAGATCAGCGTTTTAATTAAAATTTTACGCGCTAAAAGATTATCAGGGTAATACGTTACAATTGACTCAACTTCATCAAAGGCTTCTTTTAGTAAACCGCGATCAAAAAGAATATGCGCAAGAGCCACTCGCCCCCCAGCATAATACGGATGTCGACGAAGACCCTCGCGACAAATTCTTTCGGCATCATCCATTCGACCTAGCCTACGATAAAGATCCGCTAGAGGAGCAAAAACGCGCGAGTCAGGATTTTCTTGAAAAATCCGCAAATAGTGCTCGAGCTCGCCGAGATCCACATCAGCCATATAGTTATTATAAAGAGATTCATTTCTTAGAGAAAAAATGAAGCGGCAATAATCTAACGCCTCATTCAAAAAATTAATTTGAACTCGTATTCGAACAAACACCCTGAATCACTGCAGGATCTGTTTGATACAAGGAGTATGTTTTGGTTTGAGTTCCCGACCCACCGTCAAGAGACCCACTCATCGTCAATTTTGTACCACCACATCCACCTGTAAAAGTATAGGTAATGTAATCCGCAGTTTCTCCTAAAGCACCGAGATCAACCTTACCATCTACAACTGGTAAAATTTGTTGGGCAATTGCTTTTTCGTTGTTGAGTATATCGTAAGCGCCTACTTCTAGGGCAGCAACAGGAGCGCCATCATTCCACTGAATTTTACACATTCGATGAGAAAGAACGGCATAGATTGTTTTTCCATCTGGACTTTTGACTGATACTCGAGAGCTTTCTAAAGATTTGAACCATAAACTAGGAGCTTCAAAATAAATCATCTCAAACTCTCCGTTTATATCCGTCTCAGTTTTCCAAGCTCCCTCTAAGTGATAAGTATTAATAATTTCATCATCAACTAAACAATTTCCATTTTGAAGAGCAAGAGGGAACGGCACACACGAATTTAGGAGTAAAAGAAAAAAAAGCGAAAACAAACGCACTCTTTATTTTCGCATCAAAAAGCTCCTGGGACTGTGAATTTTAGGTTAAGAAAAAATTATTGACTGAATTATTGGTTGATCACAGCTGTTTTTAAACGAGAGTATTTCAACACCTTATCCATATCATTCTCTTTATATGTGATATCAAAATTTACCCTATGTATCGGCAACCAGCTCAATCGCGAAGTATCTGCAAACTTCCTATCCTGTAACACGACTCGATACGCTTTTAATTTAAAAAAACAACTTGCATCTGCTTTTCCAACCTCTGAACCCTCTCTTGTGTAACAAACATCTAAACATATCGACAAACTACATACATCTGCCACTTTTGAGGCTTCTGATTCTAGCACTGTTGGAAAATATTGCGATCGAGCTAACACACTCTTTGTAATCAACTGCAGTGTTTGAAGATTTTTAGACTGTGCCTGAACTCTTGAAATTCCTTTCTGAGTATCGACAAACAAAGAAGAGACAGCCATCACTCCAATCCCAATAATAACCGCAACAATCAATACTTCTATCAAACTGTATCCACGATAACTTTTCATTTAACCCCCGAAGACACGCCATACACGAGCGGCATGTTCATTAAAGGTGCCGTTATCCCGGC
>CAYOWH010000119.1:0-5049 GCA_964407615.1 uncultured Bacteriovoracaceae bacterium | reverse complement strand
GTGGCTAAATCTGCCCTATCCTTTACCTGCTCTTTGACATCATTGAGATTGGTCATCGGACTCCTTGAAAAGAATCAACTTTGTAACGCTTTTCTAACCGCTTCTTGAACAGAGCGTCCTTCTGCTTTTGATCCCACAGCTTCCATGGTTTTTTTCATAACTTGTCCCATGCCTGCATTTCCAGCCGGGAGAGTCCCTGCTGTTTTAAGATCTGCAACAATTTGAGATACGAGTTTCTGTAATTCATCCGAAGACATCATCTCAGGTTGAAATTCTTTATAAATTTTTAATTCTTTTTCTAAATCAGCAGCAATATCAGCGCGTCCCGAAGCTTTCGCTTGATCAAAACCTTCTTGTAATTGCTTACTTAAAGTCATCACAACTTTTTCAACATCCGTATCTGTAAGATCTTTTCGATCATCAATTTCTTTTTTTCGAATAGCATTCCAAATATTGCGAATAGCCATCAAACGCTCAGACTCTTTAGCCTTCATTGCACTTGTCATAGCTTCTTTGATTTTATCTTTTAGACTCATCGTGTTTTCCTCACTTTGAATTCATGCATTAAACATTTATTAAACAAATGCGTTGAGAGTCTTTTAAGTTTAAAACTCAGAAGTCTCTCAACGCATTTTTGTTTTTTGTACTTATTTTTAACTATCTTTAATTACTTAGTATCTCTTGGAACGAATCTCTGACGTGCTTTTTTCTCAACACGTTTTTGAGCAGCGATACTTTTCTTTTTGAGGCGAACGGAAGGCTTTTCATAATGCTCACGTTTACGCACTTCAGTTAAAATTCCAGCTTTTTCACATTGTTTTTTAAAACGTCTAACAGCTGATTCGAAGGATTCTCCTTCGCGTATTTTTACCATTGGCATATTGAATTCACCCCCTTTCACTTAGAGGATGTCTGAAAGATAGCTGGTGAATCCAGGGTTGCCAAGAAATATTTGAAAGGTCTTGATTGGTCTCTTAGCTAAATATCACTTAATCATCCTGCCGGCGCTCAATACGGGCACCCAGGGAACGAAGCTTAAGCTCCATCGATTCATAACCTCGATCAAGATGATAAATGCGCTTAATGGCACTTTCTCCTTCCGCCGCGAGTCCCGCTAAAACAAGGCTCGCGCTTGCTCGAAGGTCTGTAGCCATGACAGGAGCTCCTCTTAAAATTCCGGGTTTTCCAAAAATTTTAATCCTAGACCCTTCAATACTGTACTTTCCACCCATACGAATAAGCTCTGGAACGTGCATAAATCGATTTTCAAAAATAGTTTCTTCAATTGTGCTCTCGCCCTCAGCATGAGTCATAAGCGCCACCCACTGAGCCTGAAGATCGGTCGCAAAACCAGGAAAAGCTTCCGTCACAAGACTTACGGGCTTGATTGCTTGAGAGGATATTAGGCGTACACTTTTGCCAACAACATCAACTTTGGCCCCACTTTCTCGAAGCTTTGCCAAAAGAATTTCTAAATCCTCTACGGGAGCATCTGCAATCGTTACATCTCCCCCCAAAAGCTGTGATGCAATCAGATATGTTCCCACTTCAATACGATCAGAGGGGATTGAATAATTAAGAGCGCCTAATTTATCTACTCCTTGAATACGAATTGTGTGCGTTCCATGGCCTTCAATCTTTGCCCCCATACTCATAAGGGCCTCCGATAAATATCTAACCTCTGGCTCCGCAGCAGCATTTTCAATCAAAGTCTCACCTCGGGCTGTGACAGCGGCCATAATTAAATTCTCAGTGGCTCCAACTGAAATCTTAGGGAATCGCACTCTATTCCCAATGAGTCGTCCCCCAGGGGCCTTAATATCGACGTCACCTCCGGATTGCTCAATCGTAGCTCCTAGTTTTTCAAAAGCCATAAGGTGCAAATCCACAGGGCGTGCTCCTATGGCACATCCCCCTGGAAGTGAAACTCGACCCTTACCCAATCTTCCTAAGATCGGCCCTAAAGAAAAAAAACTTGCGCGCATTTTGCGAACTAAATCATAAGGAGCATTTCCATGAGTCACGCGGCTTGTATCGATCGTCCATCGCGATCCCCATGTTGCTTCAAAATGTTGATTCACGTGCGCTCCAAAGTGCAAAAGCATTTTGAGTGTTGATTCCATGTCGTGCAAACACGGAACATTTTTTACAAGATGTTTTTCATCAGAAAGAATGGTTGCAAAAAGAATTGGAAGTGCTGCGTTTTTAGAACCACTTGCCGTGAGATTTCCTTGAATTTTGCAAGGCCCTTGAATGACAAGCTTATCCACAATCACTGACCCTTCAAAGAAACATATGTAAGAAAAGCATTTTCTTTTACAACTGAATCAAGAAGAGCCACTTTGCTTTGATGACTCACGTTAAC
Organism: uncultured Bacteriovoracaceae bacterium; assembly: GCA_964407615.1. GTDB lineage: Bacteria > Bdellovibrionota > UBA2428 > UBA2428 > UBA2428 > CANIGN01. The sequence goes on along the minus strand of CAYOWH010000119.1, from coordinate 2,684 downwards.
GCTTACTTTTGAAAAATCAAAAAACTTTGCTAAAAACCCAAGCGCCTTTAGCCTTTTAGTTAAGGTTTCGTCAGGTACAATTGTTTCCTCTGCATCTTGAATAGGTAATGTTTTTTTCTTGAGAATTAACGACTGAGAACGTTTTTTCCAAAAAGCTTTTTCCTGCTGTATAGTTTGATCAATAAATTTTTTGAGAGGTTTTGAATAAAAAGAAAAATCAGACCAAAAAAGCTTATTTTCTTTTAAAACAGACTCTATTAATGAAATAGATTTTTGCCATGGATAGTTGTCAAATTTTGAGACAATCTCTTCTATTTTAGGAGCTACTTTTTCAAGAGTATCTTGTAACTTTTTTAGATCTTTATTTATTTTTTCTCTTCCAGCTTCTCGTTCTTTGTATTGGTGAGCAACTCGACTGATTTCACTCTGATAGGATTCAAACCAAAGCTTAAAACACTCATCTTCCGCATAGCTTTCTTGAAAAAAATTTTGGGCGTTTGATTTAAAATCTGAACTTAAAACTTTTGTTGATTCTGCCACTTGCTCAGAAGCATTTGATGAAAAAGAAAATATTAAAAAAACTCCAAATAAAAACGTCGCTCTATTTCGACTCATAAGCACCGAAGGGACTTTAAGCGCCTCTAGCGACTGGTGTCAAAAGCTAATAAAAATCTCTTTTTTCGAGCCTGATCTTCAATAATTTTCCATTCGTAGCGGGGGGGAACCAAACCAGACCATTTTTCCTCTTGGGCGGGTCCAAATTCCAAAAAAATCGCTCCTCCGAGCTTTAAAAGCTCTTCAGCTTTTTGAAAGATTTCGATATATTTTTTTGTAGCGTTTCCCGAAGAGACCAGAGCCTCAAAAGGCTCGTACTCTCTTACGCCTTTTTCAAGAGATTCAAATTCAGTATCTGAAATGTAAGGTGGATTTGAAACAATCACATCTACTTTTTCATTAAAAAACTTCCAATCTCTCTCAAAAACTATGAGTTTACTATTGGAATTCTGAGAAACACTCTTTGAATTTTTTTTCAAATAAAGAAGAGCATCTTGTGAACTCTCAACCAAATAAAGCTGAGATACTTGCAAACTTTCACTAAGCAAACTTAATCCAATCGCTCCCGAACCCGCACCTAAATCAGCCACCTCAAAGGAACGTGAAGGATGCTTACGAAAATAATTCAAGACAAGGTCCACAAGCTCTTCGGTCTCGGGGCGAGGAATCAAAACACCCGGACCCACATAAAGTTTTAAATTTCTAAAATCCCAATGACCCAAGATATAAGCAAGAGGTTCATGTTTTTTTCTTCGATCCACAATTTCTTGAGCCGTTTTAAAAGCTTGGGATATTTCAATATTTTCAAGCTCCTTAAAAACCCACAGAGCTTCTTGGGGAGCACCCAAAGCAGAAAATTCTTTTTTTAAAAAAGAAAACAAATCCTTTTCCATGATTTATCCACAAAAGAAGAATCAATCTTCTTCGTTCACTTTAACTTGAGTTGGATCTTCGCCTTTGAGAAGAAGTGTCTGATAATAATCATTCAAGGCTGTGATGAAATCATCAAAATATCCATTCATAACATCGCCTATATTGTAAGAAGTCATGTTGATTCTGTGGTCTGAAACCCGCCCCTGAGGAAAGTTATAGGTACGAATTCTTTCGTTTCGAAACCCACCACCTACTTGAGCTTTGCGTTCCGCAGCTTCTTTTGTACGTTGTTTTTCTCGAGCATGCTCTAAGAGACGCGTACGCAAAACCTTCATGGCCTTATCTTTGTTTTTGTGCTGCGATCGCTCATCCTGACACTGCACCACTTCGCCTGTTGGAAGGTGAGTGATTCGAACAGCGGATTCCGTTTTGTTCACGTGCTGTCCGCCAGCTCCACCCGCTCGATAAGTATCAATACGTAATTCACTTGGATTAATATCAAATTCAATTTCTTCAGCTTCAGGGAGAATCGCAACCGTCACGGTACTTGTATGAACCCGGCCTTGCGCTTCTGTCTTAGGAACACGCTGAACGCGATGGACACCCGACTCATGCTTAAATTGCGAAAAAACCTTGTCACCCGTAATATTAGCGACAACTTCTTTAAATCCACCTGAAGAATTTTCAGTCAAACTTAAGGGTTCAACTTTCCATCCCTTCGACTCTGCAAAACGCACATAAGCCCTGTATAAGTCGGCCGCAAAAATTCCTGCCTCATCTCCACCCACACCCGCTCTGATTTCAAGAACTGCGTTTTTTTCATCACGAGGATCCTTAGGCAAAAGCATGAATTGAAGATGATTGATTTTCTCTTCGATAATGGGTTCCAAAGAAGAAATATCTTCTTTGGCCATAGTTAAGAGATCAGGATCTTTTTCTTTTTCTAAAACCTCAACAGAGCCCAAATAGTTATTATAATCGCGCATAAAATCGCGGTAGGAATCAATTAAAGGCTGAAGACTTGAATGTTCTTTAGAAAGTTCAGAGAATTTTTTTCGGTCTGCAATAATGTGTGGAACGCCTAGCTCTTCTGTAATACGCAAAAAGCGTGCTTCGCTCTCTTTCAAGCGATGAAGCATTTGCGCTTGGACAGAAATAGCCATTTTTTGATTAAGAGATTATTTCTTAGCGTATTTTTTCATGAAACGATCTACGCGACCTTCCGCATCGATCAATTTCAATTTACCTGTGAAAAA
>CAYOWH010000118.1:233-5123 GCA_964407615.1 uncultured Bacteriovoracaceae bacterium | reverse complement strand
TTAGCCGATTTTCTCTGGGCTTCTCTTTGTCGGCTCTTCCGTCTCTTTGGTTCTCGTACGTGTAGTGGCCGACTTTTCCGATTACCGTTCCTTTGTCTTTGAAACGGTCGGCTAAACCGCCTACCGGGTCCACCTCTTTGATCCGTACCCTGTCGCCTGCTTTGAGTCTACCTTTCCAGCCTCCGGCTGGTGCCTGGATGGGTTCGGCCGATATGATGGGGCATTTCTCCCGGTATGCGAACACCAGATCTCTTGGAGTGAGGCCGTCCTCTTTCGAGGAAGCATTGAGTCTATGGATGACTTTATTAAGCGCCTTGGCTAGTTCCGCTTTGGTTTTGACCTTGGTGCCACTGAGCGTAGCCCTGAGACCTTCTTTGATGGAGCGGACTGTTCTTTCTGCCGCTCCGTTCGATTGTGGTTCGTATGCAGCCACGAAATGCCAGGTAACCCCGTGGTTCCTGGCCCACTCTGCTACCGCTTTGGAGCGGAATGTCTTCGCGTTGTCTGCCAGTACCCTGGTGGGGTATCCGTATCTTGATCCTAAAGTGTCCAGCCCAACGATGATTTCGTCTGCTGTTTCTCCTTTAAGTAGTACCGCTTCCGTATATTTTGTAGCTCTGTCCACATATATCAGAACTTTTCTTTGCTTGGTGAGCTGGGCTGTGTCTATGCTGACAAATTCGAAAGGTTCGTATGCCACTGGGAGTGCCGTCCTGTGTGGTGATCCATACTTGCCTTTACCTTTCGTGCATCCTCTGCAACGGAGGCACACCTCAGCTATCACCTCGTACAGCTTTTCCCCAGTGAATCCATATCTTTTGATAAGATCCATGGTAGCTTTTGTACCTCCATGTCCCGTCGCCTTGTGCATATCCCCTACGAACTCGTAGAGTAGGCTTTTAGGGATGATGACGTGGTGTGATTTCGGATCTCTGAACACTTGTATGGACTCATCTATCCTATCCTGAATCCAATTCACTTTAACTTCCTCTAAAGTGTATGCCCTAGAAATTCTAGAGAGTGTCCAATCCTTCATCTCTGAACCTTGGAGTTCCGTGCTGTCATCACGTTCCCCATCACTGAATGTAATTTCATCTTCTGACTCGTTTGATGCCTCACTGTCCGAATCTGTTGGAAGCTCTGACGATGATGCTGAATCATCTGCGGATTCGTGCCTAAGGCTTCCGGCCTTGTCCGGCTCGAATTCCGAGATGTTTCTTTCTGAATGTTCTGATACGTCTGAGCCTGGGTCGTTCCTTTCGGACGTCTCACTGTCATCGCTGGGGACTGGGATTTGTGCGAACGCTTCGTTCCTTCGTTGAAGGTTGTCTACGTTCATATAGACGTCGGGTAAATCTCCCACTCCTATCCCGTCGTCTTCGGTGTCGTCTTCTTCGCCGATTCTAGCCATCTTCTTTGGCAATCTGCCTTGTTGCCTGAATCTGGCTCTGGTCATTGGTCCTTCCTGCCTGATTGTAGATCCTTCGTTCTCCGAAGTTACCGACGATCTTGACTCCGATCTTTTCCTTGCCGGATTAGCCATTGCTGCGTCCGTCTGTTTCGCTGCTTTGCTCCTTTTGTCCTTTTGTTTCTCGTCCTCTAATTCTCTTGCGATTGCGTCCACCAGTGAAATTGTCGGATCTTTTCGAGAAACTTGGATAGATTTCCACAGCTGACTGTTGAAGTTCTCCCATTTTGCAATGTATCCGGCCGTGAGTCTTTCTTCCACATCTCTCCACGCCTTGGACACGTTAGCGTTGTCGCATACGACCACGCACCGCCCTCTTAGATGACCTCGTCCCCGGTCTACCGATTCGATTGCCGCTAGTCTCTCTCTCCACGTTGAGGACTTTTCCTGAATAGACTTGGGCCATTTATCTCCGTCCCACTTAACTGGTACCAACGTCCATTCCTTGGCGCTAATCCCCAGTTCCGGTAGTTCTTTTTCTGCGGCATCTAGTATGGTTCCGAAGTTGAGTCCGTTGGGTGCCGTGATGACCTCAGAGTCTGCATTTTCCTTGCTTTCTGAGAGGACATCCGTTTTCTTGATTGGTATGAGGAACACCGCTGCCCATGATCCTTGGTTGGAGTCCGTACATACAAATGTCGCTGGTGCCGTGTCAATGCTTCCCCATAGCACAGGGATCTTGTTGAGGTAGTATTCGACCATCTTTACTACCGTTTCGGCAATCTCCAGCTTATCCACTTCTTGAAGAACCTGTTCCTGTTGGATGTCTTTCATAGCTGCGAAAAGAGACCTTTGGTTTTCCCTCATTTTGGGTGTTAGCCAGTTACTCATGTAGTTGAACACTCCGGCCCATGATCGAATGAACCTGAGCATCGAGTTTTTGTCTTCCGTTTCTAGGAACTTCTGGCAAGATGCTTTTGCTGCTGCCTCCGTAATCTCTTTTCTCCCGGGGTTTGCTCTCATGGTTGGTCCATCGAAGTGGATGCCACAGAAATCTATTTCTTTGACGGGTCCTTGGCATTTGTCCGGTCTACACTCGAACCCATAGCTCTGCAGAACCTTGAGAGCTTTTGCCATCGCCATCTTGAGAGTCGACGAGTCTTTTGCCGCCAAAAGAATATCGTCTTGGTAGTGTGTAACCCTGCATCCAATAGGCCATTGGATTTTGCCCAAGATGTTGCACAAAGCCATGGTGAAATACAAGGGGCTGTATTTCCATCCTTGTGGCAGCCGTCGGTATGCATAGATTTGCTTGTTAGCTCGAAAACACATAAATTGGGAGAGTCTTTCCGAGATTGCAATTGAGTGGAACGCTTCTCTGCAGTCCAGTTTACCATAGACCCTCTTGTCTTCTGCCGGCCAATCCCTCCATTCATGCAATGGGGGTGCTTGGTACTGTTTGGATGGACCTGTGGGGGCGTCCGCTTCTTTACTGTCCTCTTTGGCCATCCAGACTCGCGCTTCCTTGGAGAACTGGAGGCCGTTGAGGGGTACCAAGTCAGTCGTGAGCCGGTACCTGCTAGCGTGTTCTGGTGCTATGGGGAATTCCCGTTTGACCAGTTTCTCTTTCAGCTTGTCGACGAGAACTAGTTCATGCACCAGAAAAGCATATTCATTTGGGACTTTCTCTACTTTTCCTTCTGCTACCAGTTTCTCGACCAGGTGTTGGATAATGTTGTTGTCCACTCCCGATCGGTTTCGGGGTGCCGCTATCATAGGTCTGACAGCCGCGTTTTCCAACACCGGACAGCTCACTACTAGCCTACCATCCGGTCGTCTGCTAAAAAGCGTGGGTAGCTCTTGTTTTTGAGCTTGCTCTGCCCGGGTTACGCCGCTTATCTCCTCTTTTGACATCTGTGTGGTTTTGAAGCTTTCGGCTTCGTCCAACCTTTCAGATGCGTCAGGGGGATACTCTGCTCGGGCTGCTCTGATTACCTCCGACGTCTGTGTGGCTTTGAAGCTTCCGGCTTCGTCCAGCCTCACAGTTGCGTTGCTGGAATTGTCCGTGGTCCTGAGGCTTTCGGCCTCTTCCGGACTATTGGAACTTTTCCTGCCTGTGCCAGTAAGGTTTTCCGCCTCGTCCGGCCATGAGATACCATCATTGGTTGTGCCCGTATCCTGACTACTTGTGCTTTCCGCCCGGCATCGGCTAGCAAGACATCTTTTCAGCACTGCTGGGCTCTTCTTTAGTTGTGCCTTCCCTATGATAATGCCTGGGCTGAGGTCTGGTACCATAAGAAATAAGAGAGGTTCGCTTCCGAACTCTTCTATTTCCAGGCTTAGGATACGTTGGCCGTCTTCGGTCTTACCATTCCCGAACATGATGTTGATTGGTTTAGGAAGTTTCCCTCCTAATTTGGCGATTCCCATTTGAACTAAACGGTCCGCTGCCGCTTCGTTGATCATGTTGCAGGAGGCTCCCGTGTCCAATAGTACTCGAGCTGAGATTGTCCGGTCGCCGAAGACAATGTGGAGCGTATTTTCTAGTTCGCAAGCTAGTAGAAACTTCGTCTCCCTCTGAGGTACCGCTGCGGCCGCTCGTGCTACGTTAATGGCCGCCTGGTATGTCTTAGTGTTTCCGTCCTTTTGGCTGTCGTTGATGACCTCTGCCTCCGGTTTCACACTAACACTTTTGGCGTTGTTGTTCCGATACGTGTCTTGCGTCCTGCGTCCTTTGCCGCCGCCTTTACCGCCTCCGCCTTTCCTGTTGTCTCTGTCCGGACAGTCCTTGGCCCAGTGTCCCATTTTGTTGCATATGAAACACTCCCTTCCTCGGCTTCTCCTTGCCATCTGGTTGGGGGTGTTATGCGAGAAACGGCATTTGTCACCGTACGGACATTCACCTTTGTCTCTGTACAAGTAACACTCTCCGATAAATCGGAGTCGTTCGCCGTTTGACTGGTCTCTGGCCACTGCTAGATACGCGGTCTCCGGAAGTTCGTTGATGTACTCTGCATATTCCTCCCAATCACGGAAGTTGCTTTCGTACGAGGCTATAGATTCTGACGAACCCCAATCCTCACTTCCGTCGTTACTTTCGCCGGCCTTTCCAACGTTTGACCTGAAGTTTCGTCGGCCCATGAACCGTCCCCTGCGATCTCTGAACCTGGGTGTTCTGGATGGAGACCGTGATTTGCGGTTTCTTCCTGGACTTGGAGAGCGCATTCGGCGTTTAGGGCTGCCTGTTGGTCCTGTGATTCCGCCTTTCCTGGCTCTATCTAGACCGGCTTGCCACTCCTCGTGGGCCCTGAGATCTTGGCAGAGTTGCACCCAGTTAGTCTGCTTAAATATTCCCGCGTTGTTTGCTTTCTCGTATGCCCGCTCATCCATGTTACGTAGCATTAGATCACGGAGATCCTCCGGGTTAAGAACCGCTCCTGTTTGTTCGCAGATGTTGACCCTCCTTTCGAATTCCTTCGTAT
>CAYOWH010000118.1:0-217 GCA_964407615.1 uncultured Bacteriovoracaceae bacterium | reverse complement strand
CCTTGAGCGTTTTGTCTTTTTGCTTTAACTCGTACAGGTCGTACTTTGCCTTGGATCCGTCGTTTGTCCCTTTTCCATCTGCCGTCATGATTTGATGGAGAGCGGCCAACATTATCCCGTAACGATCATTGTCCGCTATTGCTGCCTTGAATTCCGCAGCCCCCTGTCCTGTGGTGATTTCTTTCTTCAGCATCATCCGCAATCGCTCGTCAATGCT
>CAYOWH010000117.1:2083-5125 GCA_964407615.1 uncultured Bacteriovoracaceae bacterium | reverse complement strand
TTGCCTTAGTATATTTGCATTCGAGACTGTTTTTAAAGTTTGTTCTGATTTTGGATTAAGGGCCGCAGCAATGTGGCCCTTAATTATTTATATTTGTCTCAAGTATTGTCATACTTATAGTTTGGGCAAAAGGGCTTGCAGAAATGCAGGCCCTTGACTTTATGTAATATTATTTACTATCTTTGTGCTTCTGTGATGACGTAGTGAGCACACACTTAATTGTGCAATGTAGGCAGAACCTTGAAGCCTAATAATTCAAGGCAAACCATTTACATTTTAACTATGTCAATTTCACGTATTCTTTCAGAATGCCCTAATGTTCAGATGTCATTATCTGAGCTATTTATCGAAGTGGGCCAAAGAGAGCAACTTCCATTCTTGGAATTTTTGTTGTCTCCCGAAAATTCAAAATTAATCCGCACTGAGGTATCTCCAGGCGGTGGTAAACTTAAGACCGTTCAAGCACGTTGGATTCAGCGTTTGCCTGAGACAGAAGTAACTGAGGGTGGTGACATCCTTACTTGTACTTCTGAGAACACTTACGGTGACAGCACTACCACTTACACTGTGGACACCACTGATACTTATGTTGCATCACAGCTTATCAATGCTGCTGATATCGCACGTCACTGCCAAGAGAATAGCCGTTACGTACTTGAGTCAGTTATGCGCTTGATGGATGTGATTGATCGCAAGGTTGCCTCTGCTGCTGCCACTCAAGCTGTTGCTGAGACTGGTGCATGGGGTACTGATGTGGAAGATTTCTATACAGTATCTTCTGACTGCTTGCAGATTGCAACCATGAACGGCACAACCGAGCCGAATCCATTTGCAATTGCTGACATTCAGCAGGCAACTCGCATGGCTAACTATCCTGGTGCTCCTGTGGCATTCGGTGGTGCTGCTATGCAGCGTTATGCCAATGCAATGGCAGCAGGCTGCTGCTCACAGTATGGCTTGGATCTTCTTGCCATCACTCAGCAAAACGGCTTTGGCTTCGCTTACGATGCACGTTTAGCTGCTGCTCAGGGATCTCAGACTAAGGCATTGGTGACCACAGCAGGAGCAATCCAGTGGTTATCATTTAACTTAGCTGATTGGAACACTGGTATTACTCCAGTGGCAGGAAGCAACTACTCTAAGACTTTGGTGTTCACACCGGCAGGAGTACCTTGTGACCTTACCATGAAGGATGACTGTGGCAATTTGTCAATTGTACTTACCACAACTGGTAAGATCGTAACATTGCCGACTGACATCTATGAGGCTGCTGATAAATTCGCAGGTGTGAACTATGTGAATTGCGTAAGCATTGTTAATCCATAGGGGAACGATTGATTAACTAAAAAGAGGGCTGCCATGTGCGGCCCTTTTTTTTTATCTTTGTAAAAAACAAGCAGATGTGCATTGAATCTTTACTTGGTTTAAGGGGCTGCGATGCAGCCGAACCATCCACAGGCTTATACATTGATGACCTTGGAATCAACACCACATTCTTAGGCCAGATCATCACAGATCAGTACGATCAGGGCAAGCAGCTCTTTGAAGATAAAAGGGCCTTTGCATGGCGCAAGCTGTCATCTGATGTGCTCACCAGACTCACACCAATGATGAAGTCCGATACTGTGATTGAAGGCAAAAGAGTGGGCCATGTGCTCACCAATTATGCCAATGTGCAGACTGCTCTTGGTGCAGGTAACTATACCGGAATCAGATTAAAGATTGATCCCAATAGTTTGGCATTCTTAAACTTTTATTTAGCAGATATCAATCTTGCCATTGATGCTGCCAATACCAATGTGCCTGTGCTGATCTTCGACATGACCACAGGCAAACTCATTGAGACCATCACTTATGCAGAGGGAGGCCTTGATCAATTTTTAGGTAAGACATTCACATCTGCCAGGCGAAAGCTTGACATTGCCATTGTCTATGAAATGACCATGAATGCTGCCAAGTTTATCACTAAGAAGGGTGCCTGCATGAGCTGTGGTGGTGGAGTGAGAGAGGCGCACATCTGCCCATTTGTGGATGCAGTGGGGATTGAACTCACCACTGATGGCACCAATGTATTGAGCTCATCGAATCAGAAGTACACTGGAGGGATGTCACTTAACTACAATGTAAATTGTGATCGGCAAGGGTGGCTGTGCTCCATCGGTGGGCTCATGGCTTTACCTTTGGCCTATGCCACAGCGGTTGAGATTTACAATTATGCACTAACTGTGAGCCCTAATCAAAGGGTTAATACCACAGTGACCATCAACAGAGGGCAAAAGCCTTTTGCCACTGCCGATGCCTTCGAGGGTATTGTGGCTGCCAGGGATATTGCTGCTACCAGATACGGTGAGGAGCTTGGAGCCATGCTCCAAAATATGAGGCTGCCTGATGATAATCACTGTTGGGATTGCCGCAAGAATATGAAGTACGTTACAGCCCTTCCATAATGGCCACACCTGCTGAGATCGAACAGAGCTTGAACAGCTTGTATGAGGGATGGACTTCCAAGTTCACTCCTTTATATTCAGCGGTAAGGGAGATGAAGCGGATTATGTTTAAGCGGATCTTTGGCACTGGCTCAAGCGGTGGCAAAAATACGGCAGGAGATAAGCTACCCACCAAGCCGTATAGCACCAAACCAATCTATGTCAGTCCAAGATCATTGGCCTCAGCACCATCTAAGTATAAGAAGGGTAAGACAGGCGAGCCCATTGAGTCCTTATATTTTTCGGGTGGTTATGCTGAATTAAAGACAGGCACATCAAGAAAGCTGCCGCTTGAATTAACCGGTAAATTAAAAGGTGGATTTCTGGCATCGGAGGTATTGACTGAGGGCCTTGAGGCTGCGATATTGATACCAACAGATCAGGTGCCCAAAATTAATGGATTGGAAGCTAAGTACGGCCCAATCTTTCTGCCGACAAAAGAAGAGCAGGAGGAGATGCTGCAAGATCATGCCAATCAAATAGTCGAACAGATTATAAATGCAATGAACAAAAGATGAACTTACTATCTACCATAATTGACAGATTGAATCAACGT
>CAYOWH010000117.1:0-1983 GCA_964407615.1 uncultured Bacteriovoracaceae bacterium | reverse complement strand
CAATGAACAAAAGATGAACTTACTATCTACCATAATTGACAGATTGAATCAACGTATTGAGGTGGGCAATATCTTTGATCAGATATATGGCCTCTCAGAGCTTGCGGCTGATGGCAATGACAAAGCATGGATTCACTACATCGGCAATGGGCAGGCAATACCTGTGACCAATTTCGATGCTAAACAGGGCACCTTGTTTTGGGCCAAACGTGGTAAGATATCAGTCAATAAGATTGAGTCATTCAGATTGGCAGGGTGTAAGTCCATGTATGAGACCAGATACAGCCTATCTGCAAATGCAGTGGTGCGCAAGAGCCATCTGCCATGTGACTCTGCTGATGCACAGGATTGGATTGCATCAAGGGTGCTCAAATTAATTAGCGGAACCGATCCGCAATTTAAGACAGCCATCGGTGTGGTGTCTTATGAGGTGGTGCCCAATGGGTACACCAATGAGATCAAGAGCCTGCCTGCAAATTATGAATGGGCATCGGTAACAATTGATGTTGATATTAATGTGGTAAGCGGAAGTGAGGATGGCTGTTATGATACCTGTGCCACTGGTGACATACCACTCCCTGACTTTGAGCCATGCACACCTTGCCTCACAGAGGTGGCTGTGGATGGGGTGACAATCACCGGCAATGGTACACCTTCCGATCCACTTGTGGCCATCGGAGGCGGAGGCGGCACACCACTTAGAACGCAAGATGAAGGGGTCAATGTCAGCACCAATACCACCACATTGAATTTTACAGGGGCAGGAGTGACTGCCTCATTAACTTCACCTGGAGTGGTGCAGGTTAATGTGCCAGGCGGTGGTGGCGGCGGTGGTGTCACATCTGTGACAGGCACAGCACCAATTGCCTCAAGCGGTGGTGCTACTCCAGACATCTCAATCACTCAGGCTGATGCCACCACTGATGGCTATCTTAGTTCGGCAGATTGGGCCACATTCGATGGCAAGCAAGATCAGCTTACAGCAGGAACAGGAATAAGTATAACAGGTGTAACAATTGATAATACAGCACCAGATCAGATTGTAAGTTTAACGGCAGGCACTGGCATCAGTACATCCGGCGCTTATCCGAATTTCACAATTGATAATACAGCACCGGATCAAGTGGTAAGCTTGACAGCAGGCACAGGAATCAGCACATCTGGCACCTATCCTAATTTTACAATTGATAATACAGCACCGGATCAGGTGGTGAGCATAACAGGTGGTACAGATATAACTGTGACCGGTACCTATCCATCATTCACCATTGACAGCACAGCAACAACAGGCATGCAGGGCGGCACAGCCAGTGGCACTGATACCTATACCGTTTCAATACCGGGCGTTACCTCTTACAATACCAATGATGCTTATGCCATTGGATTCACCAATGCTAATACAGGGGCTTCGACGTTAAACATAAACGGCCTTGGAGCAGTACCAATCTCCAAGAATAATGTGGTGCCAATTATTGGAGGAGACATTGCTGCAAATCAGCAATTCATTGCCATTTATGATGGTACCAATTTTCAGATTTTAGGTGTCGCACCAAATCAGATGTTTGCATACATCACCAATGCAGACAGTGTGACTATTAACAGAGGTCAGCCAGTCTATGCCTTTGGTGCAACTGGAGATCGTATGACTGTCAAACTTGCCAATAATACATCAGAGGCTACAAGCTCCAAGACTGTTGGCTTAGTATTTAGCAGCTCAATAGCTCCTAATCAAAAAGGCTACATCATAACTCAAGGTGTAATTGATGGTATAAATACCAATGCATTTACAGCAGGAGATACGCTTTACGTAGGCAATACGGCAGGGGCACTTACCAACGTGCTGCCATTAGCACCGAATCACTTGACCAGAATCGGAATTGTGGAAAGAGCCAATCCAGGCAATGGTCAGATTTATGTATTTATTCAGAATGGATTTCAGCTTGATGAGCTGTCAGATGTGGACATCACTACCACACCACTTGC
>CAYOWH010000116.1:0-5264 GCA_964407615.1 uncultured Bacteriovoracaceae bacterium | reverse complement strand
ACTCAACGCGAAGGTTTCAGCGAATTAAAAAAACTTCTCAAAAAAACTCCGCTCCTCATTTCTGCTCCGAGTGGCGAAGGTTTGGATGAACTCACTTTGAAAGTTGAAAGCGAATTGAAAAAACTGGGCTCACTCAAGCGCGAAAATATCGTCAACGAAGATCTCAAACTCGGACCTCAAGATCTTTTCGACGAAGATAAATAACTCAAACGTTCGCTCAAAATTAACATCTATGTTTATTTCAGCGAACAATATCTCCTATGACGGGACAGCTGGTGACACTAAGCACTCATAATTTAGTTGGTGCTAATTCAATAAGCAGATAGACACAGCTCAACTATGTTAAAAGCATCTCAAAAAACAATTTTCTCATCCGGCCTCTTTCTCCTTACAGGTCTTTCTTTTTCACTCAAAACAGATGCTAGCCCCCGTATTCGAGAGACAGGAGTGGGGACTCGAGGAACAGGTGCAAAATCAAACAAGGCAGACTTTAGCCAGCTTCTTATTTTTAACGAACATAAGATTCCTTTTTCCACTTCTAAGCTAACGTTCAACAATGGATCTCTTATAAAGTATGGATTTGAAAATATAATTCACGAAATTGAAACCTCATCGCGGGCAGAAGAACCGCATCTCTCAAGTATTCAAGAATGGATTTTAAAATATAAAGAGTTTTTAAAAGATAAAATTGAGGAAAGTAGCTGGGAACTTTCAGAAGAACCCTCCCAATCAGAAAACCCCGATTTCTTATCCAACATTAACTTGGTATATAAAAACGGAACTTACTCGATATGTATTATAGGAAAATATCAAGAATCATTTTTTCAGGTTAAAAGAAACTTATTTAAATCAATCGCTTTTTTTATAAAAACTCAGAATGCCCCCTTCTCAGTTGAATCAATTGAAAAAGAATTAAGCAAGATATCGACTCAACCAATTGTGAACTCTTTAGCTATATAAAATTAGATTTTTTCTTTGCTTAGCGGAATAAGTTTTTTGTCCTCGCTGGAAGCAAAGGCTCTTCGAGGATGAGAAATAAAAGGCTTTTCGTTATCTGCTGAATCAGAGGAATAAGAGGAAACAGACGCGAGGTTCATCAACAAACTTTTTGTTGCAAGCCCCATAGAACCCACAAAAACTAAAAGACCGAGAATGAAAGAACTCAACTTCTTGCGCATGTTTTCTTATCGTAACTTTAAAACAATAAAGAAATTATTAATTTATGGTTAATTTTGTGTTAAGAGCCTCTTTAACTCGCTTTTAAGCTAAAGCCATCCTAAGATGAAAGCCGAAAAAGAAACCGAGATCAAAAGAAGATGACAGCCCCTCATAAACGTATCTATTTTGGGGGCTCGTTTTTTCCACCTCACAAAGCACACACTGAAATGCTTAGACAGGCCTTGAGTCTCGACAAGGGCGCAATTGCTTACATCGTTCCAACCAAACAAAATCCTCTCAAAGAAAGCCCAGGCTCCTCTCTTCAACTTATCCAAGCTTGGATGCTTGATCTTGAAAACGATCTCAGTCGCGAACAATTTTCAAGATGTATTTTGGAACTGTCTGAGCTGAATTCCAAAAACGAAAAAAGCTATACTGTTGAGACACTCGAAGGACTTCAACGCGACCTCAGTAAAAATTTTTCCCAAAATCAGGATTTTATAAAAACCGATTGGATCCTGCTCTTGGGAAGCGACTCTGCCCTAAGCCTTGATCAATGGAAAAATCCCCAAAAGCTGATCTCACTTCTTTCTCAAATTTGGATTGTTCCTCGAAAAAATATTCACGATTCAAATTTTTCAATCAAGGAAACTCAAAAGCATGTTTTACAAAAATTAAAAAAACTAAAAGCCGATTCAAAGATCAAATTCCTCAAAACTGTCAGCGATATTTCCTCGACAGAACTCCGGGGAGAAAACGATGGGGCCTCGAGTCAGCTTCTCGATGAGTATTTAAGTCCCCATGTACGCGAAGTTTGGAAAAAACTTTGATACATTAAAGGCATGCGCCACTTTAGGACTTTAGTTTTTTTATGGGCGGCACTTTCGTGCTCTTCCTCCTCTAATCAATCGCCTGATTCAACAACCGCAGAACGAACCAATAGCAGCTCTGAGAAAAGCTCTGTTGCAACGATTACAAAAGAACAAACCTTAGAGCCCTACCCGGGCCTTAAGATTGAGCACGTTCTGCTTTCAAACGGACTCAATGCCTATCTCATACCTCGAGAACAAAACGGAACTGTGGGATTAGTGGTGGGCTACGAAGTGGGAAGCCGTTTTGAAACTGTGGGGCGCACAGGACTTGCCCACCTCTTTGAACACATGATGTTTCGAGGAACAGAAAGCTTTCCTCAACCTTTTCAAACTTTATCAGAGTGGTCGGGACACGAATTCAACGCTTTTACCTCAGACGATCAAACCGTTTATCACGAGATGGTTCCACTTAAAAACTTTGAAGAAGCTTTAAAGTTTGAAGCAGAACGGATGAGAAAACTTCTTATTACTCCTCAAGGATTTAATACAGAACGTGGCGCTGTCGTGTCTGAAAGAAAAATGAATTACGAAGATTCTCCCGGCGGAAGATTGCATTTTGAACTCTATCAAACCGCTTTTGATAAACACCCATACAAAACAACACCTATTGGCTGGCAAGATGATATTGAAAAGGCAAGTTTCGAAGATGCTTTATCTTTTTATCATCGCTACTATGCTCCGAACCGTGCTTCAGTGGTGATCATTGGTGACATCAAAACAGAAGAAACAAAAACACTTCTCTTGAAGTACTTTGGCGCCTTTGAAGCCGTTCCCTTCAAAGAGCTAGAAACTCCCAAAGAGACGCTCTACAGAAAAAATCGCAAAAAAACGATTCGCCTCAAAACTCAAGCGGTCTTCTTAGGTGATTCTGCTTTTTCTCCCAGCTACAAAGATGAAGAAGCTTTTGCGGAGCTTTTCATGTGTGTTCTTTTTGCCGATTCCACTAGCGGGTATCTTCAACATGCCCTTGTTGAAAAAGGCATCGCTCGCTCAGTCTCTGCTTCGTGCTATCCAAGCGTTGACCCAGGACTCTCAACAATCACAATTGTAGGTGTGCCTAAAGTCAGTGCAGCTACTCTAGAAAAAAAATACGAAGAAGCTAAAAAAGGATTTTTAGCTTGGGCAAAAAATGATCGCTTTGAAAATATCAAAAAATATTTTGAGATTTCCCAACTTGAGTCCATGCGTAGCCCTATGGATTTTGCCACTTCTATTGCAAGCAACGCTGTTACTGCAAAAGATCCCCTCTACTCCTTCAAACTGGTAGAGGCAGTTAAAAAACTAAAGTTCGAAGACATTGAAAAACAATTCAAAACTCGAGAAAAAATTGGTCAAACACGTGTTCTCATTATTCCAGCAGCTAAAAACGATCCGATGAAAAAAGACAAAAGTCTTCAAAAGGATAAAAAATGAAAAACATCATTAATAATTTCTCATCACGCTTCTTGTACTTTGCTTTGTTTTTGGGAATGGCCTCCGTTTCTTATTCAAAAATATATCTAGACTATGAAGCCGACCCCCTTCCGCTCATCAAAATCAACATTCTAATTCCTGCCAAGGAAGCCTTCAAATCTGACACTGAAAATCTTGGACTCAAAATTCTTGAAGAATGTTTTGAAGGCGGCACACTCAAAATAGACAAACAAAAATATCAAGATCTCTTAGCTTCCTATGGAGCCTCTCTTGAAATCTCCACAGGGCAAGACTACCAAGAAGTGGGTCTTACTTTTCCTCTAAGCGGCGGAAAAATTCCAGAAGGACTCGTGCAACTCACAAAAGATTCTCTCTACGAGCCTCGCATTGTTGACGAAACTTTTGAACAAGCAAAAAAACTTCTCAAAGCAAACTTTATTGCAACACTTGAAAGAGACAGTTCTTTACTTATCTCTGCTATGAATCGCTATATGGGGGCAAAGCTATTTAACTTTCCTTTTTATGAAAGTTCTACTTTTGACAAAGTAAATATGGCGGCCGTTCAGGACCTACATAAGAACTATTATAATGACTCCAATATTTGGATAGGCGTCATTGGACCCAAAGGACTCAAAGAAGAAATCAAAAAACTCAGTCAAAGACTTTTCTCAAACTCAGGAGACATAGAAGAAGGCATGCTCGAAACAGAATTAAAAACTGGCTTTACTCTTCCTCAGACTGGAAAACTGAATCCAACTTTTATTTTGATCGACAAAAAAGACTTGGCTCAAATTGATTATGGTTTTATTCGTGTTGCGCATCAGAAAAAAGAAAATCAGAATGAACTCACCGATAAAATCATCAATTACCTTCTGACTCGTGCAGGAATCGACAGCATCTATGGTCGAAAAATTCGAGCTGAAAAAGGCCTCGCATATCAAGTGTCTGGCATTTACACGGAGTACTTGGATTTTCCGGTGATTTCTCTTTTTTCAAATCCTCAACGATCTAAACAAAAAGAAGCGATTGAAGTTTTATCAGATCTCGTGAAAGGCACTTTTGAAAAAGCTGATCTCATCAACACGCTTCCGGACCCGTTTTTTAACAGCAAACTCCTTTCCTATAAAAATGGCGAGCGCCAAGACGGAGCCACTCCCGACGGACGCCTTCATCGCCGCAAAGATGTTGCCACGAACGACATGAGTTTTGATTTTTACAAATCAAACATTGATAAGTGGAATGTGAGTAAAGCTCAAGCGACCAAGAGGCTTACAAACTTCACCAAGAATTCAAGCATGGTGATGGGTGTGATTGGTGACGCAAGTGAGCTTGAACCGCTCGTTAAAAAATCATTCCCTAAATATCAGCTCATTAAAATCTCGTATAAAGATGTGATTGAAAACACGTGGTTGAAGTGAGGCTTAAATAAATCTCTAAGAAAATAAATCGCTGAAGGCTTCTACCTGCGCAAGCAGGGGAAGCTCTTTGAGCAAGACAAAAGATACGCTTTTATCAAGAGCCTCAAAAAGCTCTTGTGAGGGCGGTCGCTCTTCGGCCAAAAGTCCCAAATAAATTCGACGGCCATCCACCGCAGGCCACAGGCTAGGGTTTTCTTTCCACTCTGAATAAAGCCCCATCAAAAGTACCTTTGAAGAATCTTGAGATTGACTTAGAGCTTCAGAAACTTGCCCACACTCAACAACCCGCTCCACGCTCAAAAGCCCCGCAAGCTCACCTATGCTCTTTTGATGCTTTTTTGAAACGGCCTGACCCACCACAATCATCACATCTGGCTGAGTTTTTATTGATTCTTTCATGAAA
>CAYOWH010000115.1:0-5274 GCA_964407615.1 uncultured Bacteriovoracaceae bacterium | reverse complement strand
CCGATGAGTGGATTTTGATCACTCACTTGAAAATGTTTTTCGAGATCTTTGTGGGTGATTTTGGCTAAACCTTCTGCGTCCGCTTGAAGAGATTTTTGATCGCCACTCATGATGCCTGATAAAAACATATGGAAACTTGCCACTCCGAGGCCTTCAGAGCGAGAAAAGCTCTTGCCGTTTTCGTCATATTTCCAAGTTGTGCCCGCACCTGCATCAAGCAAAACAGATGTGATGACAAGATCGAGTTTTGTTCGCGCACGATCGAGTGGACTAAGGTTTTTTATCTTTTTATCAAGAAGCTTTACTCGATTAATTCCTCCTGCTCGAAAATGCCCCCAGCGTGAATGAAAGGGAATATTGAGGTCTGGGTAATTTTTTTGAATAATTTTGATGACAAACTCAACAGTGCTTTCAAATTTTTCAGGATGATATTCAAAGTAGGATTTGCCTTGACGACAATAATTAAAAATATTTTGAGCTTGTTCACGAATAGCAGTGGGAGATAAGAGATAATCAATTTCTTTTTCGCTCAGGGAAATATTTTTCATATTTTTAGGTTTCTTCTTTTAGCTTTCTTCAATGTTTCGGCCTTTTACTTTTTTAAGGTTTTCCCCAGTTTTAGGAGCTTCTTTAGAAAAGTATCCTGCAGCTTTTTTGGCTTCGATTTCAACTTTTGCATCTCCTGGGATGAGTTCTTCGGGAATAGAAATTCGATTCACAACTTCGATTCCACTTCTGATGATGGCATCGTATTTCATGTTGCTCATAGAGTGAAGATTGTGAATTTTTTTAATTCCAAAAAAGTGCAAAGGATCGGGCATGAATTCTTGAAAGCGAGCATCTTCAGTTCCAGCGACACACTCGGTGCGTTTGAAATAAGTTGCTGCAGAATCTCCACCTTCTTGACGTTTACGTGCGTTGTACACAAGAAACTTTGTGACTTCACCAAGCGCACGACCCTCTTTACGGTAGTAAGCAATGATTCCGACACCTCCACGCTGAGCTGTACGTGTTGCATCTTCAATTCCATACATTAAATATGGTCTACATGTGCAAATGTCTGAACCAAAAACGTCAGAGCCGTTACATTCATCGTGAACGCGGCAAGTGAGTTCAACTTCGGATCTAGCTAGATCTTTGGGATTTCCAAAAATATAAACAGTGGTGCTGCCAATAGGTGGAAGCCAAGCTTTGAGATCGGGCCGAGTGATAAACTCAGGAAACATTCCGCCAGTTTCTTGAAAAAGAGTTTTTCTTAAGACCCCTTCATCAACTCCGATGCGAGTTGCAATTCCAGGAAGATACCAGACGGGTTCGATGGCAACTTTTGTCACACAAATATCCCCGTTGTCTTTGATGATTTTACCATCTTTTTTAAGACGACCAGCTTTGATGGCATCGTTGAGTTCTGGAATTTGCAGATGAGCTTGTGTACATGCAATTGTAGGGCGGATGTCATAGCCTTGGTCAAAGTAAGATTTAAAATGAAGTTGCGGATCGAGTCCCCAGGGATCAAGCGCTACGATTTTTGTAGAATCAAACCATTGCTCGTAAGGGCCTATTTGAGTGGGGCTTTGGGTGTTGTGTAAATCGGGTTTGTGAAGAGTGGGAAATTTTCCGCTTGCAATCGAAAGGGCTCTGTAAACTGTGTAACTTCCGCTGTGTGCGCCAATCGCATTGCGTGCTTTTGAGTTACTCACAGAAGCCACAAGGGGGCCTCGCTCAAGTGCGGTGCGCGCCCCCCATTTGATCGGAAGAGTTTCTTTATATTTAAGATTTGAGTAGGAAGCTAAAATTATATGATTCGATTTTTTTTCAGTTTTAGGCACTCTTCTTTTCCTCTTTGTCTTTAGCTAAAGTATAGGCACGAAAGACAAATTAAAAAAGAATTACCATCTGATTTGGCGATAATTAATGGCTGTGTAATCAAAGTCGGAGTGGCAGTTGTCGAGAGTTTTACCAACGTGAACAGCCAATTCAGGAGCTCTCATAAAAGCACCTTTTTTATCCGCAACAAGATAGATTTTTGCTGAAACTATTTTGCTTTCACCGCAAGTTGCGAGATCGACTAAGTGATCAACAAGAGTAACGCTAAAGTGAGTGCCGTGTTCGTTGTTAACAGTTGTATAGAAGAACGAGGGGTTTACAGGGTAATTTGTCTTTCCAGAAACAACGTAGCTTTTTTCGAGAGCTTTTCTGTTGAGAGTAACTTTTGCACCCTCAAAACAAATAGTTTCGGGAAGTTTAGATTCTTCAATGAGATCCATTTCCCATTTTTCGCCTTTGAATTCTTCTTTTTTCCAACAAGCTGCTTGAGCTGTTTGAAGAAGAACGAAAAGAGCTAAGAGTGACATGACAGGGGCTTTGGTGAAGGAAGCTTTCATCATGGACAGCATTTATACCGAATGTAACGTAATGCGTCAATTGTTTTTCTTCTCATTCTAAGAGACTGATTTATCTTCGACTAGGCTGTTTTGTATGCATAACCATGGCGGGCATTTTTCCCACGATCCTCATATCGAAGAGCACTTTGAATCCCCTGAAATTGTTCGGGATTTAATCATAGGTGTAAGCGATGGTTTAACGGTTCCCTTTGCCTTAGCAGCCGGTATTACGGGAGCCATCTCTAATAACTTGATTGTGGTAACTGCTGGAATTGCCGAAATCGCTGCAGGTTCTATAGCGATGGGTCTAGGTGGATACCTTGCAGCTCGTTCGCAGTATGAGCATTATGAATCTGAGCGTCGCCGCGAAGAGCGTGAAGTCATCGAAGTTCCTCATAAAGAGGAAGAAGAACTTTATGAGGTTTTTGATGCTTATAACGTTGAGCGCGAAGCCGCCGCTCATGTGGTGAAATCTATCGTCAAAGACCAAAAAACCTGGGTCGATTTTATGATGCGTTTTGAGTTGGGCCTTGAGAAGCCTCATAAATCAAGAGCTTTAAAATCAGGCCTTACGATTGGGCTTGCCTATGTCTTTGGTGGGCTAATTCCGCTTGTGCCTTATATGCTTTCGCATGACTCGGGCAATGCTCTTTATTTAAGCAGCGGTCTTACTTTGATTGCACTTTTTGTTTTTGGTTTTTTAAAGGGCAAATACACTTCTGAAAAACCTTTTCAAAATGCAGTTTTTACAACAATGGTCGGAGCAGCCGCAGCGGCCACAGCCTTTTTTGTCGCCCGCATTATTCACCCGGGATGATTTTTAAAAGTTAAAAGGGTTAGTTGCTAAACTCATATTGAGTTTTCATGAACTTTTCAAAGTACGAATTGAGGGCGGCTGCACAATCAATTCCTCTAATCTCGCCCTCTGTTAGATTATCTAAAGTATTAGCCCCCCCAAAAACATTAATTCCATTTATACCTTGTCTGATTGAAAGGCGATCTCGTGGAATTAAGAAGGGGTTCTTAATTTTAAGACGATCTTTTTTGCGAGTGTTGTCTGCAGTGTAGAGGTATTGTTCGTGATTACTTGGAGGCAGGTTGATTGTTTCGTTAGGTATCCAAACATTTTTTTTAACTTCATGGAGGATGAGTTGACGTTTTATAAGATCCACATAGTAGTAAGTTTGTCCATTGAAGTCCCAAGTAGCTTTACTTTTTGTATGAAGAGAGAAAAAATGAGGATTCACTTTTATACTGACAATTGTCTTTGTAGGAAGTTCAAGTTCTGCGATATTGATATTTACGCCTAAACATCTTTTGGCTTCATCAGTGGAGTATCCACCTTTAATTGAATTTGTAATGGTTGAAGACATGTCATCAATAGATTTTGTGATATCAGTTGTAATGCTGTTTAAGTCTGGCTTTGCACAACTAGTTGCAAAGATGATTGTTGCTGCAAGAGCAATTCGGTTCCCTCTATCCATCAGAGTTTGAGTGTACAATACTTTGGTCAATTTATTCACGTTCGAAAAAGCGAGCTTGTGCACGATGTCTATCCCTCGTTTTGCTTTTAAACTCATTTCTGTGCCTTAAATCTTGTTTACAGATCAAAAGACTTCAGAATTCGGAGACCAACTCGGTTTCGATTACCTTTGAAAAATTCATTTTCGGGTTTGTTTTTCAGAGAGCCATTACCAAATGTGTAAATATAAACTTGCCAAAAACTTCCGATTCCAATGTTGTAAAAACTCTTCAATGTGTAGAGCAATTCTAAATCATGGCCGTACATATAACTGTAAGTAATTTTTGAATTACTTGGTGTAGCACCCGTTGCGAGAACGCCAATTTCAGGATCGTAGGTAAGAGTAAGCCCAGGTATGATAACCCATTGAGGAATGATTTCTAGACCTAGAGCAAAAAGTTCGTTTCCTTTCATTTTGGAAGGGTCTGAAGATCCGTTCACTTCGTAGCTTCTTCTGTTCAGACCAACTCCAAGTTTTGGAATCATCGTGAGATTAAAATGGGAATTGAATTGTTTGGTCATGACAAGTCTTGGTGAAACGGAACCGTAGCTTCCAGCTTTTTGAAGCTTGTCGTCAACGGGAAGAGCGTAGCGAACTTCCCATCCAGTTTTGAAGCCAAGGATATTCACAAAGGGAGCTCCTACGAATTTTACGCGAAGATATCGTTCTTTAAGCCAGGTTGTCCATTTGTCTTTGCTATTGTGTTCAACGTTGTGTTCGTAGTTCGTGTAAAAGTCGCCTTGGACAGCTATTTTAAAAGTTTCATCAAAAACGTGAATGTATTGCAGATTGTGTTCACCAACGATAGCTTTTCCGGTTAATTGATAACCAGTATCAAAACCATATTTCAGAGTGTTGTTTGCGGGAGCGTTTGTAGGAGTAATAGCTTGAGCATTCAACGATGAAGCTAAAAGAGAAATAATTAAATATCTTTTCATGGGGCCTGAAAGTAGCAATGAGCCCAGCGTGACGCAACATATAATTAAATTATCTTTCAGAGCAAGTAACGTGGCTTGAGGCTATTTGTTTAAGTACATGTTTTTATTTGATTTTTAATTCTTTTCTTTTAGTAGGTTTAGTAGGGTTAGTTGGTTTAGGTTTGGGTGCATATGGCTGATGAGACCTTTCAAGACAAGAATTCTAACCGACTTTTAAAGCAAAAAATCGTATTTAAAATAATTGAAAAACTTGAGTCTGAACTGGCAGTCATGTCTAAAGCTGCACTTGAAGCCCGAGAGGCAGCAACCCACGAAGAAAGTGTGGCAGAAGATAAGTATGACACTCGAGGACTCGAGGCCTCATATCTCGCGGGTGCTCAAGCTCGTCGAGTTGCGGAACTTCAGTGGATTATTCATTCGTATCAAAAT
>CAYOWH010000114.1:0-5296 GCA_964407615.1 uncultured Bacteriovoracaceae bacterium | reverse complement strand
TTCCGCAAGACTCGCAACCACAATGCGCGAACAGCCGACCACAAATGCATCGCCTGCATGCAAGAGCTGCGGGCTGATCACTTCGACACCGTTCAGCCAAGTCCCGGTGGCCGAGCCGAGATCAGCAAGCGTAAAACCAGCAGCAGTCGTGTCGATGCGGGCATGACGCGCAGAGGCGACGCGATCCTCCAGCGACAGAGCACACTCGTTGTGCACACCGATCTCGATCGAAGCCGTCTCCAGCTGCGAGTTCTGCTTGCCCTGCTTGATGCGGAAGATCGCCATCGCGTCAGCCCTTTGCATTTCCCGTTGGAAAGAGGGCCTCAGGAGCGACGCGCTCAATCGCCGAGCACGGACAGTTGTAGACACACGCCTCAAACGGCATTCCCGCGCACAAATCGCACTTCACAGCCTTACCGGCGACATTCTCCTCGCGGCCGGTCAACTTGTGCACCTTAGAGCCAGAGCTTGCGGTCTTGGCGCCGCAAGCGTGCGCTGGCTTGAAGAGCTTGCCGATCAAGGGCAAACCGGCCAGCAACGAAGGTAACGGCTCCGACACCTCACCAGCGAGTTGAGGCGGATCCGTCATACGGATCACATTGTAAGGACAATTGGACACACAAGCGGTGCACCCCACGCAGTTGTCCCACACAAACTCGATCGTGCCGCGCACGTCACGACGAATCGCACCGTAGTTGCACGACATCATGCACTCGGGGATTTCGCAGTGGTAACACGCCGAGGCCAGCGTCTTCTGCGTTGAGATGCGGTTACCCGTCTTGGACAAGCGCGGCACACGATCCGCATGCACGGCCACACAGGATTCCACGCAGGCGTTGCAACGCACACAGCGCGTGAGGTCGATCACCAGCGCATGGCCGCCCTTGGCCGATTCGCCTGCGACCATGATCTCAATCTCATCCGAAGAGAGCCCCTCGCTGGCGCCCTTGCGCAACATGTCAAAGAGCCCAGTGCTGCCGCCGCGCTCTTGGCGCGAGATGAGACCGGCGGTGCTCTCAAGACCGCGGGAGGCGTCCGGTCCCGCCAGATCTCGCAGCACCTGAGCCGGGATGACGACCAGATCCGTGGGGGCCATCGTCTCGTAAGTTCCCAGCCAGCGCGTTTCACCGGCTGCCAGCGATGCCTCACCAAACGAAGCGTTATCCATGTGGAAGCCGAGGATGCGCTTCGTGCCGTCTGCACCCGCTTGCGTGCACTTCACAGCGCCTGCACGCACGAGGTACACCGCATCCGAGACATCACCTTGCTTGGCAATCACACGGCCCGAGGGCAGCGTTTCAAAGCGAACCGCGGCCTGAAGGCGTGCCAGCAACGCTTCGGGAAGACTTTGGAACAAGGGCACAATGCGCAGGTGCGCCGCGAGCGAACGCGACCTGTAGCGCTCGTCCACTAGCTGTGCGAAGGCCTTCTCCGTGCGATACAACGCCTTGAACGCAGCGGCATCGACGCTGACCAGAGTCAGGGCCGTCTTGGCTTCGACGGAGACCAGCGCGGGCTGATTGGACAGTGCGCTGCCTTCGCCGAACCACTCTCCGGCCTGCAACGCCCCCATGTGACGAGGCCGTTCCGCGTTGGGTTCGGTGCGGTACTGATCAGCCAGACCTTGCAGCACGATCCATAGGCGGCTGGTGTACTCGCCTTGAGTCACCAGCGTCGCGCCGGGCGCACAAGCGTGGTACTCGATGCCGCGCATCAAAGTCGCGATAGACGCATCCTTCGTCAGCGACGCAAAGATCGGCACACGATCCAAGCCACGACGCTGAAACTCGTCGCGCGGTGAGCCTTGGGCTTCTTGGGCGGCACTCATGTGGGATCAGTAGAGCCAGATGGATACGACGTGCACCACGATTGCCGCGAGGAGGGCAATCGAGGCAGGAATGTGGATCGGACGCCACGCGTTCATCAACCAGCGCACGCGCTCTAAGCGTTGAAGCTCTGCCGCAACTTTGCGGCGCTGGCCCTGCAAGGCCAGCAAGTCGCGTGCGCGCCGCTCCCCTTCTTGCCCACCTCCACACGCCGTGGCGAGGCGTTGCGCGAAACCGGCAGAGGGAGCACCTGCGGCGCCGAACTCTTGTGCCACTTGCGGATCCACACTATGCAAATGGGTCTGTTCTGCGGCGAGCCGGCGCTGGTAATGCCGGTCCAAGACGAACGCTTCTTCGATGGAGAGGTCGCGCTCGGCCTTCGTCAGCCAACCGGGACCAGCCAACCAGAAAAAGAGACCAACCACGCCGCTGACGAGCACAAGCAACGTGAGTCCGTTGAGAATCACACCCATCGGTGTTTGGAAGCCTGCTCCGCCGTGCAAGAACGCCAGGAGGCACGCCCCGAGCCCGTAGTACACATGTGCATGCAACCAACGCGCCGCACGAGCCAACGGCTCCGTGCGCGCCACATGCAACAGCGGCATTCCACCCGCATCTTGGACGAGCTGCACGCGCAAGACGCGCGCACAGCCTGTATCGCGCAAGATCTGACGCGCGGCTGACAAAATCTGTCCCTTGTCGGTCAGCGCCTTGGCCGCGATGCGTTCGCGGAGCAGTCCCAGTTGCTGCTGCGCGCTTTCCATCGCGCCCTTGGGCACCTGCCAGCCGAACTCGGGTGAATAACCCAGCTTGTGCGCGTACTTGCGCAGCACATACGCGTACGCCAGCACGAACAACACGAGGGCAATCCAACCGGTCCACAGCAAGTACCCGCGTTCACCTTGCGGCGCGCGTCCAACCTGCACTTGCCCCGAGATAGCCAACGCCGCGCAGAGGCCGACCACTACGGTCGCCGCAAGACCGTGTAGGGAAGTCAGGAGCGTCCTGTTCACTTGACACCCTTCTGGCCAGGGAAGTTGAGCAAGGAGTTGCCCAACTGCCGGCGCGTTGCGGCGTCCACGGCCGCCTCAGGGAAACTGGGCGGTGCCTTGCTCCAATGGCAATCCGAGCAACCGGCAGGGCGACCGCCCAGGTGCTGCCGATCGCCCTTGGGGAAGCTCGACAACACCGCGGAAACCGCGGCCAGACGCCCGAGCGGCTCTTGCAGGTGACACTCAAAACACCCCATGCCGGGAGGGTGATGCTGCTTGCCTTGCAAGGCGATGCGAGCGCGCTGGACCAGCACGGGCACATCCGGCGTCGGTACAGCATCGGTGTGGCAGCGGGCGCAGCTCGCCGCCTCTGCTGCCCCTACTCCACCGGTCCACTGTGCATGCGCGTCATCGTGTGCGTGGCATTGCACGCAACTTGATGCAGTCGGACGCACTCCGATCTCGGAGCCGCGCTGCTTGGGATCGAAGTCATGGCATGTCACGCACGACACAGACTGCCCTGTCAGTGGATCGCGAGCTTTCGCCATGTGGTCAGCGTGATTGAACGCGACCGTGTTCTTGGGGGTCGGCTGGGTGAGCGAGCGCTCATCGATACGAATGCCAGGATGGCAAGAGCCGCAACCGGCCATGCTGAAGGAAGCCCGCTGTTGAGCACTCGCAGCTTCGCTGCGCTCGGGCTGCCACGCCAAGCCAATGCCCGCAGATGTGGCGGCAGCGGACACACTGCTGTGGCAAGCCAAGCAGTCCTGTGTCGTTGGTTGCGCAGGCAAGTGCGAAGAATGCTCGAAGCGTGCTCCGTTGACCCGCGAAGGCAGCACGGGCAAAGCCGCGCGGTGACAAGCCAAGCAGTCTTGGTCTACTTCTCCAGCAAGCCCCGGATGCCGCTGTGCATCGACGAGGAAACGCACTTCACCAGCGGCAAGCCTGTCAACGGCGACCTGAGGCCGCGTGTGCTTGAAGGCAGCGTGATCCGCGCCACCAAAGGTGTGGCATGCGGAACAGTTGTCCCATTGGCCATGGTGCGGTGCGCGAAACGCGGGCACATCATGGCAGGACATGCAACCGGCGTAGTCCTCGCGATCCGCTCGCAGCGCGTAACTAGGCGGCTCTACGACGCCATCAGCGGCAACCCGTGCCGTCTCGGTGTGTTCGTGGCACTCAAGGCAACCGCCCTTCTCCACGCGCTCGCGGGAACCGGCCTGCACCAACGACAGGTCTTCGGCTCCGCCCTTCCCGTGCAAGTGATCAGCATGGGCAAAGGTCTTCGCCGCGACGGAAGGCCGTGCATCATAGGCCGTCTGCACCTCCACCGGCTTACCGTCCGCCTGCACATGGCAACGTGCACATTCAGCAGCGGTGAACTCCTTGAGATGCAGATCCAAAGCCGTCGCGGCGTCCACATCCCCGTGGCACTGCACACAGCTGGCAGCATCCTTGCGCTTCTCCGGAGCAATGTGGCGATCGTGCGGATAGGGACCGCGACCGGCCAGCGCCATTGAGGCATCTGCATTCAGCCACTCGAGGAAGCCCTCGCGCACGCTGCGCTTGTCGATGCTACGACCGGCAAGCGTGTCATAGGTGCGCTCGGCGCCGCCATCGGTATGGCATGACATGCAGGCCGGCACACCAGTCGCGCCACCAAAGCTCTCCGGATCGTCCTTCGACTGCACATGGCATTCACGGCAGGCCATGTTGTCGTGATCCAGATGCTCGAACGCGCTTGTGGATCCGCGACCGGCGCGCAAACCGGCTTCAAAACCTGGCTGGATCTCGACGGCAAGAACATCACCGTAGTGACAGTCCTTGCAAACGCTCATGGGCGAGCGCGGCTCACGCACCCACGCGCCATCCTTATTCTTTTCGCCGAAGTCGTGACAACCGCGGCAATCGCGTGCGACCTCACCGGCGACATAAGGATCTTTGCTGGCCTTGGGGTCAGAAGGGAACTTGCCTCCGTGGTAGTACCAAGTGTCCGCCACATGGCTTGTGTGCGGGAAGGGCCTCTTTTCAGCCACTTTTCCGGCTTGGCCACGCAAAGTGTCCTGCATGTACACAAGCGACAAGACGCACAGCAGTGCCGTCACCAGCAGCGGGTATCCGCGCAGTACCGCGGGGCCTCTGTCTGCGGCAGTCATCGGCTGAGGAGGTAACCAAGCGCGCCGAGTGCGAGCACCAGCGCAGCGGCCAAGATCCACACCAAGGGCGAACGACGCTGGCTCGTGCCGCGTTGGAGCACGCCGTGCAAGCGTGCCTGTTCGAGCGCCGTGCACCATTGTTCGACGGTGACGGCCCCCGTGAGAATCAGATGCTCACCAGGGTGAGCACCCGAGTCGAGCTTGGCGCGGGCTTCACGCAAGCGTTCTTTCGGCACGAGGGCCTCTGCTTGCAGCTGCTCGAGCGCGCCCGCGTAGTGCAGCGCTGGCGCGAGAGCTTCTCCGGTGCGGGCTTCACGCACAA
>CAYOWH010000113.1:0-5343 GCA_964407615.1 uncultured Bacteriovoracaceae bacterium | reverse complement strand
TCGTAAAAGTGCAGAATAAATAAATGTTCAGCACACGCGACCTACTCAAAGCACGTAAATTTACTCGTGCCGATGCTTTTGTGATTGTTGTGCTCGCGGCTGTCATTTTAGCTGTTGTTACCACTGCTCAAAGATGGACTCATCAATATCAACAAGAAGTTTCCATTAATTTAGGATTGAATGCTTTGGTGGGATATGCAGCTCTCTCTCTCATCAGAGGGATTTTTGCCTATTTTATTTCTTTATTGCTGGCCTTACTTTTTGGGTGGCTCGCCGCTCGTTCCGTTTTTTGGGAACAAATCATTCTTCCTTTTTTAGATATTGGTCAATCTGTTCCCGTTCTAGGATTTTTACCGGGACTAGTTTTAGGACTCATCAGTGTGTTTCCCACTTATAATATTGGCTTAGAGCTTGCGTGTATTTTATTGATTGTCACAAGCCAAATTTGGAATATAGCTTTTGCTTTTTACGCGTCTCTGAAAAATATTCCTCAAGAACTTTATGAGGTCGCTAAAATTTCTCGTCTCACTCCCCTGACACGATTTTTTAAAATTGACCTCCCCTTCTCGGCTACTCCACTTGCATGGAACAGTCTTGTTTCGATTGCGGGAGGCTGGTTTTTCTTAACTGTTTGCGAATCTTTTCAACTGAAGGGACAAAGCTTTCGCATTCCTGGTCTTGGATCTTACATGTCTGAAGCCCTTAACCAAGGAAATCAAAAAGCAATCTGGATGGGAATTTCAGCCATGATGATTCTTATTATTTTGATTGATTTTATAGTTTGGAGACCGATTATTTCTTGGTCTCAAAAATTTCGAATAGATGATCAATCTATCGAAGACCTTGATGTTCCCTTTGTCTCCTTACTGTATCGTCAATCTTATATCGCTGAATATTTTTCTGGCCTTGCTAGAAAATTTAAAAATACACTTCGTCGTTACGATAAATCTGAGGATAAAGATTTAGATGAGGTTTCTTTACAAGCTCAAAATTTAAGTAAAGAAAAAAAAATCAAAGGCAGTAAAATCTTTTTACATATTCGAAACACGATCCTCTTTACCTTTGCATTTATTTTGGCATTTTGGACTTTTGGTAAACTTTATAGACTTGTAGAGCCTCTCACATGGAGTGAGTGGGGACTTATTGGATATTCCTGTCTTCTAACCTTTTGTCGAATCTTTGCAGCTCTTGTGATCTCAACCCTTTGGGCCCTTCCTGTGGGTGTTTTAATTGGACTTTCACCCAAGCTGACACGAATTTTTCAACCTATCATTCAAATCATTGCTTCTTTTCCCTCTCCAATGATTTTCCCTTTAGTTTTTATATTGTTCTATAAAATGAATATTGATCTGGGTATCTCTTCTATCTTTATTCTTGTTGTTGGCAGTCAGTGGTACATTCTTTTTAATATTTTAGCTGGTAGCAGCCAAATCTCTCAGCAACACAAAGACAGCTTTCATTTGATGAAACTAAATTGGAAAGATCACTGGAGAAAACTCTACCTGCCCTCGATCTTTCCTTACTTGGTCACAGGATGGATCACTGCAGCCGGTGGCGCCTGGAATGCAAGTATCATTGCAGAATACTTAGAATACGGCGGCAAAACTTATACATGTACAGGAATAGGATCTGTCATCACAATGGCAACCGGGAGTGGAAATTTCCCTCTTTTATCAGCTGCCCTTATGGTGATGGTGGGGGTTGTTGTGCTCTTAAACAGAAGTGTCTGGAAATTTTTATTCCATTACGCAGAAACAAGATTTAAGGTTGAGGTATAGCGCTTATGGAAAAAATTCTTGAGCTCAAAGGAGTTCATCATTCTTATCAAATGAGTTCTGGGCAAAAAATTCGTGCGCTTCAAAACATAGATCTCTCTTTAGTGCCCGATGAGATTCTCGTACTTCTAGGACCCTCTGGATCTGGAAAATCAACATGCCTTAGAATTTTAGCAGGCTTAATTCAGCCCACTCAGGGTAATGTTCTTTTGCATGGTCGACCGCTCGAAACAACAAACCCAGAGGTATCAATTGTCTTTCAAAACAATGCGCTTCTTCCTTGGTTTAGTGTTTCTGAAAATATCGCCCTTGGAATTAGATCTTTAGGCTTATCAGAGTCTGACGTTGCTGAGAGAATAAAAAAAGTGATCGACCTCGTAGGTTTAGAAGGTTTCGAAGAAGCCTATCCCCGAGAACTTTCTGGTGGAATGAAACAACGAGTAGGACTCGCTCGCGCCCTTGCGATGGAAAGATCTGTTCTTTGTCTAGACGAAGCTTTTAGCGCACTCGATGTTTTAACAGCAGAAGGTCTTCGAAGAGAACTCCTGAAACTTTGGCTCAGTAAAAAAACAAAACTTCAAAGTATTATTCTGGTCACACATAACGTACAAGAAGCCGTCTCGCTTGGAAGTAGAATTTTAGTACTCGCAACAAATCCAGGAACCTTTAAATTATCTATTAAGAATGATCTTCCTTATCCTCGCGACGAAAAATCTGCTGCCTTTAAAGCCGTGGTCGATGATATTCATGACGTTCTGACAGAAACCATTATTCCCGACACTCCCGAATGGACCCCTCCTACACTTATTCAATCGACTATTGAATCTATTCCCGCTGTTCAAGTAAACGAAGCGATTAGTTTATTAGAATTAATTGCCGAACAAGGAGGACGCGTAAAAGGTTTTGATCTCGCTTCACGTTTAAGTTGCGATTACTTACATGTCTTACTCATGGCCAAAGCGGCCGAACTTTTTGATCTGGTAGACACTCCTCGAAACGATATATTACTGACCGACCTTGGAAGGCGCTTTATCAAAGGCGACATCAATGATCGAAAAAAAATGCTCAATGCTCAAATGCGAACACTTCGCATAACTCAACTTTTAAAAGACAAGATTGAATCTTCCAATGAAAAAAAACTCCTTTGGAAAGAAGCTCTCCCCTGGATGCAAGAACTTTTGCCGAACGAAAAAACCGAAGAAGTGCTTGATACCCTGATTCAATGGGGTCGTTATTCAGAAGTTTTTGGATATAATGACGACACAGGAGAGATCTACCTTGACCAATGGATTTAGCGAAATAAACAAAGAAAAAACAATTTTTTTTGATAGCTACTGTATTCTTTGCAATCGTTTTTTAAATTGGGTGATCCAACATGACCCAGCAAAAACTATTTTTATTTGCCCAATTGATTCAATCCTTACTCAAAAATTAAAAAAACATTTTCCAGAACTAAAAAATGCGGATTCCGTTTTATATTTTGATGGTCAAAATGCTTTCTCAAAAGGAAAAGCCGTTCGGAAAATTATCCATGACCTTCAAGTATCAGAAAATTTTAAAATTGCAGCAGACCTAGTTCCCTCTCCCCTGCTCAATCTCGGCTACGACCTGGTTGCAGCTAACCGATATAAGATTTTTGGCAAATACGACATCTGCCCCCCCTTGCCCAAAGAGTGGCGCGAGCGAATGAAAGTTTAAATTTTCATAGGTTATCAAACTTTTATTGTTTATCGGAACTTACAACACAAACAGCATCAATTCCGCCACGCGTGTTGTAAGTTGTTTTGATACTCAAATAATACGGCTCAAGAACTTTAAACAAATCTTCGTAAATACGAGCCGTCACCGCTTCTTGGTAAATCCCCACACTACGGTAGCTCAAAAAATAATACTTCAAACTTTTAAGCTCAACGCATGAATTTTTAGGAACATAAACCATTTCAACAGTAGCAATATCGGGCAAACCTGAAAACGGACACACTGCCGAAAATTCTTTTGTTGTATAAGTGATGTTTTGCCGAGGACCTTCGTAGGGAAATTTCTCTAATACAAGAGAATCAATTTTTTCTGGACCCTCAAATGCTAAT
The DNA here is from genome assembly GCA_964407615.1 of uncultured Bacteriovoracaceae bacterium. Classification (GTDB taxonomy): domain Bacteria; phylum Bdellovibrionota; class UBA2428; order UBA2428; family UBA2428; genus CANIGN01. The sequence goes on along the minus strand of CAYOWH010000113.1, from coordinate 1,481 downwards.
TTTTTTCCTTCTGCTATCGCCATGACAAAAACTCCTTATATCCTTTTTCTCTCAACACACACGCAGGACACGTTCCACATCCATAACCCCATTCGTGCCTCATAGATCTCTCACCCCTGTAACAAGTGTGTGTTTCTTCTAAAACTAAATCCAAAGCGCCAAGTTCTTGCGCTAATTCAAATGTCTTTGCCTTTGATAAATTCATCAGCGGTGTGTGAATTTTTACCGCAGAATCTGTCGCAAGTGAAAGAGTTTGAGCCTGAGAATCAATAAAAGTCTGCCGACAGTCGGGATAGCCGCTGTAATCTACCTGACAGGCCCCAAAGACATAGTCCTCAATTCCGCGAGCAAGGCCCCAAGATGTAGCCACTGTTAAAAACAGCGCGTTTCTTCCAATCACAAAAGTAGAGGGAAGGTTTTTGAATCCGCCCTCTAATGAAATTTCATTTTGTGAAGTTAATGCATTTGGAGACAATTCCTTTAAAAAAGATAAGTCGACTTCTTGATAAGCAACATTCAATTTTTTTGCGATTTTCTCTGCACATTGCTGCTCAATAGAATGCCTTTGTCCGTAGTGAAAATTAAGTGTTTCAACTTTTTCAAAATTGCGAAGAGCCCAAAGCAAACACGTTGTAGAATCTTGCCCACCCGAAAAAATAACTAGGGCATGCGACTTTTTCATAGCCTCACTCATTTCATTCGCACTCAACTAAGCTTTCCCTCGTACACAACCGTCATATTAAGAGTAGGACGAAACAAAGTTAGCCGACACAATTGAGGCAAAGCGCCTTTTAATTTAGGCCACAAAAAGCGACACATGTTTTCCATTGTGGGCGCATCACCTTGAAGCCAATCATTTACAGAGGTGTGATCGTATTCAGAAAGAACAGACTCAACTTTGTTTTTGAGCACATCATAATCCATTACCACAGCAACATCTTCTTCACTTCGAAGAGTGACAATCACGTTGTAAGAATGCCCATGAACTCTTCGGTTAGGATGCCCCTCAGGAAAATCAGTCATGAAATGAGCCACTTCCAAATGACTTTGAACCGAAAGCTCAATCATTTAGAAGCCTCTTTCCTTAGTGGGCCAAAGCATTTTATGAAGTTGATGTTGAAAGCGAAACGGCCTACGACTTTCTAAAATCCAATCTGCTAAAGTGACATGGTTTAATTTTCCAGCAACCGCCGAAACTAAAACCGTAAAGTTTTCGAGTAATTTATTTTCTTCACAAACTTTAACTGCGTAATCAAAATCGGCACGATCCTGGATCACAATTTTAATTTCATCAAAATGTGGCTTTAAAATTTTTAAATTACTCCACAGATTTTTGGATTCTTCCAAACTTGCAGGAGCTTTGATGTCCATAATAATTCGAACCGATTTAGGAACCTGTGTGATATCAAAAGCTCCACTTGTTTCAAGCATGACCTCAAAACCTTCGGTCACTAACTTTTCTAAAAAAGGGATACAGTTTT
>CAYOWH010000112.1:0-5367 GCA_964407615.1 uncultured Bacteriovoracaceae bacterium | reverse complement strand
GTGAGATCCTCGAGCGTCAGCTCTTTTTCTGGTGTTGCCATCAATGCCAATCCTTTTGCCTATGCGGCAGATATTAGTTTAGCGATGAACGAACAGATGTGACAAGTGCTGTGAATGTTGCAGGATCGCGAAGAGCGATTTCTGCTAAAACTTTACGATCTAAAGCGACAGCATTTTTTGTCAAAGCAGAGATGAATCTTGAATAAGAAAGACCTTCTGTGCGACAAGCTGCGTTGATACGTTGGTTCCAAAGAGCACGGAAATCACGCTTCTTGGTCTTTCGATCGCGAAATGCGTATTTGAGAGCTCTTGTGTAAACTTCATAAGCTTTTGAGAATGAACGACTGCCAGAGTTTCTGAAACCTTCTGTAGCCTTGAGAACTTTTTTGTGACGTCGTCTTGTTTTAAATCCACCACGTGCGCGTGCCATATTTTAAATTCCTAACTTCTTATAAACCTTACAAGTTGTTGTAAGGAAGTATACGATTGAGTCTTCTTTCGTTACCTGAGTCAATGTAAGCATTCTCGTTCAAACGACGAATGCGGCTGTTACTTTTGCCGAGTTTTAAGTGACGAGTTCCTACTTTGCCGCGCTTGATTTTACCGCTTGCAGTTTTTGTGAATCGCTTTTTAGCTCCAGAATGTGACTTCAATTTTGGCATTTCAATAAACCCTTTATATTTGAAGGACTTAAGATGCCATGTTCAAGCCAAAGTTTCAATCCATTTTCTGAATTTAGGACGAAAAATAGAACCCCCTTTAAAAAGTACCCAAATGCCCTTAAAAATTAGCTAGATGAAGAGCTATGAAACACGCCTGTTAAAAGACTTACTTGCCCAAGGTTGCACCCCTTTTCAGATCGATGTCTACCTAGCAACCTCTCGTATACCCTCTGGGGAAACTCGATCGTACTCAGAAATTGCTCGACAAATTGGAAGCCCCAAAGCTGCAAGGGCTGTAGGCTCTGCCCTCAAACGCAACCCCTTTCCTGGAAAAAGGGTCCCCTGCCATAGAGTCATTCACGCATCAGGAAACACAACGGGATACATGGGATCAACAGATCCCAAATCACCTGAGAATAAGAGAAAAAAAATTTTACTGGCAACTGAAGCCAGAAATTCAATTAAATAGGTTTCAAGCCTTCTAGTTAACCTAAAATTAATATTTTAACTTTTGGTAAAGGTTAAAATAAAATCATGAAAAAGATTTTACTGTTCGTTATCAGCACTTTAAGCCTCTACGGATATTCTGAAAGTTATGGCTCTGGGGGAGGATTTGACTCTGGAGGAAAAGCTCCCGTAGGACAAATTGTAGATGCAGGTCTTTTTGACCCATGGGCAAATGATCCTCGATACCCAGGAAACAAACCTCAACAAAAGCGCCCCCCCGTCCAAAATCAAGCTGAACAAAACCAAAAAAGCCAAGAACAGCCTCCTCAAGAAGGTAGGCTAAAAACTCCTCCACTTCTCAAACAAGACTCTATCGAGAATAAAACAGATTATGAATACGTTCAAAAACAAGACTCAAGGTTTCCCGAAACAATAGCTCCAAATACAGGTTATTCCATTACAACAGTTGGAGAAAGAGAAGCCCCCGACGTTCACAACACTCGAAACAGGCAGAACCGCCAAGACCTAGATAAGTTTATGGAAACGCATCCCGACAAAGCCTATCTTCATCCAGATAAACTCAAAGTTTCAGATCTCAAACCTTACTCCGAATGGCCCAACAAACCCGCTATGCGACACAACGAAAGCAATCTTATCGATTGGGAAATGGGTTCCTTAAAAATGAAAGACGGATACTTGTACGATAACTGGGGAAATAAAGTTGGCAAACATATGTTCGATAACAACTATGCAAAACAAAATGGCCATACCTCTTCGGGAAATAATTTTATTTATTTTGAAAATGATTACAAAATAAATGGCAAAACAATTGTCAAAGGCGGTTCCTACAAAATTCTTGGAACTTCAGGAGTTATTTATGATTCAGATGGAAATCCCTATGGAAAAATGGTTTCACACGGGAATTTAAGAAAAGCAAGCTACGATGTTCTCACTCAAGATTCCTACAAACCCTCAAGAAGTTCTCATGGTGACCCACATCAAAGCAAAGGAGGCAATATTCATATTAAAGGAGACAACGATCTACACTAGAAAATTATGAATAAAATACTTTTACTCCTTTTAGGATTTTTTCTTCAAACGCTTGATTTGGAAGCTAAAGTTTTTAATAACCTCGACAGAATCTATTTACAGAAAATCCACAAAACTAACAGCTTCTACAATAAACTTTCATCAAATTTAGAAAGCAGTGGTTTTTTTCAAATCAAAAATCTTCATGAATTAAATTTAGCTGAAGAGGAAAAAAGATTTTTCAAAGACACGAGTCTTATATTTAAAATCAATCGCTTTGATCCAGAAGATAATTATCTCTACTTCTATTACAAAAAGACTTTCGCTATTCGAGTAAACCTTGATGAAATTTTAAACGGAAGTCTTAATTACCTGGGAGATGAAGTCTCTTTTCTAACAAATGCCTCAGTCAACGAAAACTATACAAAGTTCTTACTTTTTTTTAAAAAATTTGAAACGGACGAAAAGCCTCTCATCAAACCTAAAATTTTTGCAAAAAGCCTCGCTCTTTATATCAAGCTAATATCTTTGAACGATAAATATTAGTTACGATTCGTTCAAGTATTTGAAGATCCCTGATTGTTCGTATTGTTTCCTAAACCAACATTAAGTTCTTCTTCATGACGTCTTATATTTTTTACGATTTCATAAGGCATCTCTACACTTGCCATGAGATGACCAGGATTCATCTTTCGACCTTGTGGAATGGGAGAAAGAGTCAACGCAAGACGCTTTCCTTCCATCTTAGGCTTAGCATCCAAAATCGCTTGATCGTTAATTTTTTTGATAAAAGCAATCAACGTATCCCAACCCACCTTGAGATGCTCAAGCTCGCGACCACGATAAACAACCACAACTTTTACTTTGTCGCCTTCTTCTAAGAATTCAATCGCGCGCTTGCTCTTGTGATCAAGGTCATGCGCTTCAGTCTTAGGACGAAACTGAATTTCTTTGGTTTCATTAGAAACTTGTTTTTTCTTAGCAGCCTGTTGCTTTTTCTTTTCTTGATACTTTAATTTGCCCACATCTGTGATGCGACATACGGGAGGATCGGCATTGTCGGCCATCAACACTAGGTCAAGACCCATGTCTTCAGCTTTGCGAATAGCTTCACGCAAATCTAAAATTCCAAGCTGTTCTCCTTCTGTGCCAATAACACGCACAAAAGATGCACGAATGCGACGATTAGTAATAAATTCTTTCACGTTAAATTAAATTCCTCCATGTGGATATTTTTTGATGCATCTTGAGATTCATAGCTGAAATTCATAATTCGGGACGAGCTTCATCACGCAAGCGAGCACGAAAATCTTCTAAGCTCATACCAGAAAGCTGCTCACCCGTACGCAAACGCAAACTAAGCTTACGATCAGCCGCCTCTTTTGCTCCAAGAATAATTGAATAGGGAACTTTCATGCTTTGGTATTTTTTGATCTTTGCAGATAATTTGTCTGAAGAGTCATCGATAAATATACGATAACCGTCCTTCTTGAGTTCGTCAAAAATTTCGTGAGCGTAGCCATTTGCGGCCTCCGTCACCGTAAATATTCCAATCTGCTTTGGTGCAAGCCATAAAGGAAAGCGACCCGCAAAATGTTCAATCAAAATTCCTAAAAACCGCTCTAAACTTCCTGCTATTGCTCTATGGATCATGACTGGCGGATGAGCCATATTGTCTGACCCCGCATATTCAAGTTTGAAGCGTTCAGGCAAAGCAAAATCTAACTGAATTGTCCCACATTGGTAACTACGACCCAAGGAATCCTTCAGATGAAGGTCGATTTTAGGTCCGTAAAAAGCTCCATCTCCTGGATTTAATTGATAATTTTCACCAGCTTTTTCGAGAGCTTTTGCAAGTCCGGCTTCGGCCTTATTCCACGTTTCTAAGTTTCCGATGAATTTTTCAGGACGAGTTGAGAGCTCTACTCGATGCTCAAAACCGAAAATTCCATAAAACTTTCGCACCATTTCTAAAATGCGAATGATTTCGCCTTCAATCTGGTCTTCGGTACAAAAAATATGTGCGTCGTCTTGAACAAAACTTCGAACGCGGAACAAACCCGTCACTACCCCACTGCGCTCATGACGATGAACACGGCCAAATTCACTTAAGCGAATGGGAAGTTCTTTATAAGAATGACGAGAATTTCCGTAAATCAAACAATGCCCCGGGCAATTCATGGGCTTAATTGCACAACTTCGCTCATCAACTTGAGTGAAGTACATGTTTTCTTTGTAGTTATCGTAGTGACCCGAAGTCTTCCATAACTCATCACTCATGATCAAAGGAGTGATCACTGGCTCAAAACCATACTGTGAATTTAAATCAGATAGAACTTTTTGAACTTCTTGATAAACCGCTGCTCCGTTGGGATGAAAAAACGGCGACGCAGGAGCCACACTGTGCATACTAAAAAGATCAAGCTCAGTGCCTAGCTTACGATGATCGCGTTTTTTGGCTTCTTCGATCATTGCAAGATGATCGTCCAAATCATCTTGCGTTAAAAAAGCAGTCCCGTAAATTCGAGAGAGCATCGGATTTTTTTCATTGCCGCGCCAATAAGCTCCCGCAGTGTGAGAAAGCTTAAAAGCCCCAATGTAACCTGTAGACGGAACGTGAGGCCCACGACAAAGATCCAAAAATTCACCTTGTCGATAAATACTGACAGTTGTGATTCCTTGATCCCGAACCAAATCCTGAATCAATTCAACTTTAAATTTTTCTCCTTTTTGATCAAAAAATTTAAGCGCTTCATCGACCGTCCAAGTCTCTCGAGTCATCTTAAGATTTTCTTTCACAATTTCTTGCATGCGCTTTTCTAGCACTGCAAAATCATCAACTGTAAAAGCTTTTTCTCTAAAAAAATCGTAGTAATATCCATCTTCAATCACAGGTCCGATTGTGACTTGTGTTTCTGGAAAAGTTTCTTTCACGGCCTGAGCCAAAACGTGCGCACATGTGTGCCTTACTAAATCGAGAGCCAAAGGATCTTGAATTTTCACATCTTCAACAGGAGCCTTATCAACAGGGGTCACAGGCGTCTGCAAATCGTAAAGAGTTTTGCCAACTTTTTTACCAATGACTTCGATCGTTTCCATACAACCTTAAAGCTTATATGAGAGCCAGAGAAGCTTCAATCATTTGCAAGAGCTATTTAGGAGTGGCAACGGTTGTTTGCTGACCAATCTTTTGAAGCGCTTTCACTGGGGCAATATCACTCATTTCGTC
>CAYOWH010000111.1:0-5418 GCA_964407615.1 uncultured Bacteriovoracaceae bacterium | reverse complement strand
AGTGCATGAAAATTTCCACCCGAAACACTTTCTTGAGAATCAGGAAACAGAAGAGGGTTGTCGCTTGAAGAATTGAGTTCTCTATTGAGAATTTCTTCACATTGATGAAGTTCGTCCCAAATGGCTCCATGAACAAGGGGGGCGCACCTGAGAGAATAGTTATCTTGTACTCTTCCGCATTTTTCATGGCTTTTTGCAATTTCACTTTTTCCACTCAGCCATTTTTGCATTTCTTTGCCAACTTCAAGAACACCTTTTTGATTTTTGGCGTCTAAAACTTTTTGATACAATATTTTGTGAGAACCACGAAGGCCTTCCATCATCAAAGCACACGAAAGATTAGCAATTTTGAGAAGAAATTTTAATTCTTCGAGTGCATAGGCAGCAAGAACTGTTGTGAGTTGAGTTCCATTGATGAGTGCCAGACCTTCTTTGGGACCAAGTTTAAGAGCTTTGATTTTATTTTTTTTCAAAACATCTGTAGCGGGAGCACGAAGAATTTTTTTTCCATCGCTATAAGAGCAATATCCTTCACCTAAAAAGCCAAGAACGGCGTGTGCGCTTGGGCAGAGATCACCACTTGCGCCAACACTTCCTCTGCTGGGAACTTCTGAAAGAATTCCTGCTCGAATAAGCTTTGTGATTTCTTCAACCGTTTGAGCACGAATCCCGCTATTGCCTCGAGCAAAAACATTTAAGCGCATAATCCACATAGCAAGAGTGATAGAGCGAGGAAGGGCTTCACCAACGCCACATGAGTGAGAGCGAATAATAAATTCTTGCAATTCATCTAGCTGAGAGGACGAAACTTTTACCTCAGCAAACTTTCCGAAACCTGTATTGACTCCGTAAACGGGGGCATCCTCTTTGACGATTTTTTTGACAAAGGCTTCGCAGTCTTTGATGTTTTTAAGCCCTTTTGGAGAAATCTTAAGATCAGGTTCAAAGTCGGGACGATCAGCATTTTTTGAAAAATTGATGAGAGTCGAAGTTGTAAGTTGTTCCCCGTCGATGACAAGTTTCATGATCTTTATTTAGTCAATAAGTTCTCGTCTTGTCACGAGTCTGTGTGCTTAGATCTTAGTTCATGAAGTCATTTGCGAGCGACAATTACGCATCGGTTCATCCTCGAATTTTAAAAGCGATTGAAAAAGCAAATACAGGTCATGCAAAAGCTTATGGCTATGATCCCTTCTCTGATGAGCTACAAGAAATTATTCGGGAACTTTTCGGGAGGGAAGTAAGTGCTTTTCCAGTTTTTAATGGTTCAGGAGCAAATGTCATTGCTCTCAAAAGCTTGTGCAAAAGTTACGAGGCCGTTTTGTGTTCTGATGTTTCGCACATTAACGTGGATGAGTGTGGGGCTCCAGAGCAACTCGTAGGATCAAAATTAATTGATGTCCCATCGACTCACGGAAAGCTCAGTCCTCAATCTCTTTTTAATTTTACAAAAAATTACGGTAATGAACATCAAGTTCAAGCAAAGGTTATGAATCTAACTCAAACAACAGAGAGAGGAACCGTCTATAGTTTGAATGAATTAAAAGCATTGGGCGCTTTTGCTCAAAAGAATTCTATAAAAGTCACGATGGATGGGGCTCGTTTTTCAAACGCAGTTGCTGCATTACAAATAAAGCCCGCACAGATCACGAAAGCTGCTGATGTCAAAGTCTTAAGCCTTGGGGGAACTAAAAATGGATTGATGTTAGGAGAGCTTGTTATTGTTTTCGATCCTCATCTTGCCGATGAGATGAAATTTCATAGAAAGCAGTTTTTGCAGCTTTCAAGCAAAATGCGTTTTATTTCGGCTCAATTTGTCGAGTATTTTAAAAATAACTTGTGGATAAAAAATGCTCTTCATTCAAACGAAATGGCTCAACTTCTTAGAAATGAATTATTAAAATTTTCTGAAATTGAGATAACAGAAGAAGTATCTGCAAACGTTGTTTTCGTGAAAATTTCTCGGTGGTTGATTGCACCTTTACAGGATAAATTTCCTTTTTACGTTTGGGACGAGAGCTTGAATGAATGTCGTTGGATGTGTTCTTTTGATACGACTCCCGGTGATGTGAAAAGTTTTGTGAGAGAAATTTCAAAGCTTTTAAAAAAGCGTTAACGCTTGAGTAAATCGATATTTTTTTTGTAATCTGTTCCGTGAAACACTGCGTTTCCTGCAACGAGTATGTCCACGCCAATCGAGTTTGCTTTGACAGCTGTATCGGCGTTGATACCTCCATCCACTTGAACTTGTATTTGCTCACGAAGCCCTAAGTTTTTTAGCCATGCAATGATGTCGGCTGTTTTGGTAAGCGCTTCTGGAATAAGAGATTGTCCACCAAAGCCAGGATTAACAGTCATTGATAAAAATAAATCGATGTATTTGAGATATTTTTCGCAATCAAGAAAAGATGTTTGAGGACAAACAGAAAGTCCTGCTTTCATTCCCAAATCTCGGATTGCTTTGAGTTCATCTTCTAAATTTTTGCAAGCTTCTACGTGAATTGTAATTCTATGTGCGCCTGCTTTGGCAAAATCAGAGTAAAGGACACGTGGTTCAGTCACCATCAAGTGACAATCAAGTTCAAGTTTGGTCTGGCCTTTGAGCCACTTTAAAACGGGAGCACCAAAAGAAAGATTGGGAACAAAGTGCCCATCCATCACATCGAAGTGAAGTCCATCGGCACCTGCTTTTTCTATAGCAGCGACTTCTTCGTAAATTTTTCCAAAATTAGCGGATAAAAGTGAGGGATAAATCTTTGCCATTTTTTTATGATCCTTTTCCCTTTGTGTCCTTACGGAGTTTGGGTGAAATCCATCCAGAGACGTGAACTCTGAACGCCTTTATTGGCTTGGTACTTTCCGGATTTATATTCCACAATGTCACCTTCAACGGTGTGGTAAAAAACTTGGCAAATTTGTACTCCGGCATAAACGCGAATGGGGTGCACGCAATGCATTTCAAGCGTCCAGTATCCCGCAAATCCCACGTCTCCAAAGCCTGCTGTGACGTGGACATACAAGCCCAGTCGCCCAATGCTTGAGCGACCTTCGAGCATCGGAACTAAGTTTTTTGTTTCTGTGAATTCAAGTGTACGGCCCAAGTAAAGTTTTCCGGGTTCGAGAAGTATTCCTTCTTCAGGTATATGAAGTTTTTCAACGGGATTGTCTTTCTTCATGTCTAGAGGAAATTCCTTGTAGACTAAAAGGTCTGGCGAGAGCCGTAAATTATAGGAATTAGGATTTAAGAGCTTTGGATCATAAGGAGTGATGGTGATGTCTTTGTCTAAGCGTTTTTGAATTTCTGGTCCGGTAAGAATCATGTGCTTTTCCTTGTTAGTTCATAACATAGCCAAAGATGAGAGTCGTTGGGAGGAGCATCGTGGCGTTGTTTTTGTTTTTCAATTTTAAAGGGGGATTCCAAGTTTGAGAGAGAAGCTTCAAAGATTTGGCGAGAAGGTCCGTCCAGCACTCCTGTAGCGATCCATGTTCCTTGATGAGCAAGGAGTTTATAAATTGCAGGAGCAAGTTGAGCTAAAACCTCGCCGTAAATATTTGAAACAATTAAATCAAATTTAAGATGTTGATCGACAAGTTTGGAAAGTTGGGCTTTTTCTCCGATTAATCTTTGAACTTTCAGTTCTGAAAGAGAGTTCAATTCAAGATTTTTTTTAATTTCAGCATCTGAATGAGGATCAATATCAGTTGCTATGATTTGGGCCTGAGGTATCCATCGGGCACAGGCAATCGCAAGAATACCACTCCCCGCACCGATATCGAGAATTAGCTGGGGTTTTTTACTTTGAAAGTCCCAAATGCTTTCAACACACATTTGCGTGGTGGGGTGCTCTCCCGTACCAAAAGCCATTCCAGGATCAATCAAAATGGATTTTTCATTTTGAGGGGAATTATTTGTGGCCCAAGGGGGCCCAATCCAAAACCCTTCACCAAACCTTTTACCTTGTACGCTTTTTTTGTAGCTTTCAAAGTAGGCTTCTTCGTTTACAAGCGTTTCTTCTAAAAGAGCAAGATTCTTTTCATTGAAGAAATTTTTTATTTTCTCAATTTTTTGAGTGTCATCATCAACAAAAATTTTTAATCGTGTTTGAGCATCCTCGATCAGTTTTTCATCTTTGGTCCAATCTTCGGGATGCTGGGGCTCTCGAAATTCGCTTCCTTTTTGAGGAATGTAGAGGTCTTGGGTTACGGGCAGTTCTTGAACACCACTCACTTCAAGTTCCCAGATTTGGTAGGAAAGAAGCTCTACTTGAGATGTAGGAACAAGTACGAGAAGGGATCGAGTTCTAGACACACTCTATGAGTAGAGCTATCTCAGAGTTGAAACAAGAAAAGTCTTTCTCATGAACCTCGAAAAAATTGATTTACTTCAAAAAAAAGCCCAGTTTCGTTCTTTGTTAAGGGAGTTTTTTTCTGCTCAAGGTTTTTGCGAAGTTGTGACTCCCCTGTTGGTTTCTAATCCTGGTTTAGAGCCCAATATTCTTTATTTTGAGACAGAATTTACGCCTCTCATGGGTCGTGGGAAAAAACAAAAGCTCTATTTGCCCACATCCCCTGAGTATCATTTGAAAAAAGTTTTATCGTGGGGAGTTCCTAAGGTTTTTGAAATCACACGAGCCTTCAGAAATGGGGAATGGGGAAAAGAGCATTTTCCTGAATTTGAAATGCTTGAATGGTATCGCCAGCCTGGTTCCTACGAAGAAATTGCAAAAGATGTGGAAGAGCTTTTGAAAAAAATTTGGAATACTTTTCAAATAAATCAAAAAACGTCTAGGAAACTAGGCGAAATCAAACACTATCAGGTTAGAGATTTGTTTCTTAAATATGCCCAAACAAATTTAGATGATCCGATTGAAAGTGATGACTTTCACCAAATTTTTATTGAAAAGATAGATCCTGTTCTTGAAAAAGAAGAATTAGTTTTTCTTTGGAACTTTCCCGCTTCTTTACGAGCTCTTTCAAAACTCGACGAAAAAAACCCTCTCTACTGTAAGCGTTTTGAAGTTTATTGGAGAGGAATAGAGTTGGGTAACGCTTTTGATGAGTTGGTGGATACTGAGGAATTAAGAAAAGTTTGCGAAAGTGATCGTCAAAAAAGGCTAGATAAGTATGGAAAAAGTCCTGATTTGGATGACTCTTTTCTAGCGGCTCATGACCATCTCGAAAAAAATATGGGTGGCATTGCTATGGGAATGGATCGTCTTTTTCAGTGGGTTTTGGGAGCTGAGGATTTATCTAAGGTTTTATTGTTCGAATCTCTCAGTGTTGAGGAGTCAAAAAAACCACAAGTTATTGATAAATAAAGCCTTTTAGCCCTTGCGGAATTTCTTTGGGGCGAGGAAACTGGGGTTGAGGGAAGGACTTTATTATGACGCTTACCAAGATGGATATCATTCAAAAGGT
>CAYOWH010000110.1:0-5472 GCA_964407615.1 uncultured Bacteriovoracaceae bacterium | reverse complement strand
ATACGAATACTCAGCCAAGGAATTTGGCAAGTCCGAAGAAGTCGCCTTTGTCATAGCCAAAGACTGTAAATTGCAAGAAGCTCTAGGACAAGAGAAATAGACCTTACCGCACACCCATTGAAAATAAATCGCGTTGAAACGCGGGCTTATTCAAGGGAGCACTTTCGCCGCTGATCCTTGCGCCAGGATAATAGGCCGAGAGAATTTTTTTGTAATTCCATCCCTTCTCTGCAAGATTACGCGCGCCCATCTGACTTAAGCCCACACCGTGACCAAATCCTCTTCCCTCTAAGAGCCAGCCAGATCCCTTAGGCTCCACATCAAACAAAGTGCTCTTGATCCAGCGACCGCCCAAAAGTTTTCGAAATTCAGATCCCTTCAAAACTCGCGATCCATTATCTCCCACCAAATATACTTTTTGTACTCGCTCGCCTTCAGTTCGCTCTACAATTTGAAAATCTCTTAAGGCTCCTAAGCCGGGAATTTTAAAACCAAACCACGGACCAATCGAAACTTTCCAGCGAAAACGATCATCACTCGCCTCGGGAGGCGACCGTAAAGAATAAATAGACCCCTCTAAAGTATTCTTTGATCCCCACACTGTTTCTGGGCGCTCCAGAGTACCCCCCGATGAAGCGTGATAATAAGCCTTCACAACTTTTCCGCTATTTAGCAAAACTTTGCCGCGAGTTTCTTGCACGGCAAAGTGACTATTGGCATCTTCTACATGAGCCCCCTTGTACACCTGATCCATGTCTGTGGAATCAAGATCGTATTCCATCTGTCGCGCGCGTCTTTCCTTAAGGCAAGCCAACGCATAACTTCGCGCCGCCACCACCTGTGCTTTGATCGCTTCTTTGGGATACTTCGAAGAAATTTCGCTATTCACTATGCCTACAAGATACGATTCCATATCGAGTTCATTCACAATCATGAGCTTGCGATCTCTCACAGGAATCAAGTGAATTGTGTCGCGATAAAAAGCCTTGCCGATGTGAATGAATCCCTCACCTGATTGAACAACGATACGACCTTCGAATTTTAATTTTTTATTTTTACCTTGGCAGATCCAGCCATCTCTAAATCGACAATTAAGTTCCGAACCCTGTAGGGCAACTCCATTTACCTTCAACTCACTTGCCCGAAGGCTGAGTGGACGAAAAAATTCTCTTTGCTCTAACAGGATTCGGACCTTCAGAGGAAGGGCCCTCTTGCTCTCTTGAACCACAGGAGAATCACCTTTCAGCGATTCATCTCCCTCCCCATGGCCCAAGAGGGTCAGAAAGAAAGAAAGGACGACCAGAGTTGCCCAATTCCTCCCCACACGATGATGCTAACAAGTGCCGCTGTGCGCGAGGAATAGTCAAATTGCGCAAGGCTTAAAAATTCTCTGACGAAATCGTCAAAACTTCGGCAAAAGACTCTCGAAAAAAAGCGTTGCGAGAACTAAACACATAGAGCGTGCGTTGGCGGATTTGTTTTTGGATTTTTATTTTTTCTTTGCTGAGCTGTCAGCGTATAGAAAAAAAGACAGAAAAAATAAAAGAAAAAACCTTCGCAAAATCGAGCGTCCAAACAGTTTATCAACAAATCATTTCTCACAAAAGCACAACTATTGAAGAAGCTCTCACAGTTATTCCCACGGAACTCAAAACCTATTTCACTCTCAAATACGATTCCGATAGCATGCAAGGCGCCTCGCCCACTCACCCTCGAGCCATCACATCAAACGCAGAGGGCACACTCTACATGAGCTTCAACGGTCACCCCGAGCAAGACGAATACCACTCACTTGAATTTTTGGAATACCAAAACGGAAAAGTTTTGCTCGCATCGATCCAATTTGATCCTGAACGAAAAAAACTTCCCACCCTTTTTCAACCAGGCCCAAAGGATACCTGCGTGAGTTGCCACAAGGGCATCGACGAAACGATCATCCCTCTTTGGGAGCCCTACGTTGGAACCCGAAACAAAGAGATGGACTTCGAAGGTGCGTACCGCGGACACAGAGCAGATAAAGCTTTCACGCAAAATCCCGAGGCGCTGGAACAAGAAAAAAATCTGCAAAATTTTTTAAAGAGCGCTCCTCAACACCCTCGCTACCAAAAACTCACTCGCTTAGTTTCAAGTTACAAGATCAATTCTCACGATGATCAATCGGCAAACCTTCACAACACACTCATGAACTATCGCATTCAGCGCCTGATGGCCGATCAGCTCGCGCGAACGCTCATGAAGCGCCCCAACTACGAAAAAATCAAATTTGATCTTCTGGGTGCAGCCCTGGGCTGCAAGGGCGTTCAAGCGCCTGTGGATTTTCGCACTCTCACAAGCGAAATACATATGGTGAACATGGAGATAACGGATCGCTTTGCCCAAAACCCTTTGGGCGCGCGTTTTTTTAACACCGAGATCCTTGCGGCTTACTTGGCCCACTACGATCCCCGCCTTCAACCCTTTTTGCCGGTGCTCTGGATAAGCCCCGCTCAAGCCCCAAGAGCCTTTCTTGAAGTGGCAAAGCTGCGCCTTTCAAGCCTTCAAATGATCGATCAAATACGCGCCCTGCCGCCCATTCCTGTTCTTAGAATTCTCTTTCAAGAGGGACGTTTTATCTTGGATCGCACAGCCGCCTGTGAGACGCTCCATAAGCTTGTAAAAGCTGCGAATTAGCCTCTTTTCGTCTTGACCAAGACCTCATTCTGGTTGATGTTAGGAAGACATTTTAGGAACTATAAGGAAGAGCTATGTCCACTGAAAAAGTAGAAAAAACTGAGAAAAAAACAAAGAAATCAGCAGCCCCCAAAGTTAAAACAACTAAGAACTGGAAAGCTCCTCTTGAGTTTCCTTATGCGGTTCTTCGTACGGGCTCTAAACAATATTGCGTCTCTAAAGGCGATCAGATTTTAGTTGAAAAACTAAACCTTGAGCCTGGAAGTTCTTGGACAGCTGAAGAAGTTCTCTTCGTGGCTCAAAGTCCTGGAAAAATTCAAGTTGGCAAACCAACACTCGCAGGAGCGAAAGTGAAATGCGAAGTTCTTCAACAAACACTCGACGGAAAGATTTTAATCCGTCATAGCCGTCGTCGCCAAAGCTCACAAAAAACTTTGGGACATCGCCAACCCCTCACACGATTGCTCGTGACTGAGATTGTTGCGTAATAGGCAGAAAGGGAGACAACTGTGGCATCAAAAAAAGCTGGTGGTAGTACCAAAAACGGACGTGATTCCAATCCAAAATACTTAGGCGTAAAAGCTTTTGGCGGAGAATTTGTAACAGCAGGAAGCATTATCGTAAGACAACGTGGAACGAAGTTTCACCCCGGTCGCAACGTAGGCCTTGGCCGTGACCACACTCTCTTTGCGTTGTCTGACGGCGTTGTATCTTTCAAAGATCACAAAGCAGCTCGCACGGAAGTCGAGATTCTTCCACAAGCTATTGAAGCTTAAGAAGAACGAAATTTAAAAAACTTATAAAAAAGCACTCAATTTAATTGGGTGCTTTTTTTATTTTGAGGCTTAATTTGTTGAACGAGACGAAACGATGAACTTTATAGATGAAGCAACGATAGATGTGCGTTCTGGTGATGGGGGCCCTGGCTCCGTGCACTTCATGCGCCAAATCTATCGGCCTCGCATGGGTCCAGATGGAGGCGATGGAGGCAGAGGCGGTCATGTGTACTTCGTGGCCACTCGAAACCTGAGCAGTCTCTTGGACTTTCGTTTTCAAAAAAAATATCATGCCCCTAACGGTGAACCCGGACGAGGCACCGACAAAAACGGACGCAAGGGCAAAGACCTCGAAATCCGAGTTCCCGTAGGAACCATGGTCAAAGACACAGAAACGGGCAAGGTGCTACTCGACTTGGTAGAAGCCGACAAACCCGTGCTTTTCTTAAAAGGTGGCCGTGGTGGCTTGGGCAACATGAACTTTGCCACTTCTCGTAGGCAGACTCCCAACTTTGCTCAACCCGGAGAAAAAGGCTCGGGCCACAAGGTAAAACTCGAACTAAAACTCTTAGCGGATGTGGGACTGGTGGGATTTCCCAATGCGGGCAAATCCACGTTGATTTCCAAAATGAGTGCGGCGAAACCTAAAATCGCAAACTACCCCTTCACCACCCTTGTTCCAAATTTGGGCGTTGTGCGCGGAAAAAGTCGCGATTGGGTTTTGGCCGACATTCCTGGAATCATTGAAGGCGCAAGCGAAGGCAGGGGGCTCGGTCATCAATTCTTAAAACACTGTGAACGCACGCATATTTTAATTGTGTTGATTGATAGTGATCCGTTGACGGATCGAAAATTAAACGACGAATACAAAGTCTTGATGAAAGAACTCAAGGCTTACTCAAAAGAACTCGCAAAAAAACCAAAGCTTGTTGTGTTGAGCAAAGGGGATATTTGGGATGAAGAATCCATCACTCAACGCGAAGGTTACAGCGAACTAAAAAAGCTTCTCAAAAAAACTCCCTTACTTATTTCTGCTCCGAGTGGCGAAGGTTTGGATGAACTCACTTTGAAAGTTGAAAGTGAGTTGAAAAAGCTGGGCTCACTCAAGCGCGAAAATATCGTCAATGAAGATCTCAAACTTGGACCTCAAGACCTGTTCGACGAAGATAAATAAACAAGCACAGATAAAACACCTACGTGTCACGCTCCTAAAAGATTACTCGAACTGTTCGCTGAAACTTAACGTGCTTGTTTATAAAAGCGAACACTTTCCTCTATGATGGGACACCCCAGGACAATCCAACAATCAAAAGTATTTGTGGCGACTTACAAACTCAACTACCAACAAGAGACCATGTTAAACACACAACAAAAAAATCTCGGAAAAATTGGTTTCATCCTGAGCGGGTTACTCTCGCAAAATATTCATGCAAAAAATCTCTTTCAAGAAACGGGAGTTGGAACTCGCGGCACAAGCCACATAAAAAACAAAAAAAACTTTCTTGATTTTTCTCATTTCGATCATGATGAATTTCCAGAAGCAACGGCTGAAATCACTCTGGACAACGGAATGATTATCAAACTTGCCTTTGAAGCCTACCTCGAAAGCCTTCTAAAAAACAAAATTTCAATGGAAAAAACCCAAAAGACCGATGAAGATACACAAGGAGTAGAGGAATGGATTTTTAACAACCTAAATCTTTTACATGAAAAAGTTAATTCAAGTAACTGGTCTTTAAAAGAATTCAAATTGGGCTCAAAAGACATAAAAGAAGAATCAAAACTCAACTTTCAATTTACAAACGACCTGTACCTACTCTCATGCATTCAAGACCCTGAGGAGAATGATTTTGACATAAAGAGAAACATCATTCACGCTCTTTCCTTTCTCCTCAAAAACCAGGGAACTCCTTATTCAATTGAAGAGATAGAAAAAGAGCTTCAAAAGAAAATATTCACTCCCGAGATAAAGTTTTTTTAAATTACTTCTTAGGTTATATTTTATTTTTCAAACTTGAAGAGATTT
>CAYOWH010000109.1:3574-5578 GCA_964407615.1 uncultured Bacteriovoracaceae bacterium | reverse complement strand
ATGTACCATATCATGACTTTCAGTGATATGGTATATCTTAGTATGTACTCCCTTGAACCATGTCATGGAGCAGTCTATTTATCATATACAATATGAAGCATGTACCAGTATGTACTAGTACATACCAGTATGTACCAGTACATACTGGAGAATGACATGACATAAATAAAGTATACTGGTATGTACTAGTACATACTGGTGAATGAATAAACGTGTATATACCAGTACGTACGTGTACATACGCGCACAGTCTGTTTTCTGCGCGTTCAAAAAAAGTGCAAAAAGGTCTTGAACCCGTGATCTTCTGCATACTTTTCACAGAACATACCCCTAGACTACGGGAGTACAGACCTCAACGCTGGATATTTGTTGTGTTGTCATCAATGTATATATAACCTACAATTGCCACCTTTCTAGTTATCATCCTCAACAATGTCAAAAGTGCAAGATGTTACTCCTTCAAGTTGGGCACTCAACATTCGGCAGTTCCACGACCAACACAGCTGAGTCACGTGGATACATGCTGCTTGTGAGGCTTTTCTGGGAGCTCTCTGCGCTAGAATAGTTACATGCTCTGGCCA
Source organism: uncultured Bacteriovoracaceae bacterium (assembly GCA_964407615.1). Taxonomy (GTDB): domain Bacteria; phylum Bdellovibrionota; class UBA2428; order UBA2428; family UBA2428; genus CANIGN01. The sequence continues at coordinate 4,997 of CAYOWH010000109.1, read as the reverse complement.
ATACTATGTGTGGCTTATGTGAGATGTGAGTTGTGCAAGCAGAGTGCACTGCAACAGCACATGGTTCCTAAACTTTAGCAGACCAGGCTAATTCAGATAGCTGGATGCAATGAGAAGGCTTGAGCTATCCGAGTTCCATATGAGTCTCTGTAGGATCAGAATCGACATTTCTGAAACCTCACATTTATTGGTGTTCTCTGTCAAGTACAGCAAATCCTTGCACAACTCAGAAACATAAATTCCTTCATTATAGATTTTGATCTCGTGTTGGAAATTCTTGGTTAAAGTCTTGAGCGCAGCACGCAGCGGCTGCTGAGTGACATCATGATTAACCTGATTATCCATAAAAAATGCACTATAGGAAGGAAATATTTCGTTCAGACTAGCTTCACAGCATGAAGCAAACACTTTTGTATTCAACACACCTCTGTAACTAGCATAGGTTGCAACAGGTAGGCATAAAATAGCATTGCCAGGTCCAGAGTCCAGACATGTCGGCAGCCATTTTTTTTGTACACTGTATTGGGCCGGCTTAAATTAAAACCGTTAGAAAAAAGCTGACTCGTGTGTGAAGGTGACACTTGTCTTGAAACAGAATGAAGGCCTTTGCTGTCTGCTGCAATCTGCAAAACATCAGAATGTATCTTGGAATCTGCAACCATTATTATTAATTATTGTCTAGGATATTTCATTTTGTAATTGGTTGAAATAAAAGGATGAAAAGATAATGCGATCATGAGAGTGGCGAGCAGGTGTACAGCACATCTTTCCCACCACATGTAATTCAGGCATTAATTCCTTTCCATTGAACTGGATGGCTATGATGATTTCAGATTGTTAGAATCTTCCTGGTTTCAGATGGTATGATTCGAGTTTATAGCAATTTTTCTTACATTTGGTCTGTGCTTGCAGGACTCAGCAGTCATCTTGTTCGATTGAAATACCTTTGCAGTGTGTGCTGTTTCATCTTCTAGACTTGCTGGAGAATTTTATTCAAATCTGTTATTTACTTGTTGTCTACTTCCAGGTTGTTGATTGGAAGGTTTGTTCATTCGAAATTTATCGTTTCGGTTCAAAATTTACTTACACAACTGGCATCGTGCAGTTCTACATCTTCAGCCTCATCATCGACTCTGTCTCCTGACATCACGCCTCTAGGGAGGCGACCACCATCTGAGAATCAGGCACACTACAATGGACCTACAATGACCTACAATGACTTACAATAACATACAATGAAACATGAGGATAATTCATTGTATTTATCCATTGTTAATCATTGTTTACCATTTTTACCATTGTGTTTTGAGTATTGTTATCCATTGTTATTGTTATTCATTGTTATTTATGTCATTATTATTGTTATTGTATCATTATTATTGTTTCATTGTATATTGTAAATTAGCATTATTATTGTTATTGT
>CAYOWH010000109.1:0-3474 GCA_964407615.1 uncultured Bacteriovoracaceae bacterium | reverse complement strand
TCCATTGTTATTGTAGATCCATTGTTATTGTAGATCCATTGTTATTTTATTGTTATTGCATTGTAAGAGGCAGAACACACGGCAGGTCGTCTCCATGGATGTTAATGTATGCACCCTTCCATTTTGATGCCAAGTGTCTGCCCTGCAAACCAAGAGGTATGATAAATTGGTGACTGGCAGACTCTTTGCGGAGGGGTGTCTCGCACCGAGTGCAGATCAAGCTCGAAGAGTCCGTTTCGGTTCAAAACGGCTCTGTGTGTTCCTCTGGGTATGTTTCACACTTCTGCGAAGTTTGGTGCCATTTGGACCCTCCGTTCGGCCGCAACGTCCTCCCCAAAACAGCCCTTTGACGTGTTTTGACCAGTGGTCAAAACGGTATCGGATGGACCTTACACCACCAAAACCGGTGCAAACGCTCGGAAACGCGCTGACATTAAAAATGAGGGGTTTGAAGTGGCACTTCCGACCACGGGCGCCAGCGCGGCACCCATTTGCGTGCGGGGCAGATTGTGTGCTCTGGGGGGGTTTCCTGCTGCGCCACGGTCGCTTCACACACTATTCCCCATCGGCCAGGGCTCTATTTCCGTCCTGCCAGGGCCGTTGCCGCCGACACCGGCGCTGCTTCCGCCGGTGAAGGTAGCGCCGCACGGCGGCCTGCCGCGGATCGCGCATGAGCGCGCTCAGACACGGTGCAACGGGTCAGCTGCTGCACGCGCAGCGGCCTGCTGGAGCTGCAGTGCAGTCACTGCAGTGCTGCGTGCACAAGGACGCACTCAAACACGGGCGCCAGCGCAGCACCCATTTGCTTGCGGGACAGATTGACAGTAGCCTGAGCGGGCCCGCTGCTGTGCGCAGCGGTCTGCTGCTGCACGCGCAGCGGCCTGCTCGAGCAGCAGTGCACTGCGCGCGCACGGACGCACACAAACACGGTGCAGCAGCTTGTTGCGACGAGCGCACGCCACACGGGCGCCACACACCTGCTGGGGCAGCAGTGCAGTCACTGCAGTGCTGCACGCGCACCGACACACTCAAACGCAGAGCAGCTGCCTGTTGCGGCGAGCGCACGGGCGCCGCCACACCGGCCTGCCGCTGATCGCGCACGGGCGCGCTCAGAGACACGGTGCTGCTGGGCAGTGCTGGCCTGCTGCCGCGTGCGCAGCGTCCTGCTGCGGCCGCACGCCGCAAGACTAGCGGACCGGGTGGCCCGGGTGGATCGGCCGACCAGGACCGGCAGGCCTGTGCCGGCTGGGGGGGGGGGGGCTTTTGTTGGGCCTGCGGCGGCAGGGGGGGGGTGGGGGGGGGGGCGGCGGGGGCGGGGGGGGGGGGGGGGGGTTTTGGCGGCGCCGGGGGGGGCGGGGGGGGGGTGGGGGCGGGAGAAGGGCCCGGGAGGCAAGGGAGCGTAGTCGCCGCCGCCACAACTTCGGCGGCTGCGAGCAGTGGCATCGCGACCTGACCAGCCAGCCAGGACCAGCCGGCCCGGCACAGACTAGCGTTTCTGGAGGCTTTCACGGCCAGAGCTGGCGAGTTGCTCCGCTGACCCGCGTCGCTTTCCACTTCAGCGACGGTGCCGGCACCGTCGCCGGTGCAGGCGCCTTCGACAGTGCAGGCGCCGCCGTCGCCGGCGACGTCGGCCCGGCCTCCTGCGGGGGGGGGGGGGGGGGGGATGTGTGGGGAGAGGGGGGGTCACCTCGGCAGAGCCGCGCTGCGACACTCCACAAGCCGAGAACGAACTGCAAAGGCCAGCCGAAGCGAGCAGCAGGACAGGGAGAGCGTGACGGGGATACGCAAGGGCTGACCAAGTGACGGGCACAGCGGCACGGCGCCGTGTATAGCACGGACCGGGCCGCAGGCTCAACACTCAGGAACAGCAACGTGTCACGCGGGTACTGGGTGCTCAGCAATCACTGTGCGGGGGCGCGCGCGGGCCCGTACCTGGGAGAGGGGAGCGGGAGCGGCCTTGCGTTTAGTCCAATGGTTCACCCCCGTCTCCTTCCACTCTGGCTGCGGAGTCGGTGTCGCGGCCATCGCAGCCTTCCCAGCCATCGTCAGCTGCGACGGCTTCGCAGCCGTCACCGTCGCTGGCGCCTCCGCCGAGGTTGGTGGTAACGACAAGAATTGCTCCTTGACGTTGGAGGGAACTGGTTGCTCTGCCATGACTCGCACAGCGTCTGCATCTTTCTCCGTGTACTCCACGCACAGGGAGGCGATTCGCGTAATTTCTTTGTTGATAAAGTCGAGATCCGGATCTAGTGTGCTGAGACCAAGAGCATTCTTCAGCTTTTCCCTGCATGTTTTCTTTGTAAGCGATTGATCGCCTTCAACAGCAGCGTTTGCGATTATTCTTTCCAAAAGCAGCGAATACATATCCATTCTGCTTTTCTGACTCGAAGCTCTTCTGCTGCAAAAAGAAGACAATTAGTATCAATAGTTGAATACACAAAGGAATTCGAGTGGATTCGAATGAATGGAATGGATGTGAAGGAAGGAATAAAAGGATTCGAACGAGACCACCTGTCCATTGCCCTTTGTGAAACGCGCCCAATTTACAACAGGAGGTATTGTAGGGATTGTTGTTTATTGTATGTCATTGTTATAATTGTTTTATTGTAGGTCCAGATTTTTTCATAAACCCCCATTTCGGGAATATTGTGTGTCCAGATTTTTTCATTATTTGCCATTTCGCTTGTATTTTGACACGCATTGTCAGAATACAATGGCACAATATTCCAGAATACAATACGATATTATAAAACAATAACAATATAATAACAATAACAATACATAACGATAACAATACATAACAATAACAATACATAACAATAACAATAAAATTAAAAAAAAACAATTTTGCGCATACCCACAAATAGCAACAACCTTCCACGACGTCGTTGTCGTCATCATCGAGCAGACCACACAGATTCGGGTTACCAATAGGGCAATCATAGAAATCATTCTCAGAAATGATTGGATGGTCATAATTTTGGCCAGCATCTACAGGGACAGCGGAAATTCCTGATCCATCAATCCGTTTTTCTCGTCCTCCAGCGATCCTGTCTGATGCTCGAACTGAAATACTGACGGGCTGAAGCACAGCACCACTTTTGCCGCACCTACCTCGAACAGAGTTTGCATGTTTCTTTGCTTTTGTTGGGTCGTCAAAAAGTTCCCCGCATTCGGAGCATTTTAACAGTTCAGCCATTGTTTCAATGGCGAAAATATTGCGGGCCGGTATACAATATAATCTATTTCCGCAGCAGTTAAAATTTTGCTCAGCAAATGCCAAAACAATCAGCTCAAGCCACAAAATCCCGCGCAGATTCAACCTCCAACCTTGGAAAGAGACGTACGTGTTTTTTGCAATTGCTCTCATATAGTTCTATCGTATTTGTTCTCATATAACTTGACATAAAGCCTAAAACCCTATCTTAACACTTACCCTGAGGCGCTACTGTTCTCACGCAAGGCACGCAAGCG
>CAYOWH010000108.1:0-5590 GCA_964407615.1 uncultured Bacteriovoracaceae bacterium | reverse complement strand
CACCTCCAGTCGCGGACTTCAGTCAATTGTGCATCGACAGAAAGTTTGCTGACGCCAGCACGGTTTAGCGCAGGGATGTTGCCTTGGACCACTGCTACGAATCGCGATGGGTGCGTGAGACTGACGTATGGCCTGCCTATTTCACTGTTCGTCACCAATACCCCAGCGTAGACTCCAAGTTTGGTTCCTGCTTCTATATCCTCTTCAGCTTTGACACCAATCCCCTTGCCCGGCTCCACAACAAACGAGACAGCCGGACACCCAGTCGGAGCGCAACCAGGCTGGGTCACGGAGCCGGCAGGCAGCATAATGCGGCCTGTACTGCTCAATTCGCGCTCGTCCTCTGCTGGGAGAATAGGCAGGGTGTTCATCACGTGGAGCATGGCGTTTTGCGAACCAGGCCGCTCGCCAGGTCCCAAGAAGCAGCTCAGAAAATTTACCACCCTCCCAAAAGCCAACGGCTGCTGCACCGTAACTCCCTCTTCCAATGAGGCCATCAACATCCTTGTGATTCCGTCCGCGCCCAGATCACTTGCTGCCTGTGCGCGAGCGTCCCAATCCGCAATGCTCTCGCCTGTTCTGAGGGTCAGCATCCCCAGGATCATCTGGTTGGCCGCCAGGAGGTCAGCAGCAAATGCCAGTTCTCGTTCAAAGAGCTGCAATCTTTTTTCCGAACGAAAAAACTTACGGCGAGCCACGTTTTCTTCAATGACTTTTGGCATAGGTCCCTGAGTCCCCGCCGAAAGATTCGCCAGGCCCTGTCGTGTTGCCCGAATTCGAAATGTTTGCATTTGTGTCCGAGTTATGCACCGAAAAAGATCACTTGACTTCAGGCGTCCAAGTAGAAAGAGATTCCGCTTTGGTAGCAGTTTCACAGCTTCCACTCCAACCTTTCGCTCGAGCGCACTGCACACCATCGAGGCACTAGTGCTCCTCCGAGTGAGCAAAGCCGGCTGAGAGTCAGGTTCCGGACCCCCAGCTTGTGGCTTGGTGCGTGCAAAGGTGTGGCCATGGCCAGTGTCTATGAACGCTATTTTCCCACGATGTGGCCCATCGGTCCGTACCATGACATTGTCAAACTTAAGGTCCATGATGGCCAAGCCGTAGTGACCCAACCAAAACACCCCTTGAGAGAGGGGGTTCCACACCTCGATACGCAACTTGTCAGTGAGAACGCCCTCCTCTTGCCACCGCTTTTTATGCTCGCTAATTAGCTCAGCAAACGTCTTTCCTTGAATGAATTCTCGTAACAGAAAGGATATGACCTTGTTGCCTGCATTTGGTCGGCTGGTTCCGCAGCAGCTCGCGCCGCCATCCAAGAGATAGAGCAGTTCTGGAAGCAATACTCGGACCTCAGTATTCCGCGTTCTGGCATGCCATGCCATATTGTTTGCCACCGCCCTGATCACTGGATCATTGTGCATCCGGTCTGCGGGCCGACTGCCTTTCGAGACATCGAGAGCGACCAACCTCCCTGTCCTGCTTTGTCGGCAACGAATTGTGTTTACATAGGAGCCACCGCCTGCAACCCCGAGAAATTCAAGGCCTGCTGCGATTTGAATTCCCTGTAGCATGGCACGCAACTCATGCTTCATTTCTACAACTGCAGTACCTTCCAGATGGCGCAATATAGGATCCAATTCATCGCCCGCTTCAGCCAACTGACCTTGCAATCTCACATTCAAGGCTTCAACAGAGAAGACAGGAGTGGCCTCCCCAGAATCTGGAATCTGGAAATCAGGAAAGCGAGGAAGCTTGTCTGAATCCCTTAGCTCTACTGAATCCGCTGTCGAATAGAATGTCAAAGCCGACATCCAGCCCAGAGGGACTCGGTCATCGCTCCAGAATCCTTTTTTCTCTATTCTGTTCTTTGCCATAAATTCACAAACCAGTTTCTGCATTTCTGGAAGCTGAGCATATTTTACAACCATTTCAATAGTCTCTTGATGAGTCTTGCCCACACACACCTGCTCCAAGCCCGCAGCGATGCTTAATTCAGACGCCACGCGGCCCTGCATCAGCCCATGTGGATTGTGCGTGCTGAAATGCGGCAAATCACGATTCAGAGTATCGGCTGCGGTAGTGTGCGCAACAAAACTGCTGAAAGAGTCGAGGGATACGTCACAGGCATCGAGCAGTGTATGAAACTCCTGAGTGTCTCGAGCAGGCGGCCGGAAAAGAATTCGAGACTTGATGTCCTGTGCAGCGTCGATCCAAGAACGTACTTGTGATGCCATGCCTTTCGTCCTCTCGACAAAGAGTACACATCCGGCCGGAACCCTGCGCAAAAACTGGAAAAACCAGGGCATAGATTCGGGATCCAGTCGGTCGAGTGCAAATGGGCAGACCGCGATAAATGCCTCCAGAGGGAGGCCCCATGCAGACCTGGCAGCCGACTTGTCCAACTTGACTTGGTTCAGGTATGAATGACTCTGAGGCGGTTGATAGCTAGCGCGACCACCGAAAATGGCAAGGGCCTCCCTCGTCGGGCTTTTTAGCCGCGAGTCCCCGATAGCCCGCGCAACTAGCGTGGCAGTGCACGCGTCATGAAAGTGCATATGGCCAGGGTATCCAACAGTATTCAAGATTATCTTGCCTAGCTGTCTGAGTGCATACAGAATTGGTGCATTGTCCCCCCACGTCCATCCAGGGAATGAAATCACTGCATCCAGACCAACATCGAGAAGCGATTTGAGCATCTCCGCCGGTGTAGCCTCCGGCTTGAACACCAGCAAACGATCGCGTGTCTTGAAGAAGGCAAACAGATCTCGCGCTGGGGGGTACGTCTCTTTGGCATCCGCGGAAGAACAGGTAAGCCATGCGTCGACGTTTGAATATCCAGCAAACGTCTTGACTGCCGTCTCGACAAGGTTGACGCGCGGGCTCTGCTTCACCAGATCGGGGGCGTGAAACACGACGACCCATCGGCGCGCAGCCATGATGGTCAGGCGACTTGGCTGCTTCGCCCGGATTCCCGCCAACAGCTTATTGCCCTCCGTGATCGCTGCTAGCGCATGCGCCCTGCAGATTGCTGCAAGCATCTCGCCGTCTGCGCGCTCTGTGGGAGTAGTGCCCGCCAAGGTAGAGCTGCGCGCGAACAAGAGCATGTTGAATGGGCTGACACAGACTGGCAACCCAACCTCCATCTGTTTCGACACCAACCTCATCAGGAAAGGAAGAGCGTTCTGATACACGTCGCGGAAACCACTGCTGCGCAAGCCGAACACAAGGTCCCCAATCGCGGCAGTCTCCCGCTCATAGAGCTTTAAAGTTCTGGATACATCTCCGGTTATATAGTCCAATTTCATATGGAGTGGATCGTCGCATGGCGTATGGAACACCGTCGTGATTAGTCGTTGCAAGAATTCACCTCTCTCTTTCGCGTAGACCTCGCGTCCCACGCAACACATGCACTGAATCAATACAAACGCCCCCCGGCGTGACTTTTCTACATCGCCACGAGATTTCGGTGCCTGGTCGGGTACGTCGAGAGCTGTGATGGCAGCGCAGTGTTCACAGTACAAGCGCTTGCAATGCAAAGCGCACCGTGCAGCAACGGCGCTATAAAACCTGTCCCGCAGGTCGCAGCCGCATTGACTGCAAAGTGCAAAGGATGGACTGGGAACCAGCAGCTCTTTCTCCGGATAAGCTGCAGGGAAACCTTGGAGGCACTGGTCGCACGCGTATGCTTTGGCCAACTTCTCTTTCTGAGAAAGCTTTCGGGCTCCAGTGCATGCTCTGCAACAATGCACCCCGCAAGCACAAGTCCAATCCTCCTGGGGATCACATTTCCCCCTGCAAATGTGGCACTTGTCCTCCATAAACCTGAACTGCTCGAATGGGGGACTCAGCGCGACGCAGTGATCTAGAAGGACCTCGTCCAGAGGACGCAGAAGCGATGCAGACTCGCCCAGCAGAATATTTCTGCAGGCAGGTTGGAAAGTGCGCAGCCATGGGATCAATTGCTGCTGTCTAAACTCTGCCGTTTCAGAAATGAAACTCGCCAGCAATGTGCCAACGACATACCCCACTGCTTTCTGTGCATAAGTGATGCGCCACATGCGCTCTTGTTCACTGTCGCCACCCTTGGAATCGATGCGGAGCTCGCGACATTTCGAAGGCTCAGGCAATCGAGCGAGGCTTACTGCACGCCGAGTAAGCATGGGCGAGTGATTCTGACTACGGCCTGGGCAGTTCCTCCACAATGTCTCGTGGATCTCCTTGTCGTGAGGACAAGCTTGAACCCACCGCAGAAGCGATTTCAGAGCTTCTGTTGAGATTGCAGCGCTGGGCGATACACCAGCGGCGCCTGCCTGAGAGTCTGACCGGCGGCCCTCGAGCCCTGCCACGTCGTGTACACTGCCGCCCTCTTTCTCAGCGTCTTCAGAGATTCCATCCAGTCGCCGACAATCCTCACCATCCTCTTCTGCCTGCGCCGACAGGGCCACTACTGCCACTGCAGGAGCCTCTGCAGCTGGAGAGGCTGAAGGAGGGCTCTGCCGGAAGAAGTGCTGATCTGATTCTCGCGAGCTCTCTTCTACAATCGCTTCTGCCACCGAAGTACTCATCGAAACATTCGAACCGTGACTGCCTTGTGGGGAGCTGGGGCAGGATTCATTCAAACCGTGACTGCCTTCTGGGGAGGGGCAGTCGGCCGCAGCAGGCTGCCCAGCTTCTTCATCACAGGCGGCGGCACAGGCGGCGGCGGCGGCAGCGGGACCACCCGCAGCGGCGGCGGAATCTGCGCCGCCGCCCTGTTCCACAACGCATGCTTCTGCTCCTGCTCCTGCATCCGACTCTCCTCCTTCCTCATTTGACAAAGCCGAGTCCGACCCGTAAGAAACTAATGCCGCCAAACTGGCGGAGCTGGCAGTCCCCGCCCCCGCCGCGACGCCGCCGCCCGATCCCGCAGCGGCGGCCGCGGCGGCCGCGCCAGCGGCCGCGCTGGCCACGGCAGCGCTGGCGACCGATCGTCTTTCATCATTGCCGCCTGTGCCGCCGCCGCCGCCGTCGGCGGCGGCACCGCCGCGAGAACCCTCGCGGCGGTCCTTCCGCCACCGGCTGCGCCCCCGGGGGGGCCTGTCCGCCGGACGTAGTACGCCGGAAGTAGTCCGCATGCCTCGTGCGGACGTGATTGGCCCAAGGATTTCGACTGACGAGTATCCGTCGTCGGCCTTGCGCTTCTTGCCGGTGGCGGGGAGCTTGAGCATGGTGAGGGCCCCGTTCGCAAACAGCGTAGACAGCTTGGGGCCTTCAGTGTTTTCCGGAGCAGATCTCCAAGCGGCTTCAAGCGTCTTCTTATCCAAGATCGTTTGAGGATTCCGGCGGCAAAAATCGACGCAAAAGTCGATCGCAGCGCTGTACCGCGGTATATGTTTTTTAGTTTCTTCGATGCTCAAATTGCTGAAATTTACACGGGTTTGTCCGATTTCTGCCAGAGCCATATCAACGTTTCCACCCGGCGCCGCTGCTTTCTGCAGGCTGCTCATAGACACAAGGTGTTGTCTGAAGAAGGCGGCCGTCGCTTGCTCAGAAGGTGGCAGCTCTGGATTTGCTTCATTATACTGCCTGACCAGCGAGTCCGGACGGG
>CAYOWH010000107.1:0-5592 GCA_964407615.1 uncultured Bacteriovoracaceae bacterium | reverse complement strand
AGAAAAGGAAGAGCATCTAGGAGACCAAGATGGATTAGGGAGAGGGGGCAAGAGGAGAGGAGGAGACAGATTGAGAGGGAGCAGGGAAAGAGGAAAGGAAGGAAGCATAGGAAAGAGGAATAGGGGGGGAGAAGCAATCCGCCGGGCCAGGGCAGTTGCGAGCAAGGCGTGCATGAGGAACAAACGGCGGCAGCGGAAGGCGTGGAACTCCAAGAAGACGCATTACAGAGGCCTTGGCGACAGCATGTCCAATACGCGCAGAGATCTGACGATAGGAGATGGCTCGAAACTGTGAACGGGCTGAAGGATCCAGCATCGGAGGAAGACCTTGACGGGCAAGGAGAGAATCGTGGTGTCGCAATTCAAGATCAGCCAGGGAGAAAAGACAGCGAACAGCAGTAGGCCCAAAGGATCCAAAGCAGGAGACAACAAATGCGAAGAAAGCAAAGCCAATCGGGGCATAAAAATCAGCATGTTTCCTGTCCTTAATAGCCTCCTGCTGCAAAAGTGTAGGATTTTCAAGCTTGTTCTTGTTTCTGTTTATGGCTGGAGTCCAGGTACCTTGAGAGTTAACTAGGGAAACCATCTTTATGTCAGCTATGGCTTGGGACCGAGGTTGACGGCTGACTTGATCATAAATGAGGTAGTCAGAGGTGGATAAGATTGCAAGGTCCCCTCTTTTTTGCGAGGAAAGATGGGAAAATCGCTTACGCATGTCCTGATCATTGTCAACAACACGAATGCTCACCCGCTGAAACTCTTTCTTTAGAGCAGATTGAACAAGATCGTGCGCTGCTCGGTTCGCTCTGCCAGCGTTTTGCTTACAATTGAGACGATGGTAACCATTAAAATCGTAAAGAAATCCACAGGGGCACGTTGAAGAGGATTGCTCAGGCGCAGGAATAGGCAGGCCAAGCAGGAGCTTCAGATACAGACCCATCTGATGCTGAGACATACTTTCCTCCTGTGTGGGCAGGAGAGTCTTAAGAAATGCATTGGGTTGATGCTTGATCACAAGCTTATGAGGTAAATCAAAGGGTTTATGAGCTCCATTGTACTGAACTGGAGACATGTGGGCTAGACGCTTGTCAAGGGATGGATAAGCTTCACGTAGCCGCAGAAGTTCCTTACGACTTGGGCTAGCTGTTCTGTACCAATTTGATAGGTACTTCTGATTTGTTACCTTGGTCAGCAGACGAGAGACTCCTGCTAGGGCAGAATCAACGTCATGTTCCTGAAACAGGCTGAGATGAGGAAGGACCATATCCGGGACAATGAGAGGGGGATGAATGTCCTTATCGTGTCGAACTGGAACAGCCTCTCTGAGCAGTAGCGCAGATTGTGCTTGATAAAGAGCGTCAGAGAAGAGACTAGAGCTGACATTCTGAGAATCTGGGGGCAGAAGAAAAGGCCCAGATTTTCCCTCTTGCCGAAGCTGTTGAAGGTGACGGATATGCGCAGCGTAGAAGGCAGGAATAGCCACATCAGACATGGCAGGTAGGTCAAGGCCACCGTCAATCGGCAATGCTCGCAGTTGCACTCTGGCCAGACACACCATGTGCTGTGCACTGAGAGCTGGAAGAGTTGAGGGAATGTCCTGGAGAGAGTTTGACTCGAGGGGACTGAGTCTAAGATCATAGTAACTATCATTGAGTTGATCTATGATGATGTCAAAGCGATGTGCGGCAGCCATAATATGTGGAGCAAGGTGTCTAGTCAGGTGCACTATTTTCTGATCGCAACAATACCTTACCATCAGTTGAAAGTCCTGTGGGTAAGGGTAGGGCAGAAGACGCTGAAACTCTTGATTCAATACATTTAGACGCTCATCCATAAACTGATTGACGAAAGATATATGCCCCACAGGTGTACCAACACAGATGAACCCATCAGTCGCCAAATGAAGTTCAGCAAGAATGGGGTCGTTGTCATAGATTAAACGCAAGGCTTCCCTGGGGTTGACAATGGTAGCTGCTTGGAGCACATTGAGTGAGGATTTAGAGAGATTGATCTTCACACCAGCACAATCTGACAGAATGTTGGAAAAAGTTGTGAAAATTGGTCCCAAATATTTGATTGCTGCCAGAAAATGAATATCGTCCATTATGCCCAAAGCTCTCACATCCACGTTGGGATAATGGGCGAGAGTTGAAACTACAGCAAAATGAACAGAAAGACTGGCAAATGGAGATCCTGTGCCATCCCCTTGTGAGACGCCTGTGGTGAAGGGAACAAAGGCAACTGCTCGATTACGATGGTGCGAGGCCAAGGTAGATTTTCTGCCATACAAAGCCACTGCAAGGGGAAGAAGCTGCCGGAAACAGGGGTGCGTAGGCATAGGGTCGCCCGTCTGAATGTTGGTGTGGGGGTAGTCGCAGGACGCCACACCGGCAAGCATGTCTAGAATAAGTTGTCTATTACAGCTTGGAAAGAATTCAGTGATATCACACTTGAGGTTCACAACAATGTCTGGGGAAATAAAGCCTTGAGAGTTCAGCATGTCAGCAGCCTCGTCCATGGACAAAGTAGCAGGAGCCAGAGCATTAGCTGCTTCCAGAATGCGTTGAGTTTCTTTGACTACATAAGAACAACCGTCTTTCGATAGTCCCCGTTGAGAATATCGAGGATCAGTACGCCCAGCCCCGTTTTCAAGGAAGTTGAGTGCTTCCTTGGATTTGAATACTTTTCCAGCTGCCAAACTAGTAGCAACTGCACGGAACATATGCGGAATCTGTACTGGACGAGGCAGACCATTTGGTTTCAGAGGCGCAATAAGCATTGCTCCTGTGCATGAGTCCGCGTGGGATGCGTAGAAAGGTTCTTGACCTTGGGCAATGCCTCGAAGTATGGTTTTGATAAAAAGCGTTAGAAAAGCCGGATCCTGCTGTAGGATTTTGAGGAACTCGTTTCTCATTCCATGGCGGTCAGATGCTTTTCCATTTTTTCGCCTGGCGATGAGGCGGTAGACATCGCCAGGAGCAAAGAACGCTTCCCAGTCAGTATTGTCTCGGACATCTTGGACGCTGGCAGGATGCAGGTGCAAAGACGTGAGATCAATATCCCGATGTATTTCAAGAAAACGGGAAAGAGGATCTGTTGGACAGAGGCCAGGTTGGGTGAGACGTTGGTATGCAGCACTAAGAGAGCCACCTTGTACTAATTGATGGACCATGCGGTAAAATCTCTCATCCGATTGTATTTCTGGCACTGCTGGAACAGAGTCAGTTTGCATTAAGTCAGAGCATGGCTGAGCATTCAGATTGCACGCATTATAATACAGGTGCGACCATTTCCCCTCCAGAAATTGTTGGCAATTTGTCCTGATTATGTCCAGAACTCCATTGGGACCCAGCGCGGGTACATGTGAGACTAATAGAGCCGGAAAGGCAGTAAGGAACGAAAGAACCTTCCTATGTAGGAAGCCTGCAGTGGGAGATTGTGCAAATTCAGGCAATGAGTCTAAGAGGGTCAGGATGCCAATATAACATTGTCGGAACAGTGCCCTAGCATCTCCAGCTACATATCGGAATGTGCGGATGCGTTGTTTAAAAAGGTCAGCTGGCTTAAAGTTGCTGAGTAAAAACTGAAATCCTGAGGCCCAGTTGACGCAGATGGGTGGTAGTTCAATCTGCTCCAATATTGCTGCAGCAAGTTGCAAATCAATGAGAGTCATGTCCTCAATCTCCTCGGGAGGAGGGGCAGATGGGGAAATGTCAATATTCTCTCCCAGCATGGAATCTGCTTCCAGAGGTTGCTCAGGAATTTCATCCAAAGAAGATTCGCCACCTTCCGGGAAAACATCAGATAATCTTCGCTGGCTTCGAGACCTACGCCGAGGAGGATTAGCTTGAAAGAAATCACTAAGGTGGAGTTGCCGCCGTAGACCCTGCCGGGGAGATTGTCTCCGTAAGGGTACAATAGCCCAATAGTGGCCATGCAGAGGGCCAATTGGTTGAAACTGTGCATCATATGCTTGTATCGCATTATGCCGTCTGTGGGCAATATGTATCTCCAAAGCTGGCGCAGTAGGGGGAAGCCCATTGCTAGTAGGCTGAAGACGATGCTTGAGATGGGTTTGAGCATCAGTAATAACTATCACAGCCTGCAAGGCCTGAGCGGTAAGATGAAGCTGTTCAAAATCAGCATCGACTCCGGAACTATTGATGGAGTTCAGGAGATTCCGCTTCCAGTTAGGACGGTCCGCTTCGGGAATTTGGCAGAAAATAGCCAGCGATTCTAATTCATCAGGATTTGCAAGGCCATAGTTGTACACGAACCTTCGAAGAGATCGCACCTGAGGAAATCGTGCTGAGAGTTTTCCAGCGTCAATTATAGAGTACCAGGCGCAGTCACCCTCCCCCAAATTATTAAGGCATTGGAGATTGTGGGGTTGAAGGGCTCGATCCAGAGATGCAGTACCAAAAACATACTGACCCGCCGGCGTAAGAGTCCAGTCACGACGAATAATATCGGATGAAATGGCAGTGGGGGACCCCTGCGGAGGACCTGCTGGATGGGTGGTCTCCATGCCCCCTTTGCCTGCTGGAAATTGACGATCCTCGTGTGGCTCTGTCCTCCACTTTCTATTCTGAATGCACGAGGCGTCCCTCTGTGATTGTGATGTCGTAAGCTTCACAGCCGAATTGAGGCGCCGGGGTGGAACGTAATCCATTACTCGGAAAGTGTTGCGTTGATATACATGTGCTTTGGCCCGCCTAGCCGAGTCTTCAGAGAAAAAGATGACAATATTGGAGGACTCTATATGAGTTCGAAGCATACTAGTGACGGCTCCAAACTGAGCAAAAAAGATCGGAATGTCGAAATGCAGTTGCCGGAGGTTTCGAACAAAGACAGCTTTATTTGGATCGATGTCTATCGCCTTGGGTCTGCGAAGTACATTGCAAGCAACTACACGAATGGACGGATCTAGGGATCTCAGATCGGTATCAACGATATTTAGAGCAATTTCATAATCTTGGCGGCTAAAGAAGGCAAGCTGTACTGTGGAAAAATTGATTGTCACGCTGTTTTTTTCATCAAGGAGGACAGGAGGATGGTTTTCTGAATCCCGAAAATATCGTATATAATCAGTGCGTCTCATGGATTCATGTTGAACATTGAATGAGTATGGCAGATTGCCTGTTTGGCAACATGGAAGTAGAGTTTCAGTATCAGTTTGTTTGATTTGCTTCTTGATAGGAGAAGTTGTAAATGAGGCCTGTATTGCGCTCAAGAGATGCAGGTCAGGAAGTACATCTAAGTCCTCTTTGAGAGTAATTTTGCTCATGTGCAAGGTTAGATCATCTATCATTGAGGTAGGACACTTTGCTTTGTATTCAGAGAAAGTAGCGAGCATCATCAAATCACACGAAGACAGCGATCCATGCATAGGAATTGTTAGCTCTGCAATGTAGTCGAGTCGAGTTTTCTTATCAGGAATATTCAAACAGAAAGTGGTCCAGTTTCTGAATGAGCCGATGGAGCCATTATAAGGCTTTTCCCCGATGTTGTCAAAGGACCATGACTGGTCGAAAGTTGTATTGGATTTTTTTGTTTTTAATCCGTCCTTATTCGGATTTCTGGACCAAGACA
>CAYOWH010000106.1:0-5763 GCA_964407615.1 uncultured Bacteriovoracaceae bacterium | reverse complement strand
CAAAAGAAACTCAGAAAAAAAGTTTTAAAAATGAAAATTTAAATATGGAATTGCTCCGCGAATTAAAAGCACTTCTCGAAGATGAAACAGACATGATAGCTAATGCGGCAAACATGAGTGCATTGATTTATCAAAATATTCCAAATCTTAATTGGGTGGGTTTTTATTTTTTAAAAGGAAACGAATTAGTTTTGGGACCCTTTCAGGGCAAAGTTGCTTGTACTCGAATCATGTTAGGAAAAGGTGTTTGTGGAACAGCTTTTAAAGAAAAAAAAGTTTTTAATGTTCCCGATGTTCACTTGTTTGAGGGGCATATTGCTTGTGATTCAGCGTCGCGTTCGGAGTTAGTTGTTCCTTTGTACAAGGGAAGTTTGGGTATTGGTGTGCTAGACGTGGATAGCCCTCTTGTGAACCGTTTTGATTCTCATTTGGAAAATTTTTTGAGGGAGTCTGGGGAGCTTTTTTTGGGTCGTATATAGTACTTATCGGCAGATTTTTAAAAACTTTAAAGTCAGCGCATAAGTATATGAAATTATTAAGATAATTATCTGGAAAAATTTGTCTTTTGAAGGGCGCATACCGCCACAAGATGGTCGCTCAGCTCAATCCAAATACCGCGGGCAGAATACTTTTTTTGCTTTGAATCTATGTAGAAAATTTCAAATTTATCGCCTTCAATTTTTTCAAGAAAAGTTTCTCCCATAATTGTTGCGCCTAAAAAAGAAAAGGTTTTAAAAGCGGCTTCCTTGGCTGTCCAGATGTAGAGTGTTTCGAGTTGAATGGCTTCTGGGCAGTCTAACTCTTTAAGGATTTTTCTTTTGACACTTGGAAGAACTTTTCGGCTTTTTTCTTCTGCATCGATGCCCACTCGGAGGCATGTTTGTTCGTTTGTAAAAGCAATAAAACTAAATTGTTGAGTGTGAGTTAAGCTTTTTTTTGCTGGTGAAAATTTTTTTTCAACAAGATCAAGAAGCGCTTTGGAGCTTTCGCGAAAGTTATTCTTGTCATTTTCAAGATAGGCAATTTGAGGCCATATTGTGGGGCCTGATAAAATTGTGTGAATGTGCATGGTTTAGTCCAAAGATATTTCTGGATAATATTTTAGAAGATATTCTTTGAGTTTCTTTTTGATGCGTTCTTCAATTTGACGGGATCGCTCTTTTGAAATTCCGTAGCTTTTACCGAATTCTTCAAGAGTGATCGGAGTTTCGGAAAGAAGTCTTCGCTTTACAAAATCTTTTTCTCGATCGTCGAGTTCATCTTGAAATTCTTCAAGAGCTTTTTGAATAAGCCAGGAGTCTTCTTCTTCCTCGAGATGTGCTGAGGGAAGAGGGCCTTCGTCTCTCAAGGTGTTCTCAAAAGAAATATCTTCACCGCCATCTGCACTTGGTCTTGGAGAAAGAGAAGAGTCTTTTCCTGAGAGCCTTTTTTGCATGGTCTCAACGTCATCTTCACTTACTTGTAAATTCTGTGCAATTGCTTTGATTTGAGGTTTGATCCCAAGACGCTCCCATTTTTCTTGTTCTTTTTTTAATTGATAGAAAAGTTTTTTTTGTGCAGCGGTTGTTCCAATTCGCACAATCGACCAGTTGCGAAGCAGATAATCTCGAATGTAACTACGAATCCACCACACAGCATAAGTTGTTAGGCGAACTTCTTTGTAGGGATTGAAGTGATTGACGGCTTGAATGAGTCCCACGTTACCTTCTTGAATGAGATCCAAAACCTTGTGTCCAAGGCGCGCGTATTCAAAAGCAATTTTCACCACAAAGCGAAGGTTGGCCTGAATTAATTTTTTTGCGGATGCGGGATCTTTTTCGTCAAAAGCTTTACGCGCAAGTTCTTGCTCTTCTTTTATGTCGAGCAAAGGAATTTTTTGAATTTCTCTTAAATAAATCGCAAGAGGATCGTCTGCGCTGACAGCAGGCTTTAGAGGATACTGCTTTTTGAGAATAGGCAGGTGTTCTTCAACGATTTGATCCTCGACTTCAGTCTTCTTTTTTACAGAAGAAGAACGCGGCTTTTGACTGACCCGCTTTTTGCTCATCCGCTTAAATTATAAATCCAATATCTAAAATCTAGAAGGGTATCTCGTCACTACCGCCTTCAGAAGATCCACCAAAATCAGGAGGAGAGCCGAAAGGATCGTTTCCGTCGTTGTTTGAATGACTTTCTGAGCGAGAACTTTGTGTATCGAGAAATTGTACAGTGGTTGCGACAATTTCAGTTGTGTAGCGCTTTTGGCCGTCTTTATCGTCCCAAGCGCGTGTTTGGAGACGACCTTCAACATAGGCTTTGCGACCTTTGGAGAGATATTTTGCAACGTTTTCAGCAGGCTTTCCCCAAACAACAACTTTGTGCCATTCGGTGCGTTCTTGTTTTTGCCCGTTTTTATCGGACCAAGATTCGCTTGTTGCGAGTGGAAAATTTGCAACGGCTTGACCTTGAGGTGTGTGTCTGAGTTCGGGATCTTTTCCAAGGTTGCCAACTAAAATTACTTTATTAACTCCAGCCATAGTGTCCTTTCTTATAACACAAGATTTTGCTTCTATATCTATGTGGCTTTGACTTTGCTAAACTTGTGCCATGATGACAGGCTTGGAATCGCTTCTCTACAAGCATTTATTTTCTAAGGCCGCTAGGCCTGCGGTGCGTTGGATGAACCGATTCGCAATCATTGCAACAGCCCTTGGTCTTTGTGCTTGGCTTACCACCCTTAATGTGATGGAAGGGCTTCAAAAACAAATCAGAGCCGATCATCTTTCTGCCAAAGCGCATTTGCTTCTGGAGGGACCCTTGCGTCCCGACTTAAAAGAGGTTGCAGCAAAAGTTCAAGAAAATCTTTCTTCTGAGGTTAAAGATCTCAAAATTAAATTGCAGTTTGAAGGTCTCGTCGAGCCCTTGCGCGAGGGAAAAATTTTTACAGGTTCAGGAATTGTAATCGAGGGAGATCCTGAAATTCCCTCAGGAACAATGATCATGGGTGAGGAATTGGGTTATGCCTTGCATGCCACATCAATGGAGGCTTTTCGTCTTCGAAATGTTTGGAGTTTAGAAGGGGCACCTCTTGAATTAAAATTGAGCGGTTATAAACGAACAAATTTAATTGATGTGGATCGCTTTTATGTTTGGGTTTCTGAAAAAGATTTAGAAGAGTGGTTGGGGGCACAAGGGCTTCGATCACGAATTGAAATAGTTTTGAAGGATCCTTATAGGGCGACTGAGTTATTGCCATCTTTGCAAAAGATTGATCCAGCTTTTAAAGATTGGAAGCAGTTGGATGCAGCTCTTTGGCATTCTCTAAATCTAGAAAAAAAAGCGATGGCCATATCATTGTTTTTTGTCGTTCTTTTCGGATCGCTTGCAGTGAGTTCAGCGTTAAGTTTAAGAATCGCCGAAAAACGACGAGAAATTGGTGTTTTAAGAGCAATGGGAGCAAGTGCAGAAAAAGTTTTTTGGTTATTTGAACTTGAGGGATTATTTTTAGGAACCGTAGGGCTTCTGGTGGGGTTGCTTTTGTCTGCTGCTTTAACGTGGGCGATTGGTCATTGGGGAGTGCTTCCGCAGTTTTTTTATTCACAAAACTTACCAGTGGATTGGTCGTGGTCGCGAGCTTTGCTTCTTTTTTCTTTAAGTCTCATCACGGTGGCCTTTGCGAGTTTTATTCCCGCAAAAAGACTTTATTCTTGGGATATAGCGACTCTCTTACGCTCTTAAGTGATAGTTTTTTGAAAATTTTTAACTCAACCATTCAGGGCTAATCTCTTGGGTAACAAGAGCTTGAGCTTTTTGTTTTTCTTCTTCTGCAAGCAGAGTGCTTAAGTATCTCTCTGTATAGCTTGCGATAATCACAACGATACATTGCCCCATTGATTCTGGGAGGGCCGCTTGTCTGAGTGCTGCGACGATAGCCGCGCCTGAACTGATTCCAACAGGAATTCCTTCCTCTTTAATGAGTCTCCTAGCCATTTGGAGAGCTTCGCTACTTGAAACTTTTTCGATCATGTCGAGGTATGTTTTATTGAAATTTTGAGGAACAAAGCCTGCGCCGATTCCTTGTATCTTATGCGGCCCCGGTTTTCCTCCTGAAAGTACAGGTGATTCCTCTGGCTCGACAGCGATCATTTTGAGAGAAGGTTTTTTTGCTTTTAAAACTTTTCCTACTCCCGAAAAAGTTCCTCCGGTTCCAACTCCACAAACAAAGCGATCTACTTTACCATCTGTATCGTTCCAAATTTCTAGAGCTGTTGTGAGTTCGTGAATGTGAGGATTGGAAGGGTTTTCAAATTGCTTAGGCATGTATGAGTTTGGATTTTTCGAATGAAGTTCGCGAGCTTTGGCAATGGCTCCTTTCATTCCAAGTGCTCCGGGTGTTAAAATAACGTCTGCACCCAAAAGAAGGAGAAGGGTTCTTCTTTCGAGAGACATGGTTTCGGGCATTACCAAAGTAATTTTGTAACCTTTGGCCGCTGCTATAAAAGCAAGGGCAATTCCAGTGTTCCCACTCGTGGGTTCTATGATTTGCATTCCACTTCGAAGTTTTCCTTCTTTTTCTGCGGTTTCGATCATGCTCTGGCCAATGCGATCTTTCACGCTTCCAAGTGGATTAAAAAATTCAAGTTTTAGAAGAATCTCTGCCGGCAAATCTTTTCCGATTCTTTGCATCCGAACGAGGGGGGTTTTTCCAATGGTCTGGGTGATGTCTGAAAATATTTTCAAGGCTTACTCCTTTATTTCTTTTTCTTTTCTTCTTCAAACAGATCGTCGTGATCGAGTTCTGTTCCGGGATCGATTCCATGTTTGAGGATTTTTCCGGGTATTCCTACGACAGTTGTGTGAGGAGGAACGTTTTCAATAACCACGGAATTTGCACCTACTCGGCTATATTCTCCGATGATAATATCCCCCATAATTTTAGCGCCTGCTCCAATTACGACGTGGTCTTTAATGGTTGGGTGTCGTTTGTGTGTGCGGTCAAAACTTGTTCCACCAAGAGTGACGCCATGAAAAATCAGAACATCATTACCAATAATAGCAGTTTCTCCAATCACAACTCCCATACCGTGGTCGATGATGAGATTTCTTCCAATTTTTGCGGCAGGGTGAATTTCGATACCGGTTATCCAGCGAGAGAACTCGCAAAGGCCTCTTGGAAGAAGAGGAAGCTTTAAGGACCATAAAAAATGAGCAATTCTGTGAAAAAACAAAGCTTTAATTCCAGGGTAAAAAAGTAAAATTTCCAGCGTGCTTGAGGTAGCGGGATCGTATTTTCTATAAGCCTTTAAAATTGAGAGCACTTTAAAAGTCTATTGGAGGTCTTTTTACTTGAGAAGGGGGTGCGTATTAATTAGGTTATAGATCAGCGCGAATCGGAACAACGCAGGAGTTGAAAAACTCTTGAGGAAAGTCCGGGCTCTATAGAGTGCCGCAGCATCGCTGTCAGAGACGATGCCCGAGGATCCGTGGTTGCAAAACCGTTAACGGCGAACTCGAGGAACAGTGCAACAGAGAGAATGTCCGAAGTGATGATCCAGCAAGACGGGAACGGGAGTCTGTTGGGGAACTGATCGGAGTGAAAACAGGCAAACTCTGCGGGGAGCAAGATCAAATAGGAGAGAAGTTGTGCACTCGCAACGTTAAACTCTCGGGTAGATCGCTTAGAGGAATGTTGTTCTCCTTAGTGTGTGGGGCCGTCGGTCCTCGAAGCTAAGAAGACAGAACCTGGCTTACAGATTCGCGCAACCGCCCTTTTTTTAATAATCA
>CAYOWH010000105.1:0-5813 GCA_964407615.1 uncultured Bacteriovoracaceae bacterium | reverse complement strand
TTTATATACTCAAAAAATAATTGCTCAGTCCTCTTCTAGTGATTCTTCCTCGAGTGATTTTTCCTCCTCCTCCTCCTCCTCCTCCTCCTCGAGTGAATCTTCTTCGTCTTCATCGTCTGATTCATCGGTTTCATCAGGCTCTCTAAAAATTGATTGTAAATGGACAAAGGGTTCTGTTGAATCACCGGGTATTTTATCTGAAAGTGCGCCTATTGAATGGCAAGCTTTTGAGGTTTTAAATTTAAGTTGTAAATCTATTGGATCTAACGCAAATAGTTTAAGTCTAGGCTTGTTGGGTCCTGAATTGTGTAGTTCATCTTCGAGTGGAGTTTGTGTTGAGAAAAATACACTTCCTTCCACTGTCACTCTTAAGTCATCAGATTATTCCGATCTTGGATATGTTCTTTATAAAAACGCAAATGTGACATCGAGTGAGGCAATAACTATTGCTAAAGGTACGATAGGTATTAATTTCACGCAGGGAGAGTCTAAAGATAAGGTTGATGTTTCAGGGGATATGTTCGTTGATGAAGATTTACGCTTTCATGCCTATGGTGAAGGACTTAGTTGCGATGTAAATGTAACTGGGGTTATTTATGATTCACAGCTAGCGCCAGCCCAGTGCAATAATTCTGCAACTTGTACTCCATCCAAAACTGTTGAAGTAAAAAATGGAACATTGGTATTCGTAGCCCAGCTTAAGGGGTCAAATTTTTTGGGATCACCCATGGGTGTTACATCAAAAGTTATTTGGTCTGTAGGGAATGGAGATAAGGGTCCCGATGAACAGGGAACATGGTCAACCATGCCTGCTAATGAACCTAAAATAGTAAGAGCTACCGTTGTTCCTCCTGCTTCTGGAGCAACTCCAAAATATTGCTCAGTAAGCGTGATGCAACAAGCTGTTGCAGGTATTGTGAAACTTAACCCACTGGGTGATTGTGAATTTTTTCAAGCACTACGATCATACTATTTTTTAAACCTCGCAAACAATGCTGTTCAGTCTGGTGGATACACCGGGGGAGGCATTTCTCTTCCGGGAGTTGATCAATCATATGGAACAACGAAACCAGAAATTCCCGTGCAAGGTATTTTAAATGTCGCTACCAAAAATGATGGTAATTTTAATATTGTTGGAGATGAGCTTTCTCTTCCAATACCAGCTGACAGAATGTATTCAGCAACTGTTGTCACTGCCAGTCCATTTGATCCTGAATCTTTAAAAATTGGAGATCCTGTTGCTTACGGAACTATCGATTTGGGAGATTATAAAATTGTGCAGATGGTAGGGATTGGAGATAAATTAAAAGATCTGAAAGAAGATTCTTTGGTTGTTTTTCAAGCCTATGTTGCGAGATCTCAAGTTTCAGGTGGAGTCGATAAAAGAGGAGACACCGGAGTAAAATTGTATTCATTCACGCCTTCTAATTCGGGTGTTTTTGATAAGATAATTCCCTTTGTTAACGATGCCTGTTTGCCAAATTTTCAGTTTACGATGCCAACACGTCCAGATAAAACAAAACTACCAGATGCTTTGAAGAGCGCTACGCTTTGTGCTTATTCTCGTCCCGAAAAAGTTGCAGACTTAAAAAGCAGTCGAGTATCGCAAACAGTTTTATCTTTAGTACCACTCAATGCAGCTCATAGGTTTCCTACGGGTCTTGTTGCATCAAACCCTATTGACCCTTTGGCATCAGCATCAGTGGGAACAGCTGTTGAGAGCACAGGTGGTGCTTGTTGGGTAATCAATCCTGGATCTTTAGGCAGTCCAACTTGGCAAGATGATAATTATCAAGGAGCTGTGACGATAACCGATGAAAATGAATGTTCGATGGTTCAGGGTGGTGAAGGAGCGCTTGGATTTAGATTTAGCAAGAGCGCAATGAATTTTGGAATGACTTTTGGATGCGCAGTAACTCTTGATAAATCTGGAACGCCCGTTTACGGAGTTACTCCGTATTACAAAGTAAGTGAGGGGGCTGTGTTGAATTGGAAGCCACTTCAACCTTCTAAGCCGCACTTTGGTTCGATTAATTGCTACGAGGGGCAGGTAGGTAGTTATTTAGGGGCTACCTATCGGTCCCCTTCTGCAAGTTATACTAAATCTTCTGCAGATACAGGAGTGAGAACCCAAACTTTTTATGTAAGGCATTGGGGCGGAAATTATCGTGCTGGGTTGAGTGCTACATCGATGGGTTATTTTGACGTTCCTTTGTGTCCGGGATCACAGTTTAAATATGACAATATTTCTTTGTCATGGTCACCGCTTGTTTTAGATCTTAAAGGAAATGGAATTAAAATTTCACGAACATTCAAACGTTCCGTGGGATTTCATTTACATAATAAAAAATATTTAAGTTACGTGGATTGGCCAGAGAATATAAATGAAGTTGCGTTTCTTGTGAGGCCCACTTACAAAAGTGGCGTTATTAGTCTGAAGGATTTGTACGGAGATACAGATGCTCGAAATGGTTTTGAACAACTGCGTAAACATGATTCTAATAAAGACGGATTGATTACAAAAGCCGACAAAGATTACAAAAAATTACGGTTATGGTTTGATCGAAACAGAAACGGGCAAGTCGACAAGGGAGAGTTAGAGTCAATTGGTCAGCATTCTGTTGACAAAGTATACTTAAGCTATACCAAACCACTAAAAGGATTTTCAGCTGCTCAAAGGTCTCTGCAGTCCACTTATTGGAACGCTAAGTTAGGAAAGTTCCTAAACATTGAAGACATATACGTGAACGAATACAATGATAAGGCGAGACTACTAGTTGAAAACAAAAAGAAATAAAAAAGCTTTTTCTATTGTTGAGCTCATGGTTGTTCTTGGAATTGTGGGCGCTCTGGCAGCTTTTGTTCTTCCCTGGATTCGTGGTCTTTTCAGTATAGAAAAACAAAGTCGAGATGTGCTGACTTCTCTTACGGAGCAAAGAATTGATGAGGGCGATTTAAAAAATCATTTAACTAATTCAAGTATTATGAGATCTGGGCTGGTCACTTGTACAGGAAAACATTTGCTTGTCAAAGGTGAAACCCCATTAGGTCCCGATCAGAATATCCTTCTTAATGAGAAGGGCCAGAGTATTGAATTTGTGTCTTCTAAAACCGTAGGAATAGGAACGGTTGTGGGAGATACCCTCAAGGTTACTATTTCCAACGGATTTGTTTCGGGTTCATTACTTTTTCTTCGTTCAGTAACAGGAGATAATCAACAACACTTTGTTCGAGTTAAAGATGTAAACTCATCAACGGGCGCAGTAACTTTTGACTATGATTTTAATTCTTTACGTCCCGCTTTCACTTCTTGCTCAATTCAAAATCCACCTAACGCTCAATCCTATATGCGCTCATTTGAAAACAAACGCTTTTCTGTGGAAATTGTGCGATTTGTAAAATTGGAATTGGTAGAAGAGCCTCAGGGTAAAGCCCTTTTTTACAAGCTTTGGCCTCGTCAGGGCTTTCAAGGTCTGAAGGCGGTAACTGCTACTGATATTACAGACTCTAAATTATATGATTCAATTGAGTTATTGAAAATTACAGAGACCTTTGATGGTAAAAAAGATTCGGCTTACGGCAATTATTTTGTAACATTAAATTTTGAATCAATTAAAAATAATACTGTGGCAGATGGTAGTGTAGGTATTGCGGGTCCCCAGAGCTACACACGCAATATTTCAGGAGCCTATTCAACACAAGGATTAGAGATTGGTAATTCAAGAGTAGGTACTGCTACCGCAGTTAAAGCGCCTAAAGTAACGTGTTCTGTGATGAATAAAAAATTTACAAAGGCTTTTAAAGATGAAAAAGTCACTGAGCTCACTGACGCTTATGAGGTAAAAGTTCTTTTTTCTGATGCAGCTTCAATCAATACTTCTACAAATCCCCTGAATGGATCTATGAACATTTCTGCTGTCGGATCATCTTCTGACCCAGATGCGGTGAGGTGTTATAGATATGATCAGTACAATCCTTCTACAAAAAGCTTTTCTGGAAATTTTTCTAAAGGTGAAATGGGCTTAGCTACTCAGGGTGGATCAACTTTCTCTAACCCCATGTATTGTTTTTTCAAGACGAACGTAGATATGAGTGGAAAGATTACTTATTTAGCTTTAACGGGATCAACTGCGAAGCAGTATTTTATTAAATGTGAAGCTGTGAGAGTGAATCCTGAATGAAAAAAAAATTGAATAATAAACAAACTGGTTCCTTGCTTGTTTGGGCGATGCTCATAACAATTGTTGTCGGTGTTATTGTTGGAGTTATTCAGAAGAACTTTACGGGATCATCAAAAGCAGTGATTGAGGATGGTATTGCTTGGAAAGCTCAGGAGCTTGCCAGTAATCTTGTTGAGATGTCTAAGTATTTTATTTTGTATGATCGTGTGATGTATGTTGATAAGGCAGGACCTCTCAACCATTTGGAGTCTTCTGATAGATCTAACAATATGATCAATGTCTTAAGTAGAGGAATTGGTCTTGATAAATTTGACCCTTTAAGTTTGGGAGCTCTTTGTGGAGCTTTTGATTTAAAGGGATCTAGTATGGGTACTTATAAGATAGGAAGTTCCAAAGTTTTTTGCCCCTATTTTCTTCGAATACCGCAGCTAACAAGTAAGGAAATGGAAGTGATTCTTTTTGAAAATTGGGCAAAAAAGGATTTTGTAACTCGAGAATCTGTTGTAACTCAAGAATCTCAAGGTGTGTATAAGATTGAAGTTGATTTTACTGAAAGTATTAAAAATTTTGATAAAAGTTTTATTAAATGGGCAGATGATTCTGAACGAGAAGAATATAATCGCCTATTTAATAAGATTACCAAAGCATATGTCATCTTAAAGTTTTTTACAGAAAGCTCAGGTTTTGCAAGTCAAGGAAATGATCGAACTTTATCGATAGAGGGAAGAATTGAATTTGGATCAGCTTTATCAGGCAAAATGATAGTTGTTGAAGCGGAGTCTTTTGTTATGCGTCCTTCTGTTCCGAAGGATTACGCTGCTTTTTTTCTTTATCCCACTAAGCCTACTGCAAGTGGAAATGTTGCAACTCGTAAATTTTCGGAAGCTATCAACATTGGAAGTGCCTCAATCATCAATGGTCGAACATATTTTAACGGAGAGTTAGACAAGCCTCTCAATAGTTTGCCCACTTTTAATGAGTACGCGATATTTTCTAGAGCTATTAATCCTCGACCTACAATAAATGATGAGGGACTTTTGAAAAGTAAATTTCCCAAAGGATTTCTTACTCATTTTTCAGCAGAAAGATGGTTGTTTAGTGGTAATTGCGATGAGCTTTTGCCGACTGTGAATATTGTTAATCAAACGGGTTATAAGTGTAAGAGTGCAGCAGGAAATAATTTTACGATGGTGGATTTTTTCTCGCTTGTTCCTAATGCGTGTACAGATGCCCCAGCGACCATAAACTCCGGTGAAATAACAAAGATAAATTGTTCCGTATCGTCTAATACAACGTGTTCTTCAAATTGTCCTATATCACCCTTTATTTCAATCATTGGCTATCCGTTGGCTGATTTAACTGTTTCAGGTTCACATGCTTTTGTCGTGGCTCCTGTTGCTAAAGTAGAGGTGAAGGATAACGGTACAAATTTGTATGGCTCTTTATTTGGAGGATACTTAAATTCTACGGGTAAAACTCTTAATTTAATTGCTGCTCCATCATGGAAAACGGGGCTTCCAGGTATAACCAATGAAGAAACTCTTAATTCTTACAGTCAAAGTTATTTATCTTCTACGGCCGGGATAACGGCACCTTTAATGAACATGCCGCTCGTGTATGGCGTGTCTTCGG
>CAYOWH010000104.1:0-6064 GCA_964407615.1 uncultured Bacteriovoracaceae bacterium | reverse complement strand
CGTAACTCTTCTTCAAGAGCTAATTTTCCAGAAAGAGTTAAAAGTATACGATCGGACATTTCTTCACCATAGTCTTAACTAGGAAAGATGACAAAAACATTAAATACTTGGACTTACAAAATCCTGCAAAGCTATAGGATGCATATCCCCTTTTTTAATCGCTTTGATAGCTAAACAAGCCATTTCTGCTCCAGAAAGCGTTGATAAAAGAGGAACGCGATAGCGCAAAGCCACTTGGCGAATACTCATTCCATCCTTAAGGCTTCCACGGGTTCCTGGAGTATTCACAATTAATTGAATTTTTTGATTTCTAATCCAATCCAAAAGATTTCCTTCTTGATTTGAATGAGAATTCAATTGATCAATTTTAGAAATAGAAACAACTTCTACACCTGCGCGTTTTAAATACTCAGCAGTTCCAGGCGTTCCTGCAATTTCAAACCCGAGCATCTCAAATAACCGAACAATATTCAGAGCTTTTGACTTGTCAGAATCACGCAAAGAAAACAGCACACGACCGTATGTGGGAAGAGAAATTCCTGCACCCAAAAATGCTTTTGCAAAAGCAGCTCCTGCGCCTTTATCAACTCCCATCACCTCACCTGTGCTACGCATCTCGGGCCCAAGAATAGGATCAAAGCCTTTAAACTTACTAAAAGGAAATACTGGCATTTTCACGGCAAAGCCATGTCCGGGAAGACGATAATTTCCAGGTATATTTCCCTCTTTGGTCAGCTCAGAAACATTCTCACCTAAAGCTGCTCGCATGCCCCAGTCAATCATAGGATAACCCGTTGCTTTAGCAAGAAAAGGAATAGTGCGCGAAGCTCGGGGATTTCCTTCAATCACAAAAACCTGATCATTCACAACAGCCATTTGAACATTAAACAATCCTCGAGTTTTAGAATGAATCGCAATTTTTTTTGCAATTCCAGCCATTTCATCAATTTTAGAAGGCGGCAGTCGAAAAGGAGGGATCACGCAAGCCGAATCTCCACTATGAATTCCTGCTTCTTCAACGTGTTCCATAACTCCACCAATCCAGGCTTTTTTTCCATCACAAATTCCATCCACATCAAACTCAACAGCGCCTACTAAAAATTTATCAATGAACACAGGGTGCTGCTCAGAAACATCCAGAGCCTCTTCGATCGTTTGTTCAACATCTGCGTCTGTTTCACAAATACGCATTCCCCTTCCTCCCAAAACATAAGAAGGGCGAACAAGAAGTGGGAAACCTAATTCTTTAGCAGCTCTTAGAGCTTCTTCTCGAGATTGAGCAACTCGAAAAGGAGGATACTGAATACTCAAATTTTCTAATAGTTTTGCAAAACGACTTCGTTCTTCAAAAATATCTATAGTTTCCTGAGTGCTTCCTAGAATTTTGTAGCCCCATTGCTCTATTTTTTTTGAAAGTTTTAAAGGAGTTTGACCACCTGTCTGAAGTAATACGAAATGGTTTTCGTTTTTTAAATCAAGTTCACGCTCCAAAATATCTTTCACAGAATCAGCATGAAGAGGATCAAGATAAAGTCGAGTCGAAGAACGAGGGTCAGTACTGACTGTCTCAGGATTACAATTGATCATGATTGTTTCAAAACCAAGGCGCTGCAAAGTTTTTGAAGCATGGACACAACAATAATCAAATTCTACACCCTGCCCAATTCGATTAGGACCAGAGCCAAGAATCACAACTTTTTTTGAATTTTTAAGAGGAGATGGAAACAGCTGATCAAAAAGCTTCTCGTCTCGCACCAAAGAATCTCGAGTAGAATAATAAAAAGGAGTGACCGCAGGCATTTCACCCGAACAGGTATCTATCATCGGATAATACGTTTTGTTTTGATTAAGCGACAAACCATTTGCTTTTATCTGCAAATTATTTTCTTCAATGTACTGCTTGATTTCGCGAGTAAACCAGGGGTCCCAACCGGTGAGCCTTGCAACTTCATCGGCAGTTGCGCCTTTTGCAAGAGAATCCCAAATTTGAAACCCTCTCTTGGAATGGGCTTCCGTTAAAGCGGGCATTTGTTTGGTATCGCCATTCGGCCATTTGAGCTCTAGAGAATTAAGCGCTTTATGATAGGCTTCTCCAAAAGAAGAGCCTATCGCTAGGGCCTCTCCTACACTTTGCATTTGCGGCAAAAGTTGATCCGTTGATCCTACAAACTTTTCAAAATCCCAACGTGGAATTTTGACTGCAACGTAATCAATCGTAGGTTCAAAACAAGCTTTCGTAATTTTTGTAACTTGATTATCAATTTCAGATAGATTTTTTCCAAGAGCAAGCTTGGCTGCCACATAAGCAATAGGAAATCCTGTTGCCTTAGAGGCCAACGCTGAAGATCTTGAAACACGCGGATTCATTTCGATCACCACTCGTCGACCATTTTTAGGGTTCACAGCAAACTGAACATTACAGCCACCCGTCTCCA
The DNA here is from genome assembly GCA_964407615.1 of uncultured Bacteriovoracaceae bacterium. Classification (GTDB taxonomy): domain Bacteria; phylum Bdellovibrionota; class UBA2428; order UBA2428; family UBA2428; genus CANIGN01. Next base: position 3,629 of record CAYOWH010000104.1, on the reverse strand, counting down.
CACCTACAGTTTTAACGATTCGAAGAGCATCTCTTCGCATAGCCTGATATTCTTTATCCGTGAGCGTTTGCGCGGGAGCAACGGTAATGGAATCACCCGTATGAACTCCCATGGGGTCAAGATTTTCAATACTACAAACAACAATGGCGTTATCCAAGGGATCGCGCATCACTTCAAGCTCATACTCTTTCCAACCCAAAACACTTTCTTCTACTAGGGCTTCCCCAATCGGGCTTTCGGTAAGAGCAATGCTACATTTTTCCTTTAGTTCATTTTGGTGAAAAACAAAACTTTGCCCGGTCCCGCCTAGCGTAAAGCTTGGGCGCAAAATAAAAGGAAACCCTACATCTTGTGCAAATTTTTCACACTCTTCTAGACTGCGTATGACATTTGATCGAGGCACTTCGCAGTGAAGCGATTCCACAACTTCGCGAAAAGCGCGGCGATCTTCGGCCAAATGAATCGCTTTTAGATTTGCGCCTATCACTTTCACTCCCTCAAGAGCTCCGGGAATTTTGGATAGGGAAAGCATTAAATTCAAAGCAGTCTGCCCACCCATTGTAGGAAGAATGGCATCAATACCTTCTGCTTTGATAATTTGAACAACTGTAAGAGGATCAAGCGGCTCGACAAAAGTTCGATCAGCGATTCCAGGATCCGTCATAATCGTTGCGGGATTGGAATTAACAAGAACGACGCGTTTTCCCTCTTCTTTGAGAGCAAGACAAGCTTGTGTACCAGAGTAATCAAACTCACAGGCTTGACCAATAACGATTGGGCCGCTTCCCAAAATTAAAATATTTTTGATATCTTCATGACTCATATAACTGGTTTATCCGAATAAATGTGAGCAGCATCTATATGAGGATACTGCTCAGATCGATGTTTCATTAAAGAAAGCTTCAACATGAGTTCTTTTTTATGAGCTTCTTTTAGATTTTTTATTTTCTTTATTTCTTTATTCAAAAAATATTTTGCTTCTTTTGGATGAAATTGAAAAGCTTGGGAGAAAAGAATTTTATCTTCAACGGGAACGATTCTAGCTTGAAAGACATCTCCCTTTTGAAAAATTTTAGGATTCTCAATTTCTTCAATCAAGTAATCTTCCTGATCATACAAGTCTCTAATAGAAGCCTGATTATCTTTTATTTTAATTAACTCAAAAACAGAACTGATAGAATTTCCTAGCCCCTCAAAAACCTTAAATGCTTTTTCGTCTTGAATATTTTTTAATGATTCACGAATAAAAACTCGAATAGGTGGCAATTCCTCACGCTCTAAATTTCGCTCGAATACAAACCAGTCAAAAAACTGATTCAGCTGAGCTTCATACCGATCAGAACCTTCTGCAACTTTGATGGCTCGAGAGAAATAGTATTCCTTTGCTCGACGAATTTCTTCGTAATAAACACCCTTGCCATAAGATTCTAAAATCTGAGAGATATAAGGTTCAAGATTCACGACGTGTTTCCTCCGAAATCAGATCAACAAATTCTTCAAAGAAAAAGAGAGCATCAAAAGGCCCAGGTGCCGCTTCGGGATGAAATTGCACACTCGAGCACTTAAGAGATTTTGCACAAATTCCCTCGTTGCTTCCATCATTGGCATGACGATAAGTAACCTCAACACCCGCGGGCAGCGTTTTTTCATCAACAGCAAAGCCATGGTTCTGACTTGTGATCAATGTTTTGCCTGTCGACTTACCATTTTCATATTTCATCACTGGGTGGTGAATTCCCCTATGTCCGAATTTTAGTTTGTAAGTCTTTGCTCCCAATGCATGAGCGATGAGTTGGTGCCCCATACAAATTCCAAAAAGTGGCCTTTTGCCCAGAACTTTTTTTAATTCCTCAACTACCTTGCGTGCTGCCTCAGGATCCCCTGGCCCATTACTTAAAAAAATCCCTTCCTTGCCCGCAGACAGCATTTCCTCTGCTGTTGCATGAGCAGGAAGTACTTTTACTTCACATCCTAAACGAGCTAAAATTCGTGGAGTATTTGTTTTCACTCCAAAATCTAAGACGGCAACCCTGGGAGGTGTTTTTAATTTTTTCTTTAGTTTTTCTTGAATTTTGTCTTCGTGCTGAGGCCAATATATTTTTCTATCTTCAAAAATCTGAGCCTTTTGTGAACTCACCTTGCTTAACAGCTCTAAATTTTGCATGGAAGGAATTTCTTCTTGTAACCGACTTAGAGCTTGATCATCTGTCATTGAGTTACGCTTAAAAACCATCCCTCGCTGACTTCCCTCTGTCCGCAAATAAACAGTCAGCATTCGAGTATCAATTTTGTGAAGCAAGAATTTTTTTTCACGCAATATCCAATTCAAAAGACTTTCCTGAGCGCGCCAACTCGAAGCTTTATGAGAAAGGTGACGAACAACCAATCCCTCAGCCCAAATTTGATGGCTTTCCATATCTTCATTTGTAAAACCAGTGTTACCAACATGCGCAACAGTAGAAACAATCACTTGCTTGAAATAACTAGGATCAGTGAGAGATTCCTCTATCCCCGTCATGGAGGTACAAAAAACAAACTCACCTCCTAGAACACGAGGACGTCCATTAAAATCTGAAAAATCTCCCCACCCTTCGACATCTAAAAAGAGACCTTTCTCCAAGACGAGGCGCAGAGCCTGAGGACGGAGAAAATCATTCATTCTGAATATATAAATTTAGGAGAGACCTTCGACACACGTCAAGGGAAGATTTAACGAACTCGTGGAAGGGCCTCAAAAAACTCGCTCAAAAGCGCACGGCGTAAATCCACACCATACTTTACTTGAAGCAAAATCAAAGAACGAGGATGGGATTGCAACTCTTCATGCAATTCAATACCCCAATTAACAGGCCCAGGATGCATAAACATCCTCTCCTTAGATAAATGCTCTGACTTCAACTGATAGTTTTTTATAAAATCCGCAGTCGCCTCTTTGTCCTCAGCACTATGGCGCTCTTTTTGAACTCTTAAGGACATCACAAAGTCCGAGCCCTCTATGCCCTCTCTTAAAGACGAGACATGTTCCCAATTCTTTCCCCAATCAGGTTTCCAACTTTTTGGAGAAGCAAGTCTTAACTTTAATCCCACCATAGGCGCAAGTTCCGACCAACTTTGAGCTACACGGGAAGATTTAAGATCTCCGACAATACAAATTGTTTTACCCACAAGCTGCTCCCAAGAGTAAAAAGATCGCAAGGTTGTTAGATCTAAAAGAGCCTGAGTGGGATGCTCTCTCTTACCATCACCTGCGTTAATAATTTTTACCCCAGAAATATTTTGAAGGTCTAAAAGTTGTTTTTCATCACGGCATCGCAGAACAAAAACCCGAATACCCATCGATCGAAAATTAAGAATTGTATCTCTTATAGTTTCTTCTTTTTCTAAAGAACTTCCGCGTTCTTCCAAATATATAGGACTCACATGGAGCGAATGAGCGGCACACTCAAAGCTCACTCGTGTCCGAGAGGAAGGCTCCAAAAAAATGAGTCCTACAAATTCGCCGGGGTAAACATTTAAATGATTTAAAGGCTCGAGAGCTTTATTGACCAAAGATTTTACTTTTTCTGAATTGAGGTCTCTGATGGAAACCAAATGTCGCATTAATTTGAAATGTTACTCATAGCTTTAAA
>CAYOWH010000103.1:0-6548 GCA_964407615.1 uncultured Bacteriovoracaceae bacterium | reverse complement strand
GGGGATGCTTTCCGTGGCTTTTGGTCTGTGAGTGGGAGATTGAACGTTGAGTTCTTTCATCTCGTTCAAATAAATTTCAGTAAAACGAGCGGCAATTTCTTGAGCGCTGACTTTTTCGTCGTTTGCGGCTTTGATGATTTTATCGTCTACATCAGTGATGTTTGAGGCCCATTCTACTTGATAGCCCGCTAAGCGAAACACGCGTGTGACAAGATCAGAAACCAAGGCCGCCATAGCGTTTCCAACGTGGATCTTGCCATAAACTGTGGGACCACAGGCATAAAGAGTGACTTTACCTGGCTGAAGGGATTTGAATTCTTCTTTTTTTCCACCAAGCGTGTTGGTGAGCATGATCTTAGGAAGCGACATAGTTCTTGAGTCTTTCTTTGATGAGACTTTCGCCAAGGATGTCTACCAAGTCGCGCATTTCAAAACCGTGTTCTTGGCCGGTGAGAGCGCGGCGCAGAGGAAAGTATAAGTTTTTGCCTTTTGCTCCCGTGGAATTTTGCACATCTTTTTGCCAAATTCCAAAATCTGCGGTGAAGCAATCGAGCCAGGCTTGAGCAACTTTTTTATCAAACTCCGTAGGTGTTTGAGCTTCAGGTGCCAAAAGTGGTTTGAGCTTTAAAGGAATTTCTGAGAGCACGTGTAATTCTGGCCAAACTAAATCGAGAATTTTTTCTGTGATTTTTATCGGACCCGCTAAGTCTTTTAAGAAAGGCTCCGCTAATTGAACTTTTTCGTTTTGTGGAACTCTCTTGAGGTGTTCGCTATTGATCCACTGAAGTTTGCTTTCTGCAAAAACAGAAGGATGAGTGCTCATCTTTCCGATTTCAAAAACTTGAATCAATTCTTCTGTGGTGAGGATTTCTTTTCCTTCAGGAGGATTCCAAGAAACAAGTGCGAGAGCATTTTTGAGCGATACAGGAAGGACTCCCTCTTTTTGATATTCTTCAACCGTCTTTGCGCCGTTTCGCTTGCTAAGTTTTGTTTTATCAGCCGCCAAGAGTAGGGGGATGTGTCCAAAGCGGACATCGGCAATTTTGCGTGTGAGCGAAGCTTTGATGCCGGGGATTTTTGCCACAGCTTCTGCAATGAGGATTTGTCGGGGAGTGTTGCTCACGTGATCTTCCCCACGCACGATGTGAGTCACGTTCATGTCGACGTCGTCGATGATAGATGCAAGGTTGTAAGTGGCAGAGCCATCTTCGCGAGTGAGAACGAAGTCTCCAAAATGATCGGCTTCAAAACTTTGAGGTCCGCGAATAAGATCGTCCCATTTCACAGTGCCACGATCTTTAGGAATTTTGAGCCGGTAACAAAAAGCTTCTTTTGCTGCGATTTTCTTTTGGATATCTTCAGCGCTCAAGTTTCGGCATCGTCCAGAGTATCGCGGAGGCTTACCCATTTTGAGCATCGCTTGGCGCTCTTCTTCTAAGAGTTCAGTTGAGCAAAAACACGGATAAACAGAACCAGAAGCGACAAGACCCTTGATCACGTCTGTGTAGAGATCGTTGCGTTTGGATTGGTGTTCGATGTGAGAGTGGTGAATGCCGAGCCATTTAAGATCTCGAAAGATTTTTTCTTCAGCGCCCGGCAAGTTTCTTTTTGTGTCGGTATCATCGACTCGAACTAAAAGCTTGCCACCGAGTTTTTGAGAAATTAGCCAATTCAAAAAAGCAGTGCGAAGGTTACCAAGATGCAATTCACCCGTAGGCGAGGGAGCAAATCTCAAGAGCGTAGACATGCTCATTAGCTTAGCAGCACTCCTTAAAAGTGGCAGCTATTTATGGGCGATTCTGTGGAGCTAAGTAGAGTAGGTTATTAAGCGTCTGTTTCGAGATCTAAAGAAATTTCAAAAAGTTCTTTGAGCTCGTCTTCGACGTCTTCTTCTTTAAGTTTCTGAGCAAGAGACAATTCTTTAACAAGAAGACTTTTTGCGGTATCAAGCATTTTGCGCTCACCAAAGCTTAGGTCTTTATCAAATTTCAAACGATAAAGGTCGCGTAAAACTTCAGCTATTTCAAAAATGCTGCCTGTTTTGATTTTTTCCATGTACTCGCGATAACGGCGATTCCATGTTTGAGCATCTGTTGCTTCGTCTTTTGACTTAAGAATTCGGTAGATTTTTGGAACTTCTTTTTCAGAAATGATGGCGCGCAAGCCAACGTCTTTCACTTTGTCTGTAGGGATGAGGATTGTGCTTCCATTATGGTGCAATTGAAGGATGTAGAAATACTTCTTACTACCACCAACTTCCTTAACTTGAACTCCTCTTACGACACCCACACCATGTGAGGGATAAACTGCGTTGTCGCCAACTTTAAAAATCGCCAACCGAAGACCTCCTGTACGAATTCCTTGCCTGAGAATAGGCTTAAGGGATAGTACAGTAAAACATGCTTCCTGACAAGGTATTTCTCGCTTCTAAGTCCCCAAGACGATTAGAACTTTTGAGTTCTGCATTCAAAAATGTTGAGCAAATAAATTCACTCTTGGAAGAGCCCAAATGGCATAAAAATCAAAGCCCAGCTGATTATCTCAAGGATTGTATAGCTATTAAGTCACTCGGAGCACGCCAAGCCTATGAATTACATCAAGATAAAACCCTCAATAAAAATACTTGGGCTCTCATTGTGGCGGCAGATACTGTGGTTGTTCGAGGCCAAATTCTGTATGGAAAACCCGAGGGTCCGCAGGGTGCCGTTGAGATGCTTAGCGAGCTTATGGGTAAGGAGCATGTTGTTCAAACCGCTTATTATGTAGGCTTGTATAAGGGTAAGGTTTTGAAGGATGAATTTCAGGATTTAATCTCAACAAAAGTTTGTTTTCGAAAAACTTCCAGGAAAGACATCGAGGCTTACGTCAAAACAGGTGAGCCTCTCGATAAGTCGGGGTCGTATGGAGTTCAGGGACCTGCTCTTCAATTTGTCGAAAAAGTAGAAGGTTCTTACGCTAGCGTTATGGGATTGCCTGTTTTTGAAATTCATAAAAAAATTTTATTTTGGCAAAAAAAGTTTAAGGATGCATAAGGTTTAACTGTGGATTCGTTAGACCCCCAAAAAAGCTTTGAAAATTTTTGGAAGATTTTTGAGAGTGCTTGTCAAAGTGCAGGTCGAAAAACAGAAGACATAAAAATTTTGCCTGTTTCAAAGGGACAAAGCATTTCAAAAATTCAAGAGTTTTTAAAAATCAAAAACTTTCCTCTTTGCTTGGGCGAAAATTATTTTGAAGAACTTCAAAAAAAATCACAACAAATAAAAAATGTGGAATGGCATTTTTTGGGCGCTCTTCAGAGCCGAAAAATATCTAAACTTGCGCAGTTTACCCACGTATTTCAAACGCTTTCTCGAGAAAAAGAGTTGATGCTTCTTAAAGATTCAAGCGTAAAATTTTTTATTCAGGTAAACATTAGTTTTGAAAATCAAAAATTGGGAGCAAGCTTTGAAGAAGCAAGGACTCTTGTGGATTTGATTCAAAAAGAAAGTCTAGAAAAAAAGTTTTTAGGTTTTATGGGTATGGCTAGTGATCTTAGTCATTCCGACGAAAAAACGGTGCGTTCTCAATTTGCATCTTTACGAAATTTTCGAGATCTAGTTTACCCTCGTGCACAATTGAGCATGGGAATGAGCTCTGATTATCACTACGCAATTTATGAGGGATCAGATTTGATTCGCGTAGGATCTTTAATTTTTGGAGAGCGGCAATAAATTATTTTTTGCTTTTATGTAAAGCTGCGAGGTAAAGATAAATTTTAGAAGCTAATTTTTTTCTTTCTCTCAAGCTAAGTTCGGGATTAAGCGCGGGCATGGTTGTTTGAGGTGCAAGCTTTTGAGGACTTAAAACCCATTGAGTAAATTTTTCACGACCAAAACGCTTGAGAGGCGGGTAGGGCCAAAGTTGAGGGCCCTTTTGTCCGCCCTGATCTTTGAGTGCATGGCAGGCCATACAATTTTTTTTGAAAGCCTCAAAGCCTTCGCGAATGGAGGAGTTAGCTTTATTAAAAGGAAAAACTTTTGAATAATAAGAAGCGTAACGAATCGTTTCAATTTCAGCTATTTGATAAGGCCAACCGTAGCCACCGTCTTTGATGAGTTCAGGATTTTTAATGTTGTCCCAAACAAGATAATAAGGTCCTAGCTCGATGATTCCCTCGTTTCCTTTTGAATTGTAAGTAAAGGGACTTTGGGGATTTTTGTAACGATAAGCAAGGATGGGATTGTATTTAAGAATTCGTGTTGTGGGAATGTCGATTTTATATCCATCAAGAGCGGTGAAAAGAATTCCTTCGAAGTTTTTCCAGCTATCTCCATAGATTGAATTCAAAATGGGAATAAGAGCAAAGCCAATCGCACTATAAATTTCTTGAGAAGATTCCCCTTTATAAGCAATTTCCACTTCGGGTGTTATTTTATGGAGATGTTCAAATTTTATCTCTTTCGAAGAAATTTTTAAATTATTTGAATGAAGAAGAGGGTTGTTGTCTTGTGCGTTTTTTTGATGAGTGCAAGAGGAGCTTAAAAACATGATCAAAGCCGCAAGTGGTAAACTTCTGTAAATTTTCATGCTGTAAGGATATGACCTTCATGGGGAGCTTTGCTACTGTGAAGATATGAAATATGTCTGGCTAAACGGCGCTCTGCAAGAAACTTCTCTTGCTCGAATTTCGCCTCTTGATCACGGTCTTGTTACAGGAGACGCGTTGTTTGAAACCCTTGCTGGATATGGGGGAAGGGTTTTTGCTCTTACACGGCATATTGAGCGATTGAAAAAATCAGCAAATGGCATGTTTATGCCCACGGATGTGATTGAAAAAACAAATTGGAAAAAAGCTATAGATGATCTTTTAGCGGCTAATTCTCTTTCAAGTGCTCACCAAGATGCGCGTATTCGAATTACTTATACAACCGGTGAAGCAGACTTGGGATCAGACCGAGGAAATGCCTCTCCCAATATTTTAATAGCCGCTGGAGCTTTTCCAAAAATGGCGACAGAGGGCTCCTTGTCTGTGGTTCCATGGCCTCGATGTGAAAAAGCTGCTCTAGCTGGATTGAAGACAACTTCCTATGGGGAAAATGTTAAAGCTCTTCATTACGCTAAAAAAAATGGTTGTAATGAGGCGCTTTTTTTAAATTTAAAAGGGCATGTTTGCGAGGGAACTGGCACAAATGTGGGGTGGATAAAGAATGGAAAACTTTTTACTCCAACTCTTGAAAGTGGATGTTTAGCAGGAATTACGCGCGCCCTCATGCTGGAGCTTGCGCGAAAAGAAGGATTTGATTTTCAAGAAGTAGAGGTTCCTTTATCTGAACTTTTAAGTGCTGATGAAGTTTTTTTGATGTCTACTTTAAGAGAAGCTCAATGGGTCTCTCGAGTTGATAGCAAAACATGGAATCCATCAACGAATATCATCACTCAAAAAATAAAAAAACTTTTTGTGGATTATTCAAGGAAAACTTTGGATCCTTAGTCTGAGATTTTCAATTTTCAGAAAGACTATCTTTCAAAACCCAGCCCTTAAAATCGTCTGAGCGTTCAATTTCAACAAACTGTTCGCCTTCGCTCAACACAGAAACTTTTGTTCCCTTGTAGAGATTCATTTTGTCGGCGCTTCCTTCTACAGGAATGTTTTTTAGACCTGTATCTTTCACGATGTAAGCGGTTGGATTTGACAAAGAAGAACAAAGCGCAAAAATTAAAAAAAGTGCTGTTGTAAACAAAATTGAATAGTCGATTTTGTTTTTGTACCCAATGGCTCTTTTCACAAAAAAACATCCTAAAAGAGTAAGGCTTATAAAAACTCCTTCATCTGCATGAAGAACTTTTGAGCTTTCTTCCATAAATTCTCCAAAGCTTCCCGTTGAGTAGGCGCGACTACTATTTACCTTTTTTTGAATGCGTTCTTGAATGTCAGAAGCAAGCCAGGGACTTCTTTCCATTTTTTGAGCTTTGGATAATCGAGCTAAGGCTTTTCCATATTCTTCTTGGCTCTCAAAAATGAGAGCTTCATTAAGTTCTAAAGAAGAACTCGTGTAGCCGTTTTTTCGAACAGCCGCATATTTTGCAAGAGCAAGTGTATCGTTTCCTTGGCTTTGGGCGAGGACGCCTTCGTTAAAAAGTTTCTGTAGCTCCGAATTCATTTCTTTGAGGATTTACCAATGCTTGTAATCGTTTTACTTCGGCTTCAAGGGCACTTACAAATGTCTCAAGTTCTGCAAGTTGCTTTTTGAGCCGACGGTTTTCTTCTTCAACTGCGCTTGTCTCGGTTGTGGGCTCGGTGGTGTTTGGTTGTGATTGAAGAGCTCGTTGTGAAGCGGCTGTTGTGAGAGGTTGATTTACATTTCGCGCGAATAAAGGTGCTTCACTGAGAACGCTGGGTGAATCGTCAAGAAAATATTTTCCCCGCTCAAGCCTGTAGTTTATTGTGTTGGCGCGTATGCGTCTGCGCAAAGTGGATTGAGACACTCCATACTTGGTCGCAAACTGCGCTAAATCAATCCAGGCCATAAGAAAAGTGTAAGGTGCTTCTAAAAAATCCGCAAGGAATC
>CAYOWH010000102.1:0-6724 GCA_964407615.1 uncultured Bacteriovoracaceae bacterium | reverse complement strand
GGGCTGATTGAATGGCCAGTTGTTCGCGGATTAGTCGGCCAGCGAATTGCGAGGGAACGATGATACGGTGGTTGGATAGGTCGATCGCTTCACCCCCTGGGACTCGTTGAGACTGACCCTTTGAAAGGATAACCCCTGCTGCACGCGCAGCCAACGATTCAGACCAACCGATATATTCTTTCGTCACAGACATCGAAGAGGGGAGGAATTGTGTTAACCCCTTCTCACTTCAAACGCAAACTATTCGGATAAATAGGCATGTAAGATATTTAAAAATTATATAAAATTAAAAGTATTAATTTTTTTTAGGAATTAATCTTTTGATAGCGTCCTTAATTTTCTCTTTCTTAATTTTCTCAATATTGATCTTTGAGTGTTGATTGGAACTTAACGTATGTGAATTTAATGTTTTAATCATTTCTTTAGCTATGGCATTCACAACAGGTACTGCCACGCTGTTACCAAACTGTTTGTATGCTTGGGTATCGCTTGGTGAAACTTTAAATTCTTCAGGAAAACCTTGGAGTCTGGCTGCCTCTCTAGGCGTTAGTTTTCTCGGATTTTTATTATTTTGGCTTATTAAAATTTCAGAACCATCTTTGTAGTATCTGGCTGAAATAGTGCTGGTATATGGTGAATCTTTATCGAAAAGGCAGTATCCAAAGCCAAAGCCATTCTTTTCGTGTTGTTTTTTTCTTCTTTGGTGACCAGCCCAAAGAGCATCAGAAATAGTATATTTATCATGTACTTTAGGTTCAAGAATATCCCCCAGTTTTACTGGAGTTTTTGGAGGAATAGGGAAATTAAATTTCACTTCACCCAAGAATCCAACAATGTAGATTCTTTCTCTGTTTTGGGGTAAGCCAAAATCTTTTGCATTTAAAATTTCGGAGAAAATTTTGTAACCCATTCCTTCAAGAACTTCTTTAACAACTAAAAAGGTTTTTCCACCATCATGTGTTTTAAATCTTTTAACGTTTTCCAGTAAAAATGCTTTTGGCTTATGGTGATTAATAATTCTTGCTACATCAAAAAATAGCGTGCCTCTTGTATCAGCTAAACCTTTTTTTAATCCCGCTTGGGAAAACGGCTGACAAGGAAATCCAGCAAGTAAAATGTCAAATTCAGGAATATCGCTTTCTCTTATTTTAGTTATATCACCCTCTGGAATATCTCCAAAGTTACTTATGTAAGTTTCTTGTGCAAATTTATCCCATTCAGATGTAAAAACTGTGATGCACCCCTCTTGTTCGAATCCGAGACGAATTCCACCTATACCAGCAAAAAGATCAATAATTTTTAGTGAATTGTTAGAGTCTTTTTTCTTGTAGAGTTTTGAAAGAAAGTTCGTTTGAGATACTACCTTTGAATGATACTTTTTTGGCATAGTTATTAACTAGTTTGATAGGTATTATTTGGCAAGTTTAGCAAATTAGGTATTATCCCCTACATATTTCCTTTGTTAGGTGATGTTAGTTCGTTGTGTCTTAAAGACCTGTAAATGTAGGTAAAACTAAAGTTGCACCATTTTTTTATATGTTAAATATAAATACATGTCGTTAAATGAATGCGATCCGGTAAAAAACGAAATCATAGATTTATTTAATTCAAAAATAAAGGGCAGGGTTCCCTATTTATCTGGATCTAATGTTCGGCATGATGGTAAGTGTGGGCATTGGTTAGAGCGTGAAATGGGTTTAACTCCAAATGGTAATAATTGTCCCGATTTCAAGGGGTATGAAATGAAGACAGGGACTAAATCAAAAACGACTTTTGGTGATTGGTCTCCAGACTATTTCATATACAAGGATCCAAATTTTGGAGCAATCGGACGCAGTGCATTTTTGAAGACATTTGGTAAACCCAATCCAAAGAAAAATAATAGATTCTCTTGGTCTGGTTTACCTGCTCCAAAGGTCCAATATATTAATGATTTTGGACAAATTCTAGTAATTGATTCCGACAATAATATTTTAGCAAAATATCATTTTTCTCAAGATAAGCGTCCAGATAAGTCAAAAATAATTCCAGAATCTATGCAGATTGAAAATTTGGTAATAGCTCGCTGGGATAAAGATTCTATTTCACGAAAATTAGAAACCAAATTTAACCAAAAAGGTTGGTTCAAATGTAATGTTGATAATCAAGGAAGATACGTATCAATTGTTTTTGGTGCGCCACTTACCTTTACGAGATGGATTAATTTAGTTAGGAAAGGTGTAGTTTTTTTTGATTCGGGCATGTATGATGGAAACCCTAGGCCATACGCTAATTGGAGAGCTAACAACAATCACTGGGATGACATGATTGTCTCCAAGCATTAATTTGTTCTCGATATTTGAACAGGGGTACCTTGTAACTAAAATATATTAAGTTTTTTAAATTTAAAATCTCAACGAATTGATTTAGTTACTAGGTTGCTTGCCTAATCCTTGACTAAATGTTTTTCTTATATCGGCTAATATTAAAAATCTTGCCGACAAACATGATGCAAAGTCCTCAGGCTTAGGAGGAGCACGGCGCGCTACCGGCCGCTCCGAACCCACCCACCTCGCCTAGCACCGCCGTGAAGACCAAAAGGGCAAGTATGATTTCAAGTGGTCTGTCCCTGTTCTACGTCTGCGGGTATTAATCACTCTTCACCTTAGGTATCACATGAATAGTCTGCATGACGGGAGCTTCCCACGTTGCGGCGACGTAAGGTCGCAGATTAGCGACCCGCTTGAGGCGCCCGCTCAAGGCAACTTCCGAGCACCAAGGTGTCAGAATTGATACCGTTTAGTTGCCAACTCTTCCTTACAAGGAAGGCTTGTTTCTCGACAATCCATCGGGCCACGTAGCCTTCTCCCAAGAGCGCCCAACCGTCACCGCAGGACAGCCAGTGCACCTTGATCTCCATGGGTTCGCCAAGCTCGCGCCCGTTTATCGTCGCCATACGCAGCGTCTCCACGCTGCGTATGGTAAGGCGGAGTTCTTCCCGTCTCCAGAATGCTTTGAAAATCGCCTCACGGACCGCGCCAACTGAATCATCAAACCAAATGGAGCCGAAATGCGTTACGGATGCTAGGTCGCGAGTTTGAATAAGCATGGAGAACGCTGGAGAAAGTTCGGCTTTCATGCCGTCACGTATCGGTAACCTGTTTTCAACCGTCGTGCCTTGCCGGAACACGACATCTCCTGCGACAAGCTCACCGGATCCAGCGCGAATTTCCCCCCAAGCTACAGCTTTGTCTGAATATGCGTAATGTGCTGCTATCAGCGCCGCCAGAGGGCCATATTCCTTGTCGGTCAAGTCGCTGTCGCCGCTTAGCACAATCGCATTCTGGGGGACGCATTTACCTAAGCAGGGATCGGATATGCTGGATTTCCCAGCAAACAAAAGTGCTAGACAAGCGGTAACGCACCCGAGCGCAAAACGCAGAGGCAATATGATTAGTAGGCACGCAATGAGCGCGGCATCATGAACGGGATAGCCTGGGGAAGGTGAGATCAGATGGCGCAGGGTCGAGCTGGAGGAATGGCGATTGATTGCGAAGTTGGCGAAGAAGGTGCTGTCTCCGAAAGTGATTACCTGGCCGAGTCCATACGTAGTCCTGAGTCCCACGAGAAAAACGCCGGCCTTATCGCCCTCCGTGGGCGTGAGATCTGAAAAGAACGAGTTTCCGCCGTAGTCGGCTGCCTCGGAGAAGCCGGTCGCGAAATATACGGGGTCGCCGTAACCTCGCAACGAGCAGGCAGTGAGGCCAGCATGCCGTCCGCTGAGACCATGGTAATATATATAGCCGCCCTCTGCTGGGATGACTGCGTCGTGCTCGGCCCTCACCCCAAAGCGCGCGAGCACTTCGTTGGCAACCCTAGCATGTCCGAAAAGATCAGTGTGGTCGACCACAACGACAAGGCGCCCACCGGACTTGACCCACCACGCGAGGTTATCGATGTCAACCGGCTGGATTGGCTTCGTGGGCATAAAAAGCACCAGCAGTTTGTAGTCACGTAGCGGCGGCAAGCCTTTCGAGACGTCGACTTCCTTAGCATTCAGTGCGCTAAGTAAGCGGCTTGAGGAATAGGCCGACTCGATATTGACAGCCGAACTAGTAAGACGTGGGGACGCCCACACCCCAGACTGGATATAGCCTGCCTTACCGCCATCTGGGGTCGCAAATGAGCGAATCAAGGGCAAGCAGGCTCCTTGCAGGAAGAGGTAGGCGGAAAGAAGCATGCCTAAGGGGGCGAGTAGTCGAAGCGCCCAAGTTGTCGCCAATCCGAAAACACTACTCAGAGCGCATGCCGCTCCGATAAAGATGCCCAAATCCACCAGCGGCCTTATTGCAAGAGCGTTGCCGGTTCCAGCCATGCAGAACGCCACGACAGACATAATTGCCATTGCCAAAGGCGACAAACGCACCGGCTGGGATGATGCCAAGAGCGCTGCGATGAAAAGCGCGGAGAGTACTTGGCCCCAGAATGCGCCTTGGAGCGCGTCTAAAGCCCCGCACGTCAGGACGATAAATAGAAGCGGTATCCTCATCGTGGCGATTGCTCCAGATAGGCGCGCCACCCATTGATTCGGCCGGCAGAGCCCGTGGCAAGAATCGTGAGCCCGTTGCGCCTCAAGGTGCCCGTCGCCAAAAACACAGCCCGTCCGGAGGTGGTCACGAAGATACGGCGTGCATCGGGAATACCCTCCGAATCGCCCGCAGGGGCTTCCTCTGCAGTGTAAAAGGAGCCATCGGGACACCGAACCGAACTGCCAGGCGAAAGAATCACTAAACGTTCTCCTGCGGCCTCGGCGGAGTCGCCAGGCCCAATACATAACACAGTGGCCCCGACCCGACCGATTGTGAATCGATAACCCTCCTTATTCATCGAACGAGGTACACCCCAAGTCGAAGTGTCGTGCGGCCAGCCACTCGGAATACCCGAGAATCTTATGTCTCCAGGACGCAGGCGTTCGCGCATCTCAGCCTGCGCGAACATGATCAAAGAAAGCGATATGCCGGCTAATGCTAGCGGAATGGGTGCCTTGCAAATGGCTAGGCCAGCGAAAAGCAGACAGAGTGCATAGTAAGCCCAGCCAATTATACGCTCGTAGGATGTTGAAGAGAGAAAGTATCCAAGGGTTGACCGTGAGTAAGGCGCTAGGAATTCGAGTAAGGGGTCGGAGTCCGCGATGAAGGTTGTCGTCCCGCTTACGATGAGAGGGATAACCCCCGACTTGCCCGCGAAACCCAGGACCATGTTGCCCTGTCCCCCAACCATTGCTCCTATGTTCGTTACAAGACAGCCGTCATGCGCTGCCCAATACCTAGCGACTTCGGAGCCAATTGGCTGATTCCAAGACCATGGTCGCGGCTGGGAATAATTGCCGAGGACCGCAAGACCCGTTGCCGAAGGGAGTCTGGCGTCATGCTCTAAGACTATGGTCGGCGGCAAAGTAGCCGCAGGCAAATCGATGGATTCCAAGACTACATGCGCTCCAGTTGGGAGCTTGGTCCCGATGACTTTTTCCGAAACGTCGCCAAACGTAGGACCCTTTGCGTCCGCCGATGTCCTGTAGATGGTTGGCAGAAGTGAGACCCCAATCATGCCTGAGATTGAAACGGCGGCCAGCAGCAGTCCCGACACAAGCTCAGGGCGGACACGGTTGCTCAAAGCAAGAGCGGCCGCGAATCCGGCGACTCCTGCGAGAATGATACATTCTTGGATATATGGGTAGAGCGGTATCCAGCAATTGGTCGCTAGGCCAGCCATGCAAACCCCTGCAGCAAAGGAATGGCGTCCGGTGACAATCAAGGTAATCGCAAGCAAGCCATTTAGTTGCGCGATTTCTGGATGCAGGGACAACAGGATTAGATAAAGAAGACAGGCCGCCAAACCGCCTCTGCTCTCACGCCCAAGATTCACGCAACCGGCAACTAGCAATGTGGCTCCTGTTACGCAGAGCGGTTTTAGGGTGACGTAGCCGACCAGCCATAAAAAAAACATCATTAGCCTAAAGGCTGATGATGCGTTGATTCGTGAAAGGATGCTACCGATCACCGATTAGTATCCGCAACCGTAGCTGCAACCGGAGCTGCAACCGACGCTGCAACCGGAGCTGCAACCGACGCTGCAACCGGAGCTGCAACCGGAGCTGCAACCGACGCTGCAACCGGAGCTGCAACCTACACTGCAACCGGAGCTACGGTACTGATTCGTGGGGCCGGAGCCATCCTGCATGACGATGGTGACAAGCGCTGCGTCTGAAGTGCGGACGGAGAGATTTCCGTGCGAGGTGAAGGCTTGCTCGGAGGCAGGGTTGGCAAACGAAGCAACCGGTGTGTTGGACGAGGCGGAGGCCGAGGCGAATGTTGAAACGCCAAACGCAATTACTAGGAGGAGTGTGATTTTACCGATTGAGTTAATCATATAGAAATTAATAGAAGTGTTATATAATCCGATGTCAATAGGCAAGGTGACCTATGGTAATTTAATATACCCACTTAATGGGGTCTGACCCTATTAATATGGCCCTTTGTTTAAGAGATACTTTTTAAGTGTAACTTAATTAGTTTCGTTAAAAACGAATTAGTAAGAGAGTAGCAACGTCGTCGGGCTGGGTAGACACCGATTTTTTCGATTTTTGATCTATCTTTTGGTAATGAGTATCCCTTTTTTCCGTCTCCAGGAATTTTAATTCTCTTTTCATAATCTTTCACGGTTTTTTGTGCCAGCGATTCTTCCA
>CAYOWH010000101.1:0-6770 GCA_964407615.1 uncultured Bacteriovoracaceae bacterium | reverse complement strand
TCCTCATCTGTTGATAATATCATCACCTGGTGTGAAGCGGTAGGGAAGTATCGTTCAATAAGTTTGGTTCTGTGTTCAGAAGATAGTCTAGCTAGTGGTGTATCTATTACGATAGGTAGAGGTCTTCCTGAAGCTCTGGCTAAGGACCATAAAACTGATAAAGCAAGTAATTGTAGTTCTCCTTTCGATAGGCGACTATGTTTTTCTGGTCCGTCGGGTCCTTCGAGTTCTAATTTATAGTCTTCTTTGGAAATAGTAATCTTAGTAATTAACTCACGTTTCCCAAGTAAAAACAAGAAGGACTCAGTGATGAGTTCTCCTAATTTTTCTAGATTTTCAGCAATGGTTACTGACTGGAATTCTTTAATTACTTTCATTGCACGATCTGATTTTTCTTTAACGCGTGCTTCTATTGCCATTTCTCGTCTATCAATCGATAAATCACGTAATGTGTCCTCTAACTCATTTGTATATTTAGAGGCTATGTTTTCTAATGTGGAAAGTACTTTTAGTTCAACTTTCTCGTTGTTTAGTAAACGATCCAGGTCATTTTCCGCACTTGTAAGGCTATCTTTGAGTATAGAAATTGAGCCCGAGTCGGAAATATTAGTTAAGGTTGTTCGTAGGCTTGTCCGCTCTTCAAGTAATTTATTCGATTCCGTATAGAGTCTTTTAGCAATTTCCGGCAATTCACTGATTGAGTCTTGTAAGAAAATGTTGAGTTCGGCTCCAAAGCTTGGACGTGCATCTAATATTAGTTTAGAATCTAAGGATATTTTAGTACGTGTCTTAAGAAGAATTTCGTTAAAGGCGTCCAAGTTATTTTCTCCTTTGAATGTTTTTCCAAGCTTATCCAGTATTTTCTTATCACGTTTTTCTTCGGCGAGTATTATTTTTTCACTGAATCTTATGTCTATCTCGTCTTCACATTGTTTGGAAACCCTCTCCAATAAATCCCTTAAGAGAGCAATTGGTGCTTGTCCGGCAGAAAATGCCTCAATTTCGGAATTCAATATTCTCAGTTTCTCATCGAGGGCTTTTTCTCTTTCTTTATAGCTCTCAAGTTTATCAAAATTTAATCCACCTGCTGCGGTAAACTTTTCCGTTAATTCCTTTTTGAGATTTTCAGCTTCTTTAATCTTTGTTTGTAGTGCGATAATTTCTTGCTTCTTTTTTTCTACTTCAGCTTTTGATGATTTAAGTGAGTTCTCTATTCGTTCGATTTTATCTGTAATTTGTGGGTCCGCTGAGGATTGTGCTAGCTTGATTTGAAACCGCTGCAGATCCTTTTCGAGTTGTTCAACCAGATCTAGACCTAGTAGCGACTTCATAGCTGACTCAATCAACTTGGCGGTTTCTTTGGGGTCTGTGAGAGAGATGATTTGTTCTGCATCAAAGAAGAATAAACCGGATATCGCAGCAGGGAAGTAGCTTTCTATGTGTTCTTGCCAGTTATTTGCTAATGCGGAATCCAGAGGGATTGAATCTGAATTTATTTCAGGAGAGACTTTCAGATTCTCGACTATTTTTCCGTTAGCTTTTTCCCATTCACGTAAGACAACGATTCGTTGAGTTTTACCGGCTAGTTGTCTACTGTATGTCACCTCAATTGAGGAGTTTTCATTATCCTTTTTCCGTTTGTTGATCAGTGACTCAAGCATTTGTAGGTAACCCTGAGATTCATCTAATTTACAGCGTGCATTTTTGCCATGTAGGCAGATTAAAATGGCATTGCTGAGAGTAGTTTTGCCTCTTCCATTTAGACCCCCGATTAATACGACAGGTTTATCTGGAGATACTGGACGCAAATCCATCGAAACTGATCCAGTATAAATCCCTACGTTCTTTAGGGTAATTTTCTCAATAATCATTTTTATCCCAATGGTGGTTCGAGGTTTTCTTCAGTTGCTTCTTCTTTAACTATACCAAATTTTTTATTATCATTATCGTCGAAAAGAGTTTGTTCTTCGTGAAACGAGGCAGCATCTTTTCTATTAGCAAAAGCGTACTTCTTAAAAGTCTTCTCAAAGTCATCGAGTAGCTTTGAGCGCTTGCTAGCGAATTTAACAGAATTTTCTACTCCTATTAGCTCTCTAATTAATTCATAAGTACCGCTGTCCTCCGCACATATTTCTTTGAGTTTAGCAAAGTCTTTGGATTTCAACCCCATTGAGTCATCCATTGATAAACTAGGGAACGCTGACCCAGTGCATTTTTGATATATCTGTGGTAGTGTATCTTCTAGTTCATGTTTTTCTAGAACCCAAATACGACGTATTTCATGAAGTTCGGGTAGGGTAATTAACTCTAAACCCTTGATTGATTCCGGACCAAGTTCCCGTGCTATTGTTTGTGCTTCTAGTAGCATTCGTAACCAAGCCTCTCGGGATTGACGCGTATAAGGCCCGGGAACGGGATCTCCATTCTTCATGAAGGATACGTTTCCTCTCATTCTGCGAAAATCACGAAGTGCGTGGTCCTTTTCATCTGCACCAAGTGTCTTGTAATCTAATTTTACAGAATCGATCTGATTTCTTAATGGATGACTCGGATCCTCCATAGTTCTGAAGTCTAAAGCGTTTCGAAGATCTAGCATTGGTTTCATCCATCGTTTTTCTTGGTCATTCTGAATCATCGCAGACATCGATTTGTCTTTTTCAACTAAAGTGCATACCCAGCATCCAAATCGGCTGTCTCCGCATGAAGGTGTGTTCGAGTCTACAACCAGGGGGCATTCGCCGTCGGGAGATGCGCCGGCATACATTCCCAAGAGTTCTTTGTTATCATGTCCCCAGGGGTTTTCCGACTGTGTTAAATACGTCCAAATATCGTCATTAGACCAATCTTCAACGGGTGTATAGATTGAGCAACCTGGCAGAGTTGAGTTGGGGCTGAGTCGATCCAGTACACGATTCTTCTCATTGCGTGCCATTACTTTTGCTCGAGCCTGGCTTTCTTGTTTACGTGCTCCAAGTAGTAAAATTGCCTCACCCGCTTCTTTTACTACTGACATAATAAAATTATTGGATGGACGAATTTTAAGACGTTCAGTGCACCATCTAAATTTATGTCTTGGTGTGGGGTAGCCTTTGCCGATCAAGTTTACCCAAAAACTATCCTGAACAGCGGGGGTGAGTCTATTGGGAGAGAAGGGGAGTTGCTTCTCTTTCGCAGTCTCTAACATTCTGTTTAATGAGAGCGTGACCCAGGAGGCAACGACCGGGTTCTCAACCAAGGTATCTGTACTTACTACATGGACAATTTTTTTACGCTTTGATGGTTCAATCCCCTCAATTGCTTTCCATGCTAACTGAAGGGTGGCAGTGGAGTCTTTGCCTCCACTGTACCCAACAATCCAAGGGCGATTATCAGCTAGATAGAGGGTGCGAATTTCTTCGCACAGTGCATCAATCGTACTTTTAAAGCCCGTCTCAGTGAACGCTGAGTGCTGCGTTGGATTTCCCATGATTAGGCTTCGTTGGCGTTTTCAGACTCATCTAAAGGTGCGCCAATGTGTCGTTTAACAATCTTAGTACACTCTGCGATACTTGTGCCAGACTTGCTAATCTTATCCTGAATAATTGCGGTGTCTTTCCAAACTGGGTTATATCGATCAAAGTCTAATGTGCTCAATTTTGAGATTAATGATTTCCAGTTGTTAGGATTAGACTGAAGTATGCTTGATCCGACTCTACCGAATACTTGCATCATTAAGCCTGAGGCGGATAAATCACTTTCGCGAATTTCTCCTGCAGTTACTGATCCTTCAGCCACGTGACGCCATTGCGGGAAGCAGGCTGCAACAGCCTCCCAATAACTCTTAGATATCTCGTAATCCTTTAGCACGTCTTTAGTTGTAACATTCTTCAGTAATGCTTCAGTTGCGCTCACAATGCTGGAGAATGTGAAAAGATGTTTAGATCTTTTTGCTAATGAAACTTTCTCAAATTCAGTAACACGTCTAAACACATTGCATTCCTTAGCTAGAGTACGTGCAATGTTTGAGTAGTGGTCGCGATGATCAAAGAGTGCATTAATTGCTTTACCTGTTTTAACGCCTTGTCCGTTAAGGTCAGCGAACATCTGTTGGCTGCGTTTTAGCTTTGGGTCTAAGTAAAAAACTACGGCGATAGTTTCTGACGCAAGTTCAGGTGACTCTTCTAGGGCTTCCAAGATTGCTTTGTGTCTGTGCTGACCGTCATTGATTACAAATTTGGCGTCCATAGGGACCGTGAGGATTCCACTGTTTGATCCAGCATCTCCGAAAGGTTCGAATTTAATATTTGCATCTATTGAGGCTGTGATTGCAGAGAAAATGTAGTCCTGAGGATTTTTAAGTATGTAGTTTTTAATTTCAGGAATGCGTTTTTCGTTTAAAGTTCTCTGAATTCGGTCAACTTGAGGTAGGTCACTATCGTCGAAGATAGTGATTTGCTTCATCATGCGGTATGACCACATGGCGACATAATAGGTTCTGGTGGCTTGAGTGCCGCGTATTACAGGGAATGCGATGGTAGATGTATGTTGGTTCATATATGTATGTTAATTTAAAGGGATTTTTGATATACATTAATAAACTTTACACGTCAAGTTTTTGTGTTTTTTAACGTACATAGATAATAAATGTCAAAAAAACCGATTTATTTAGACTGTAATGCCACAACACCGGTTGAGCCGTCAGTTGCGGCTGTGGCGATTCAATTTATGACGGAGGAATATGGTAATGCAGGAAGTCGGACCCACGAATTTGGTGCTAGAGCTAAATCCGCCGTGATTGAGGCACGGAAAAAGATAGCAGATTTACTTTCAGCCAGTGCTGATGAAGTTTTTTTTACGAGTGGAGCTACTGAGAGTAATAACATCAGTATCTTAGGTCTAGCTAAGTACGGTAAAGAGAAAGGAAAATTACATATCGTTACCGGAGCCCACGAACATAAAGCTGTACTCGAACCGATTGATCGTCTGAAAGCGCAGGGATTTGAAGTTACTTTTCTTACGCCTGGTGAAAATGGAATGGTAAGCGTATCTGATTTCAAAAATGCAATTCGTACTGATACACTTCTCGTATCTATGATGCATGTAAATAATGAGACAGGGGTTACTCAGCCTATATCGGAATATGCAAAAGTACTTGAAGGTCACGATGCCTACTTCCACGTCGATGCTTCACAAAGTTTTGGAAAAATTATCCCAGATCTTAAGAATAGGAGAATAGATTTAATTAGCGCCAGTGGGCATAAAATTTATGCGCCCAAAGGTATAGGGATACTACTAGCTCGCTGTCGCAGGTATAAGGAGCCTCCCATTGATCCGATCATGGTTGGGGGTGGACAGGAAAGAGGATTACGACCTGGCACTTTGCCTGTTCATTTGATTGTGGCTCTGGGTGAGGCTGTGGATCTTGCGACCAAAAATAATAAAGAGCGCACCCAGATTTGTCGAAATATAAAGGAAAAAGCTGTTAAACAACTAATTTCAATCGGTGGTATTCCAAACGGCAATCAATCAAGTGTTATCGAAAACACACTGAATATCTCATTCCCGGGTCTCGATTCTGAAGCTATCATTTTACAGTTAAAGGATTTAGTTTCTATTTCCAATGGTTCGGCATGTACCTCATCAAGTTATACTTTCAGTCACGTTCTAACATCAATGGGGTTAACAAAAGAGAGAATAAAGGGATCTATCCGAATTTCTTGGTGCCACATGACACCCACCATTAACTGGGAAGACATTACAAAAAGAATTTCATTAATGAATTCTTAATATTTTTGACTAAATTGAGAGGTTTGGACGCTGCCGTGTGATCTACTAACTATGTATGAAGAAGAGGCGAGGTGTTTAACTTTGCAGTACAAGTTCGTTGCGACGGGGGAAGTAGCCGGTGATGCGGTTGCGCATGACTTCGTTGCCGAGGATGCTCGAGACGCCAGCCATTTGTAGAGCCATGCCCATCATGCCAGGTAGTTTGCCAAATCGTATGGTGTGTCGGATGTCGGAGAGCTCGAGAGGAATCATCTTGGTCGGGGTTTCAAACTCGCCAATCATCGGGAAGAAGTCCTGTAGGATACCCGCGTCAGGGGCGTTGAGTGGGGCTTCGCCTTGGAAGTAGGAGATTTGCGCTCCAGTATCGAAGAAGAGCTTACAGAGTGTATTGCCGACCATGGCGGACAGCATCGGTACGCCCATAAAGAAGTCTAGTGCTTGGGTCGTACCAGTCGACGTGAGGTCGCCATCGCTTACGGTGAGGACATTGTTCTTAAGGTCGATAATGTGATCGTAGCGATTAATGATGTCGGCTCCGATAACACCCGCAACAGTCTCGCCTAGGAACCCCGAGATGTCCGCGGCTGAGAACTGGCCAGCGTAAAGGGATTGAATTTCTTCGGCTGGTCCAAACAGGCTCACACGCCTATCGCCGAATGAGCTATCGGCCCCAGTATCGTAAACCCAGAGCGCTCTGCCAATCTCTACAAAGAGGTGGTTTTTCTTAAAGCGAAGTGGGTGAGTGATGGAGGGCATGGGGAATATAAGAAGGGGGCGGGTGGATAAGTGGGCGAGGGGACGGGGGAGGCAAGAGGCAGTGGAAAGGTGCAAATCGGAGCGAAGCTCCTGTGCAAAAGTGAAAAAGTGAATACAAGAAGGGGGCGGGTGGAAATGGGAATGGTTAAATAGTTATTGTCGCTAGGGGTGCTGCGTCTACTATTTGACCACGATGTTCAAAAATCCTTTTTCGTTTAGTGGGAGAATTCGTCGGCTCGAATACGGAA